>JAPKEJ010000064.1 GCA_028822155.1 Porticoccaceae bacterium
TTGAACCACCGACCCCAGCATTATGAATGCTGTGCTCTAACCAACTGAGCTACGTAGCCATCGATTTTAACGGGTCGGACCGACCTATTCTTTGGAGGGCGAGAAGTTACACTTGCAGTCGCCTCTAGTCAAGTCTCTACAGCACCTTTTTATTAGAATTCGTTGCTCTCTCTTCAACACTGCAATAGGATATACCTTCCGTTTTGCTTGGTGGTCCCGATATTGGACACAGAGGGTTATCTTTTATAGCCGGGTTAGGCTGTACAAAAAATTATAAAGGGTGACAGAGGTCACCCTAAGCTATTAAAAGGGAGATCAAATTTTGGGTCAGTTAGAGCCGAACGCTAATGAAGTAGCCGTTGCTATTAGCACTGAAAAATCTGGGTTTTATGAGGGTTTTAATCGAGTTGTGGCCCTGGTGCCAAAGCTACTTGTCGGAGCACTTATTTTATGGGTGGGGTTATCACCCTCTGCTGCCGGAGAAGTTTTGTTGAGTGCACAGAACTGGTCGACGGCCAGTTTTGGTGGCTGGTATATTTATGTCACTGCTTTTTATACTGTGGTCTGTTTAGCCTTGGGTATATGGCCTCGCACTGCGCATGTCAAATTGGGTAAGCCCGATGAAAAACCTGAATTTTCAATGTTTACCTGGCTGTCAATGATGTTTGGTGCGGGTATTGGTATTGGTATGTTGACCTATTCAACAGCCGAGCCAATTTTTCATTTTGCTAACAACCCCGACACGATTAAGGGCATTACCACAGGTTTAGATGAGGACAATGTTCGCAATGCCTATAAGTGGGCGATGCTGCACTATGGTTTTACCCCCTGGGCCTGTTATGGCGTAATAGGTATTTCTTTAGGTTATCTCTCGTACAACCGTGGTTTGCCGCTGACAATTCGCAGTGCGCTACAACCTCTTTTTGGCCGTGCCATGTCAGGTACTGCAGGACATGTAGTGGATATAGTGGCTATCTTAGCAACCATCGTTGGCCTCAGTGTGACCATTGGTTATGGTGTGTCGCAGTTTGCTGCTGGCTTATTCAATATTAGCGGAGCGCAATGGCTAGTAGGCGAGGGCGGTAAGCCGACGCTGTTGGCTCAGCTATTTGGACTAACTTTAATTATTAGTGCCTCCTGTTTGTCTGCGATGTCTGGCTTAAACAAAGGTATCAAGTGGTTGTCGAACATCAATATGGGGCTTTCAATCTTTCTGATTGCATTCTTTATATTGTTTGGCGCTACCTTCTTTGCCTTACAAACCTTTGTCTATGCTATTTGGGATTATTTAATCGCGTTGCCAGCGATGTCCACTACAGTGTGGACAGATAACGGCATTGAACCCTCGGCTGCGCTGCAGGGTTGGCAGAGCACTTGGACTATTTTCTATTGGGCTTGGTGGATAGCTTTTGCACCCTTTGTAGGGTTGTTCTTAGCCCGAGTATCCCGTGGCCGTACTATTCGTGAATACGTCATTGGAGCCATGGTTATTCCTTCTATTATTTGTCTTGTTTGGCTTGCCTTTATTGGCGCTACGGCCATTGATCTTGAATTATCTGGTGTCGCCCAAGGGTCGATTATTAACGCGGATATTTCTGCCCAGTTATTTAAAACGATTAATTTAATCCTTTCGCCAGAGCTCGCGATTGCGCTCTCTGTGGTGATCGTTATTTTACTTTTAACCTTTCTGGTCACATCAGCAGATTCTGGAATATTGATCATTAATACGCTTGCGTCTGGCGGTAACCAGAGTCAAAAACATACCAAGCATGTGCTGATCTGGGGTGTGATATTTTCGCTATTGATTGGGGTGCTATTGTCCGCTGGGGGAATGGATGCACTGAGATCTGTGATGATAATTGGAGCTTTACCATTTTCAGTGGTCATCGCTCTTATGGCTATCTCTTTAGTAAAGACGTTGTTAATTGAAGAAAAAAAACCTAATTAGTCGAGGTTTAATCGTCTAATTAGGTCAGTAGGTGTTAATACTATCTCGCTCGAGCGGGCAATTTAGATCAAACGTTAGCTGATTCCACAATACGTTTCATATCTGTCATATACCCGCGCAGTTCGTGGCCAATAAGCTCTACATCATGGTCGCGAATGGCATCGTTTACTTCAATAAGTCGAATATTATCCACTGCATTAGAGGTGCTGGTTAAACCACCACCCAAGTCTTCTAGAGTTAATGAATTGGCATGATCCTGCAATAATGGCGCAGCCGCGTGGGTAAATAGGTAGTTGCCGTATTCTGCGGTATCGGAGATCACCACATTCATCTCATAGAGTTTGTTGCGGGCAATACAGTTGGCAATTAACGGGGTTTCGTGCAACGACTCATAGTAGGCAGACTCTTCGATAATGCCTGAGGCAACCATGGTGTCAAAGGCTAGCTCAACACCCGCTTTGATCATGGCAACCAAATAAATGCCTTTGTCATAAAACTCTTGCTCGGTTATCTCAGTATCGCAGTCCGCAGCTTGTTCAAAGCTGGTGTCTGCAGTTTGGGCGCGCCACTTTAAGAGGTTGGCGTCATCGTTACCCCAGTCGACCATCATGGTGCGAGAGAATTCGCCCTCAATAATGTCGTCCATGTGCTTTTGGAATAATGGAGCTAATATCACTTTTAACTCTTCTGCCATATCGAATGCTTTGATTTTGGCAGGGTTGCTTAGACGGTCCATCATGTTTGTAATGCCGCCGTGCTTGAGACCTTCGGTGACTGTTTCCCAGCCGTATTGAATTAACTTACGAGCATACGCCGCGTCAACACCAAGGTTGAGAAGTTGCTGATGACCCAAGATGGCGCCGGTCTGCAACATTCCACAAAGAATAGTTTGTTCACCCATTAAGTCGGACTTAACTTCGGCGATAAAGGATGATTCCAATACGCCGGCACGATCACCACCAGTGGCTGAGGCGTAGGCCTTAGCGATGGCGTGGCCATTGCCTCTAGGATCATTTTCTGGGTGAACAGCAATCAGTGTGGGTACGCCAAAGCCACGCTTGTACTCTTCGCGCACTTCTGTACCTGGGCACTTGGGTGCAACCATAATCACAGTGAGATCAGGGCGAATCTGCATGCCTTCTTCAACAATGTTAAAGCCATGGGAATAGGCTAATGTTGCGTCTTGCTTCATTAGAGGCATTACCGCAGTAACCGCAGCGGTATGCTGTTTATCAGGAGTAAGGTTTAGCACTAAGTCAGCGGCAGGAACCAATTCTTCTGCGGTGCCAACGGTGAAACCGTTTTCTGATGCCCATAAGTACGACTGACGTTTTTCGGTAATCGCCCGCTCGCGTAAGGCATAGGAAATATTTAAACCAGAGTCGCGCATGTTAAGGCCCTGATTGAGGCCTTGAGCACCACAGCCAATAATGACAATATTCCAGTCTTTGATTAGGTTGCAGCCATCGGTAAATTCGTTACGGTCCATAAAGCGACATTTGCCCAGCTGGCTCAGCTTGTTACTGAGGCTGAGAGTATTAAAATAGTTAGCCATTATTGGTCTCCGTCCACCGGTTAGCGGTGGGATATGTAGTTTAGTTTGGTCGCATAGTGTACCTAGTTCTTGTTGTTGCTTAAAACGATATATATTCATCGTAGTGTTGCGTTTTTTGCAATATTAGCGTCATCGCGTTAAGCTGTTGTGATGGATATTCGATCATTAACAATGTTTCAACATTTGAGCAATTCATTGCATTTTAGCAAAACTGCTGCGGCCTATCATGTTAGCCCGTCAACGTTGAGCCGTTCGATTCAGCGACTTGAGCAGGAGCTCGGGAGTCAATTGCTGATTCGCGATAATCGGTCAGTTTTGTTAACCGGTGAGGGAAAAAAATTATTAACCTATGCGGATCAACAGATAGCCCAATATGAAACATTAAAGCAGTCTCTCAATCAGTCTCAAAAAGAGCTATCTGGCTCGCTTAACATTTACTGCTCGGTGACAGCGTCCTATTCTTATCTGCCAGCGCTGTTAGAAAAATTTAGACGGGCTCATCCTAATATTGATATCAACTTGGATACGGGCGATGCAGCTGATGGTATCGATCAGGTTAAGAATCAAAAGGTAGATCTAGCTATTGCGGCAAGGCCTGACGATATTGCTACTAGCATGCATTTTCAGACCATAGCTTCAGTACCTTTGGCGATTACCGCCCCCACTATTAGCTGCGCGGTTAAGACAGCTCTGCAGGCAGAAAGTGTTGATTGGGCTAATCTGCCGATTATATTACCTGAGCACGGTGTGGCGAGAAAGCGTTTTGAACAATGGTTTAGACAAAAGTATGTGGGTCGCCCCAATGTCTATGCCCAGGTATCTGGACAAGAGGCATTAGTCAGTATGGTGGCTTTAGGTTGCGGTATTGGCCTCTCTCCCGTTGTTGTGGTCGAGAATAGCCCCGTTCAAGACCGTATAGAACTTTTACCTGGGACCAATATCCCACCCTTTGATCTAGGGTTATGTTGTTTTAAAAAAACCTTAGCCGATCCTATCGTGGCCGAGTTTATGGCAATGGCCAACGTTAAATAAAAACGGCGACTTCGTTAGTAAATATTTCCTCGCCAGAAATTATACCTATACCTGGTTCAGTGGGCGGGAAAATATGGAGGTCGCTAATTTTGGCGACATTGGCACTGTCGTAATTACCCTCTATGTAAGGCTGTGCCAGCCACGCGCTTGCGGACTAGGATTGCATTGTAGAACTAAGATTTTGATTTACAGGTTGCGGTGATAATTGAGCCGCCGACAACACAGACTGCTCCGACCAGAGAAATGAGAAACAGAGGCTCTGCAATAATTCCAGGTATTGGTATCAGTTGAACGATAGAGACAGTGACCAGCGGTGTCATCGCAATTACAGCACTAACTCGAGAGGCTTCTATATGTACCATCGCCTCAGAGAAACAGCCATAAGCTATAAGAGTATTAAAACCACAGAGCGCTAACAACAGCCATTGTAGTGAGGTTAATTGGCCTAAGGTGTCGAAATCTGAGAAAGGTAAAAACACAAGGGCACCGATCCAGTAAAACACTAACATGGTTTCTTCAGCATTAAATTCCCGTAGCAATACTTTCTGAATAATCGCGTAACCCACCCAACTTACGGCGGCGCCTATTAGCATCAGCAATCCGATGCCATAGTCACTAAGTGAGATAAAAACATCGTCAAATCGTGGGCTGAAAAACATTATTAGCCCGCTGAAAAAGATAATAAAACCGCACCATTGTAGTAGAGAAAACTGCTCCTTAAATACCCAAACACCGGCTAACAAAAGCAGTACTGGCGATATTTGCATCATTATTTGAGATGCTTCGGCGGAGGTTTTTTCAAGACCGAGAATATAAAGAGCGTAGTTAATAGTAAGAAGTAATCCGGCAGACAAAAGTTTTATGACCAAATTTAGTGTGGTCATTTTATGGCGATTAACGAGTCTTCGTCGAACGATGAGATAGGGCGTAATGAGTATCGCCGCGAGAGAAAACCTAAAGAAAGTAGTGGTAATAGGGTCTAGTGTGTTGAGTAATCCCGACAACATAATGGGCAGTATGCCCCACATGGTTGCGGTGCTTGCGGCCAACAATAGGCCAAGTTTCCATCGACCTGAGAGTTGGTTCATCGAATGACTGCCACGCGACTAAACATTGAATCGAAAATGGATTACATCGCCATCTTTGACGATATAGTCTTTCCCCTCAAGGCGCCACTTCCCGGAATCTTTGGCACCCTGTTCGCCATTGCCGGCTATGTAGTCATCGTAACCAACGATTTCTGCGCGAATAAAGCCTTTTTCAAAGTCGGTGTGTATTTTACCGGCCGCATTGGGTGCAGTAGCGCCCACAGGAATGGTCCAAGCGCGCACTTCTTTAACACCTGCGGTAAAAAACGTTTGGAGGCCTAATAGACTGTAACCGGCTCGAATCACTCGATTAAGGCCAGGTTCTTCCATGCCTAGCTCTTCAAGAAACTCATCTCGTTCGTCGTCTTCAAGCTCACCAATCTCGGCTTCTAGTTTATTGCAGATAGGAACTACCACCGCACCTTCTTGCTCGGCTATAACTCTAACAGCATCAAGGTGAGGGTTGTTTTCAAAGCCTTCTTCGTCAACATTGGCGATATACATTGTTGGCTTTAGGGTCAACGGACTTAGAGGTTTAAGTAGCTTTAGTTCGTCCTCATTTAGACCGAAAGAACGCAGTGGTTTTGCTTCATTGAGATGCGGCAGAATTTTTTCTAGGACTTGTTGCAGAGCAATCGAGTCTTTGTCCTTTCCCTTGGCTGCTTTGGCAACTCTGAATAGCGCTTTTTCAACACTCTCAAGATCTGCTAAGGCGAGTTCGGTATTAATAACATCGATATCGTCGGGAGGGCTTATTTTGCCCTCAACGTGAATAACGTTTTCATCTTCGAAACAACGCACAACATGGGCCAGAGCATCGGTCTCACGAATATTAGCAAGAAACTGATTACCAAGTCCCTCTCCCTTGGACGCTCCTGCAACCAATCCTGCGATATCCACAAATTCCATAGTGGTCGGTATTACTCGTTCTGGATTAACGATGGCAGAAATTTTATCCTGCCTTGGGTCAGGTATTGGCACCACCCCAGTATTGGGCTCAATAGTGCAAAAGGGAAAATTTTCCGCACTAATACCCGCCTTGGTTAGCGCGTTAAATAGGGTTGATTTACCAACGTTGGGTAGCCCGACAATGCCGCAGTTAAAACCCATATTAAAATCCTTGTGCTTGTTTTGAGTACTTGATGAAACTTGGGTGTCGTTTAATCAGCGGAGTGAAGATCGTTCATTGCTCTTTCCCATTGACCTTTTACAACCAGCGGTAGAGATCGAATGGCGTCGCCCATACTATTACTAATGAGTTCTTGTTCCTTAGGTGCGGCTTTTTTTAACACGTAGTCTACGACTTGTTTGGCATTTCCTGGGTGACCTATACCTATTCTAAGGCGCGCAAAGTCACTGTTATTACCAAGGCATTGAATCGTATCGCGAAGTCCATTGTGGCCACCATGACCGCCAGCCTTTTTAAAGCGTGCAATGCCAGGTGGCAGGTCTAACTCATCATGGACAATTAGAATACGCTCACAAGGAATTTGATAGAATCGCGCGAGTGCGGCCACTGATTGACCGCTGCGGTTCATAAAAGTACTTGGAATTAAAAGCCTTAAAGAGTGCCCATCCAGTGTTACTTTTGCAGTATCACCAAAGAATTTCGACTCTAATTTAAGCTCGACATTAAGCGATTTAGCAAAAGCCAGAACCAAATCAGCCCCGGCATTGTGACGCGTTCGTTCGTAGGTAGGGCCGGGGTTTCCCAGCCCTACAATTAACTCAACGGGTGTATCCAATGTCAGGGCCTCATGGTGAGGCAAGACTGAAGATTACTCTTCGCTTGCGCCCTCATTACTGTCATCACTACCATCACTACCATCACTGCTTTCGGTATCGTCAGTATCATCAGCTGAAGCTGCCGGAGCATCCTCATCTTCGATCGGAGCCGCTTTAGGCTTGTTAATCGAGGCAACTGACAGATCATGGTCAGCGCCATGGCTCAGCGCAACACTCTCAACACCCTTAGGCAGTTTAATATCTGAGATGTGTACGATCTGACCAAGTTCAACATCCAACATATCAACTTCAATATATTCAGGGAGATCTTTTGGCAGACACATAATGTCAAGCTCGGTCATGGTGTGGGCAACAATGCCGCCACCCGTTTTCACGCCAACGCTGACATCTTCATTCAAGAAGTGCAAAGGAACTTTAGTATGCAACTTAGTTGTCTTGCTCACACGCAAAAAATCTAAATGTAGAATAAGTTTCTTAGCTGGATGACGTTGCACATCTTTCAGAATAACATCTTCAGATGAACCATCGATATCCAATGTAACGATGTGTGAGTAAAAGGCTTCATTGTCTAATGCCCTCGCTACATCTTTATGCAATAGAGTTAGCATGGCTGGATCTTTCTTTCCGCCATAGACAATTGCAGGTATTTCTCCGGCCAGACGAC
>JAPKEJ010000065.1 GCA_028822155.1 Porticoccaceae bacterium
GGCATGCACCGGAGGTTTTGTAACCCGCGTCGAATCCAGAACGCCCCCCTGAAGTACTATTTTAGCACAGGAAGTCCTGATAATAAGCAGACTATTCTTGCTATCTGCATCTCAATGTTTCTATTTCGAGCATTTTAAGGTCGAATTTAATTAGTGAATCACCTAGACTCTCCATAATTAAAATTATAAGAGACGTAATTATGCAGAGAGGTCAATTTTCTTCGCGCTTAGCATTCATTTTTGCTGCATCTGGGTCTGCAGTAGGCCTTGGTAATATCTGGGGCTTTCCCACCAATGCTGCGGAAAATGGCGGTGCTGCCTTTGTATTAATGTATCTCATTCTGGCCTTTCTACTGGCCTATCCAGCCATGATGGCTGAGCTAATTATTGGACGTCATACTCGAGCCAACATGGTTAGCGCGCTGCAATCGATCTCCACAAGTCAATCAGCTAAGAAGGTTGGCATGTTGGTGGGCATCGGGGGTATGGTGACGGCCGGTTTGATTTTGAGTTTTTATAGTATTGTCGCAGGGTGGATGCTGGCCTTTATGCTGGAGCCATTGACTGCAGTCATGGGCCTAGGCGATATAAGTCAGTGGCTAACGACCGATAGTGTGGCTCGTAATATTGGCTTTGCTGCCATTTTTGTTTTCTTAACGGTACTGATTATCAGTGCTGGTGTTGAGCAAGGTATCGAAAAGTGGTCGAGTCGTTTGATGCCATCCCTGTTTATTTTGATGATCAGCCTAATTCTATATGTGCTAACCCAAGATGGGGCAATGGCAGGACTAAAGCTCTATTTAGTACCTGACTTTTCACAAATCACAGATCCTAAACTCATCGTTAGCGCAATGGGGCAGGCCTTTTTCTCTATGTCACTCGGAGTAGGCACTATGTTGGTCTATGGCTCTTACATACGGGCCGATGAAAATCTACCTGTGGTGGGCGCCCTGGTAACCTTAACCGACACCTCTGTGGCCTTTTTAGCGGGATTATTAGTGCTACCTGCTATTTTTGTCGCACAAGAGTTAGGGGTCACAATTTATGCGGAGAGTGGTAATTTGATTGCTGGGCCAGACTTAATCTTTAAAGTGCTACCTGCGCTGTTCGAAGGTATGGGTGCCACAGGACTATTTGTTGGTTTTGCGTTTTTCGTACTGATGTCGATCGCCGCAGTCACTTCCTCTATTTCTATGCTTGAGGTACCGGTCTCCTATGCGGTGGAAGCACATCAGGTTAACCGTGATAAGGCCACATGGCTTGTAGGGCTGATCCTCTTGGCTATTAGCACCCTAATCTGTCTAAACTTTGACTCGCTATTTGGCTTTGTAATAACCATAACAACTGAGCGCGCACAGCCATTACTAAGCATGATGCTGTGTATATTTGCTGGCTGGATTTTCTACCGTAACAGTATCCTTCAAGAACTTAAAAGCGGCAGCCCTGACGTGGAACAAGGATTGTTTTGGAAGATCTGGCCTGCGTATGTGAAGTTTTTCTGCCCACTGTTAATAGTCATTACCTTTGCTCAGGGATTTTAGAGCCCAGGCGCTAGTCAATTAAGTGCAACCGAAACTCAAGAGTCTTAAATACTAGGGCTATATTCATCATTGACCAACTTACAGCGGTTGGTTAGTGTTGTAGACTCTCTATATCGATTGATTTCAACACAACAGGCGAGAATTTGTGACTAAAACAGCAAAAGCGATAGATTTTGAACAGCAGCTAGAAAGCTTAGAGGCCTTAGTGGCCTCTCTAGAAAGTGGCGAATTAAGCTTAGAGGATTCTCTGAAGTCGTTTGAACAGGGAATTAAAGTTGCGCGGGAATGTCAGCAAGCACTCAAAAATGCCGAACAAAAAGTCGAGTTACTGACCCGACAAGGCGACGAGTTAGTCAGTGGTCACTATAGCCCTGATGACGATAATTAAAGAGCTTTATACCGAAAATGAATCTAACTATCGAAGGCTATGTTGCGCGGGTTAATGCGCAGCTAGACAAGACTTTACCTCTCGCCGAAGGCCCCGCTGAAAGACTACTTTCCGCTATGCGCTACTCGGTATTAAACGGAGGAAAACGTCTACGCCCACTGCTCTGCTTTGCGGCAGCTGATGCGATTGCGGAGGCTAATCACCACACTGAAATCGCAGCTGCATCAGTCGAGATGATTCATGCTTATTCGCTGATTCATGATGACCTTCCGGCAATGGATGATGATGACCTGCGTCGAGGTAAGCCTAGCTGTCATATTCAATTCGATGAGGCCACGGCTATCTTAGCTGGCGATGCACTACAGGCAATGGCTTTTGAGCAGCTCGCCACTATGCGGGATATACCCCCGGTCGAGCAGGTTGAATTAATTCGTCTGCTGGCCAATCACAGCGGAAGCTCTGGCATGGTCGCTGGACAGGCCATTGATCTGGCCGCTACCGGTGAATCATTGACGCTAGATCAACTAAAGTTTATGCATACCCATAAAACTGGCGCTTTGATTGAGACAAGCGTATTAATGGGTGCGGTGGCCACAACCAAAGCGACCGCAGCACAGCTGAAAGCCTTGAGCAGATTTGCTCGCGCTATTGGTTTGGCATTTCAGATCCAGGATGACATTCTTGATGTCGAAAGCTCTACCGCCCAATTAGGCAAACAGCAGGGTTCTGACGCAGCTAAAGGTAAACCAACCTATATCGCTTTGCTCGGCCTTGATGATGCTAGAGCCCAGGTTGATGAGCTATACAAAGAGAGTATCGCATGCCTTGAGTTATTTGGGGATCGCGCTGAACCGCTTCGTTATATTGCCGGTTTTATCGTTAACCGAGCTTATTAAAGCGACTAATTAGTGTAATATTCACACCCTAAACAAAACATACTGACACTAGCGACTTAAATGCAAAAGACCTATACCGAGATTCCTCAGAGTCGCCCATCGACACCTTTGCTGGACACTGTTAATGAGCCAGCTGATCTGCGTGGACTGACTAAAGATGAACTATTGCAACTCACCGATGAGTTGCGGTCTTTTATGCTCTATTGCGTGGGTAAAACTGGAGGGCACTTTGGTGCTGGGTTGGGTGTGGCCGAGCTAACTGTTGCACTTCATTATGTCTATGACACTCCAAACGATCGATTGGTATGGGACGTTGGTCATCAAACCTATCCTCATAAAATACTCACTGGTCGCCGCGAGCAAATGCTTAGTATGCGCCAAAAAGGGGGACTGTCTGGTTTTCCAAAGCGCTCAGAAAGCGAATTTGACACCTTTGGTGTTGGGCACTCGAGCACGTCGATCAGTGCTGCGCTGGGTATGGCAATGGCGTCAGACCAGCTTAATGAGACCCGCAGAACCGTCGCCATAATGGGAGACGGCGCCATGACCGCTGGAATGGCTTTTGAAGCCATTAACCACTCCTCACACGTGGATAAAGATCTACTGGTTATTCTCAATGATAATCAAATGTCGATCTCAGAAAATATCGGCGGTTTGTCCACCTACTTTTCTAAGTTATGGGCCAGTCGGTTCTATAACCAGTTACGTGAGCGTGGCAAAAAAGCTTTGCGGTCTCTTCCTCATGCCAAGAATTTTGTGCGTCGAACTGAAGAGTATATGAAGAGCATGGTGTCGCCAGCAACCATTTTTGAAGAGCTAGGTTTTTACTATATCGGTCCTCTTGACGGGCATGACTTGCCATTGATGGTGGACACTCTCACTAACCTTAAAGAGATTAAAGGGCCCGTAATGCTGCACATTATTACTCAAAAAGGCAGAGGCTTTTCCCCTGCTGAGAGTGATCCTGTTGGCTATCATGCGCTAAATAAGATTGAGCCCAAACAATCGCTTGTCGAAATAGCTGTGCCTAAACAAGCGACTAAACCTAAATATCAAAAAGTCTTTGGCGATTGGCTTTGCGACATGGCAGAGCAAGACGAGCGTCTGGTTGGCATTACCCCTGCCATGTGTGACGGGTCAGGGATGAACGAGTTTGCCAAACGTTTTCCCGACCGTTACGAAGATGTGGCTATTGCTGAACAACACGCGGTAACCTTAGCCGCCGGAATGGCCTGCGAGGGTTCAAAGCCTGTGGTCGCTATTTATTCCACTTTTTTGCAGCGAGCTTATGATCAGTTGATTCACGACGTAGCCATCCAAAATCTAGATGTGTTATTTGCTTTGGACCGCGCGGGATTAGTTGGTGAAGATGGTGCCACTCACGCTGGAGCCTACGATATAAGCTATTTGCGCTGTATTCCAAATATGATGATTATGGCACCCTCTGATGAAAATCAAACTCGGCAACTCCTCTATACCGGTTATATACACAAGGGACCTGCCGCGGTGCGCTATCCCAGAGGCACGGGTCCAGGCGCGATAATCGAGAAAGAAATGATTGCGTTGCCTTTAGGTAAGGGAAAAGTAATACGAGAAGGTACTCAGGTTGCCATTCTGAATTTTGGCACCCTGCTCCCATTTGGCCTTGATGTTGCTGAGCAGATTAATGCAACGATTGTAGATATGCGATTTATAAAACCTATAGATGAACAGTTGATTATTAAGCTAGCGTCAAATCACCAATTATTGGTTACCTTGGAAGAAAATAGTATCTCTGGTGGTGCTGGGGCCGCAGTCAGTGAATTCTTGGCCCAGCAGGGTGTTGTGATGCCAGTACTACATCTAGGTCTGCCCGATAGATTTATAGACCATGGGGCCCACGCTGAGCAATTGAGAGATACCGGCCTTGATAGGGAAGGAATTTTAAACAGCATTGATCTGCGACTTAATATTTTAAAGCTCCCTAAACGAGCCTCCTAATAACCAGAGGAAAAACCATGAAATTTTATGATTGCACCACAGCTCCCAGTCCTCGAAGAGTCCGAGTATTCATGGCCGAAAAAGGTATTGAAATTGACACTATTCAAATTGACCTGCTCAAAGGCGAGCAGTTTTCTGAGACATATCAAAAGATAAGCCCGTTGCCTGAAGTGCCATTACTGGTATTAGATGATGGCACCACCATCACTCAAGTAAATTCTATCTGTCGTTATTTGGAAGAGACCTTTCCTGAGAATCCGCTGCATGGACGAACACCTGTTGAGCGGGCGCAAGTAGATTCAGCTAATAACTGGGTGCAAATAAATGGCTTTGCAGCAGGCGCAGAGGCCTTTAGAAATTCAACCCCAGGGTTTAAAAATAGAGCTATGCCGGGGCACCACAACTACAGTCAAATTCCTGAGTTAGCTGAACGCGGTTTACAGCGTATCGACAACTTTTTCTCAGATCTAGAAGCACGTCTAGAATCTAGCGAGTATTTAGTGGATGACTACTTTTCCGTGGCTGACATCAGTGCGCTAGTATGCGTAGATTTTGCCAAGTGGGTAAAAAAGAGAGTCCCCGAGGATCACAAAAATCTTCTACGCTGGTACGATCAAGTCAGCCATCGACCCAGCGCAAAAGCTTAGCGATTAATTAACGCGATAGTCTAGGGGTGGTTTACGATCACCCAATAGCGCTTCGTAGTTGAAGTCAGGCCCGACATTTTTTTGCAGCTCTTTACGCGCTTCATTGGCGATACTTGGGTTTTTGTAGATCTCTAGTGCTGTAGCGGTTAATGCCTTTGCGGCTAGTTTAGTGCCTTTTAAACCGATTGACGTACCACTTGTTGCCACGGCCTGCCAGGAATGAGCCGCAGTTCCTGGCACCCAGGTGGCGACGCTTATTCCACCGGTAGGAATTAACCAGCTGACATCACCGACATCGGTAGATCCATAACCATGAGAGCGCTTGTAAGGACCAATTTCTCCTTGATCGCCAATTTGGCCTGACGGCTGAACGAGGGTTTTATAAATAGTCTCGGCATATTTTTGCTCTTTACTGGAATAACTCACACCACCCAATCTTTCGAGCTGCTCGTGCATAACTCTTTGTAATGTTTCATTAGGCAGAAGCGAATAATTGCCATGCATAATCTCGTAACTCATCTTGGTATCAGTCCCTAATGCAGCACCACGCGCCGTGTTAGCTACTCGTTCAAAGAGTTTTTTAACCATCTCTCTTCTTGGGTGCCTGACATAGTAGTAGACCTCGGCAAGATCTGGCACGACATTGGGCGCCAAACCACCCTTAGTAATAACGTAATGAATACGAGAGTCCTGAGGTATATGCTCTCTCATCATGTTAACCATCATATTCATGGCCTCTACGCCGTCTAGTGCAGACCGTCCTTTATGAGGTGCGCTGGCAGCATGTGCAGAAATACCTTTGAAGGTAAATTTGCCTGACATATTAGAATTAGTTGATCTTGGACTAGCACTATTTGATGCGCCAGGATGCCAATGCAAGAGAATATCTACATCTTTAAATGCGCCTTCTCTCGCCATATAAACCTTTCCCGAGCCCCCTTCTTCCGCAGGTGTACCATAAAAAACAACCTTTCCTGGTGTTCCACTATTCTCCAGCCATTCTTTTACGGCAACCGCGGCCCACGCTGACCCCGCGCCAAATAGATTGTGCCCACAGGCCTGGCCAGCGCCAGTCATATTTTCAAGAGTCTCTTTAAACGGCGATGTGCTTTGGGCCAAACCAGGTAGCGCGTCAAACTCCCCCAAGATGCCAATCGTTGGTCCTCCTGATCCGAATTCTGCTTTGAATGCCGTCGGTATTCCTGCAATACCAGCGGTCACTTTAAAACCTTCTTTTTTAAGTTGAGCTTGCAAAACAGAGGCGCTTTGCACCTCTTGATAACCCATTTCAGCGAAACCCCAAAGATCTAGAGCAACTTTCTCAAACTGCTTTTGATGGTTATCGATACTTTTTTGATAGTCGGCTGTGGCACCAAGAACGAGGCTAGACAACGCTAGACATGCAAATATTTGCAGTGATGCTTTGATCGTCATTTTTATTAGATTCATATTAGGCATCCTTATCTTAGTTGCCCAAATAGTAGTCTTTTTTAGCCGCAACTAATAGGCTTAGATGTGTATGCTCGTGGGTAAATAAAGTTTTTAAGTAACTTGGATATGAGTACAAAAAAAACATCAATATTTTTCTTTTTTTGTCGTATTGATGTCATAATTTATCCTGTAACTGTCACTTTAGCCTCGTGGTAGTTAGGGGCCTTAGCCCAACAAAAACTCTATTTAGGAATAGTACATGAAGAATTTAGTATTAGCGTTGAGTCTTTGCGCTTCTTCTTTTAGTTTTGCCGAAGGCCCAATTGGCGGGAAGATTTACGGCAAAGCCAACCTCTCAGTAGTCAGCGAAGATGATGGAATCACCGACGAATGGAACCTTAATAACAATGCTTCTCGCTTAGGTGTAAAAGGCAACAATAAGATTTCCGATGGTCTGGAAATTGTTTATCAGGCTGAATATGGGGTCTGTATCGATAGTGGTGACTGTAAAGGGCAAACATTTAAACAACGCAACATTTTCGTGGGTATTAAGGGTGATTTTGGTATGGTTTGGGCTGGTAAGCATGACTCACCCACCAAAGTAGCGGCGAAGAGAGTTGATTTATTTAATGATCTTGAAGGCGATATCAAGAATGTCTTTGAAGGCCAAAATCGTCTTTCAAATGTCGTCGCTTACACATCTCCTGCAATTAGTGGTTTTTCTGCAACTTTGGTTATGATGCCGGCAGAGGGCGAAGATATTGATCAAGACGGCCGAGATGACACCGGCCTTAATGACGGCATATCCTACTCGGTCAGTTACTCCAGAGACAAACTCTATCTCGCTATTGCCGGTGATCAGGATATCGATAGCCAAGATCTAATGCGTGTGATTGCGCAATATCAGATAGAGGCACTTAAGCTAGGTTTTATGTATCAACAAAATGAAGATAACCTGGGTACTAAAGATGAGTCAGGTTATTTTGTGAGTGCGGCCTATAAGATGGATGGCAACATTACATTGAAAGCACAGTATGGCGCAATCGAAGGCGATGGCGATGGCGATG
>JAPKEJ010000003.1 GCA_028822155.1 Porticoccaceae bacterium
AAGCCGAGATGATTGGTACTAGAACCTTAAACTGGGACAACATGACACCCAACTTTTACTTTTTATTCCCAGAGGGCATGTTGGAAGAGTATCCGCGAACCAGCATGACTAGCCTTTATATTCCGGCTGAAAAGAAGTTGTTGGTCAACGACATACTACGCAGTTTTCCCACTGTTCAAGTGATTGAGCTAGACAAAATAATCGACCGTATTCGCACCATCGTATCTCAGGTGACGCGTGGTCTTGAAGTGATGACTCTGCTAATTTTGGGTTGTGGTATTTTAGTTATGTTCTCTGCGGTGAGTTTGTCAATGTCAGAGCGATTGCAAGAAAGTGCTATTTTGAGAACATTAGGAAGCTCGCGGCGATTAATACTAGGTATCCAGTTAATAGAATTTAGTACCTTGGGTGTTATGGCGGGCCTACTTGCAAGTGCTGGGGCTGAATTGTCTGTGGCAATGTTGCAACGATTTATGTTTGACCTGCCATTCTCAATGCATCCATGGTTGTGGTACGTAGGTCCAAGCATAGGCGGCCTTTTGGTGGGTAGTTTAGGCGTGGCGTATAGTCGTAAAGCAGTTGTTCAACCGCCCCTTGAGGTATTGCGGAGTCTTTAGAAGACTATTTAATTGGCAGCTGAATACTAAAGGTAGTACCTTGATCTTCATCTGACATCACAGCTATTTGGCCGTGGTGTTGGTCAGTGATAATAAAGTGAGTGAAAGATAAGCGCTGATCAGCATCGTGCCGACTATTGGTCTCTTCGGATGTGGAGAAAGACTCGAATAAATGCTGTTGGTCTGCGGTACTGATAATTGCTCCATTATGCTGAAAGCGAATCCATAGATCATCATAGAGCCGAGTCACCGCAATACGAATAGTTGGTTTGTAGTTGTCGTCTTCGACTCTGCCCAGCGCATTACAAGCGTGACGAATTAAGCTCAGAAAAACTTGTTGTAGCTCGGTGGTATAGCAAGCAAAGTCAGGCAGGTCGTCTGCATAGTCGATCTTGACATCGATGTCTTGGAACCTCAGCCCCGAGGTTACAGACAACACATCTCCGGCTAACTCAACACTGTGATCAATGATCTCCGTAATATTTGCCTGAGACTTTACGTCACCGCCAGAACTGGAAAATTCCATCAGATTTTCAATGACCGATCTAGCCTGCTGGCCTCGAATCACACTGTCTTCCAAGATCTCTTGCAGGGCGACCCGATCGAAGGGTTCATCAGTGAGACCTTGGCGAACGGTCTTAACTGATTTTAACATGGCTCGCAAAGGTAGATTAATGTCATGAGCCATATCAGACGCCATTTCACCCATTAAGGACATTTTGTCGCGCTGAATAAGCATGGTTTCACTTTTTACTTGCTGGGTTACATCATCTATCAAAATGACAACGCCAGTCTCGGTCTGATCGGTCAGTGGATAGATGGTAATATCGAAATGATATTGTCCGCGTTGGCTATATTTTATGGTCACGGCGGCCTTTTGTTCTAGGGCCTGCGCGATCTGCTCGGCAGTGACTGTAATTTCAGGGTACGCCTTCCACAAATCTTTGCTAATCGCATCGGCTGTTGAGACACCACTAATTTCCTCGGCACGACGATTCCACTGAGTGATTTTATTTTTATTGTTCAGTCCAATCAACATTAGGGGCATTGAACTCAGAATTTCTGTGATGTAAGACTCAGATCGTCGCAATTGTGAGGTGGTAGATAGATGTCCGCTAATCTCTGTTTCCAGCGCTTTATTACTACCTTTTAATAGGTCATTTGCTTCGTTAAGCGTCGCTGTGCGCTCTTGCACTCTTACTTCTAATTGAGCTTTGATTTCTTCTAGCTCACGGTTGTAGCGGTGGGACTGTCGGCGACTGAAGAACAATCTCACTATGGCCAATGACAGGGCAATAATGAAAATACCGCTAGAAAAATTAGCGATCCATTGCCAGTTGGTAGACCCATCAGCTTCTCTAAACACCCGAAATATATCAGCCACGGCCAACTGGGCAAAAAACAAACAGGAAAGTGCGATGATTTTTTTCATGTAATCCATTGCTGTAACAGTATTTCAAGTCAATAGAATGCCACATAATTGAAATGAAATCTCTATTCTTATATCTGTATTTAGTGTGGCTAACACTAGCAGTAATAAAACTATTATTGGTTAGTCTGTGCCGCAGCATTGATCGAAGGAGTCATATCTAAAGTAATACAGGTTTTTGGCCATACTTTAATGTGGGCACGGCTGTAAGACTTAGATTAGACTGAGTCATTATGGAAGCCATTCCTTTTATTAACGTCGCTCTCGCATTTGTGCCAGTCATGGTGGTATTAATCGTTATGTTCCGATGGTCGCTGGCCGTTTCTGAAAGCGCAGTTGCCTTGGCGCGGATGCTTATACAACTAATTTTGATTGGCTATGCCCTAAATTGGATTTTTGCGGTTAATTCCTCTTGGCTGGTACTAGGGTTACTCAGTTTTATGTTAATTGTCGCTAGCACAATTGCTCTTAGACCGCTGGCTACAAAAAAAGGGTGGCGTGATTATGCTCAGGCTTTATGCGCAATATCTTGCGGTGGCGGTGCGACTCTCGCTTTTATTATCTATTTTGTCTTAGATATTCGGCCCTGGTATCAAGCGAGCAGTATTATCCCAATAGCGGGTATGATTTTTGCCGCCTCAATGAATGCGGTCAGTGTGGCCGCTGAGCGGTTTGTGATGGAAGCTAAACATGGGTCTGCGCCCTTCATTGCCCGCAATGAAGCCTTTAAAGCGGGATTGATCCCGATTTTTAATAGTTTGTTGGCAGTAGGACTGGTTTCTCTGCCTGGAATGATGACTGGCCAAATATTATCTGGTGTGCCGCCACTTATTGCGGCTCGATACCAAATTGTGGTGATGTGCATGATTACGGGTGCTTCAGGCATTTCTGCAGCCCTTTATCTGCATTTGGTCAGCAAGACTAAAACCACTTAGGCTTTATGAAGAACAGCTGACCGAGATAGTTTCAGCCCAATCCGGCGGGAGTCCAGCATACTTTTGTGCTCGAGGGTGTTCATCATAGGGATTCTGCAAGACTTCAAGTAACAGATTAACCCCTGAGTAATTGCCTTGCTGGGCTTGTTCTATTACTGCTTGAGCCATGTAATTACGCAGAACATACTTGGGATTAGTGGCCAACATTTGCTGGCGTCGCTGTACATCAGTTACAGTTTGCTGGCCTAATCGTTGGCCATATTTTTCAGCCCAGAAATCAAATGCTTGGCGATCGATAAACATATCGCGGGCTACCGTTCTATTTTCGGAAAAGTGGCAAAGATTACGAAAAAACAATGTGTAGTCGACATTGTTTGCTGCCATCAGTTCTAGCAATTGATTAATCAAATCTTCGTCTGTGTCGTTGTAATGAGACAATCCTAACTTAGTTGCCATTAAACCTCGATACACAGTCAGAAATGTTGGTTCATAGGTTTTCAGAATACTTACTAGTGTTTCAGAGGATATTAATGTCATCAGAGAAGTTGCCAAGGCATTTAGATTCCATAGACCCACCGATGGTTGATTTTTAAAAGAATAACGTCCGTTGGCGTCAGAGTGATTACAAATAAAATCTGGGTTGTAGGCATCTAAAAACCCAAACGGGCCATAGTCGATGGTGTCGCCCAATATCGACATATTATCGGTATTCATCACCCCATGGGAAAACCCAACCGCCTGCCAGTGGGCAATCATTTTGGCAGTTTCAGTTACTGAGTGTGCAAACAGTTTGGCATATTTTCCATCATCATCTGACCAACTGGGGAAGTGTCGATCAATCACGTAGTTGGCCAGGGCTTTTATCGGTTCAGGTTGGTTTCGATAGTGAAAGTGTTCAAAGGAGCCGAAGCGGATATGACTACGTGCCACACGGCAGACTGTTGCGGCGGATTCCACTTCCTCACGATAAACTGGTGTTTTACTCTCAATCAGGCATAGGGCCCTAGTAGTGGCTATACCTAACCCATGCATTGCTTCGGAACAAAGGTATTCACGAATACTTGAACGCAGCACTGCACGTCCGTCAGCAAAGCGGGAGTAGGGTGTGGTACCCGCGCCTTTAAGTTGAATATCCCAGAGCTCTGATACGCCAGTAAGGGCATCTTCGACTTGTAATTCACCTAGAGTCATGGCTCGACCATCGCCTAATTGACCAGCCCAAACACCGAACTGATGCCCTGAATAGACCAACGCAATTGGCTGCAGGTTTGTGGCAGAAAAGTCTCCGGCCATTAAACTCAGCATGGTTTCGCCTGCTATATCCTCGGGCTTTAGACCAAGCTCTTTGGCCAGTTGATCATTGCTACTAACCAGTACTGGGCTGGACAGTGGGTTGGGCGCTACCGCACTGCAATGCAAATCGCTCTGATCGCTAAAAGCATCCAAAAAGGTATTTTTCAAATCCCTCACCAGAGGGAAATTGGTATCAGTCATAGTTTTATTCAACACCTTCAAGATCGACATCTTGCCAGCTAATTCTAGCTAGATTGTCGGCATGTAGACTACTAATATAAAGCCAATCGTCCGTTTCCAGCGCGCCGGTATTGGTGTGATGTTGGCCATCGGGGTCTTGCAGTGAAACCAGTATCTCTCCTTCTCCAGTCATAGCGAACACATGGCTATAGGGTACCGCCTGAGGGCGCATAAAGAGAGGCAGGCGCTGGACTATCTTTCGCATTAGAGGAGAAGCCGACAAATCATCTAGCGGTTTACTGCGGGGCGATACCAACCCTACCCAAAAACGCCCGTCGTTGCCACGGACAACATTGTCTGGAAAGCCTGGTAGATTATCGATTAGTACCTCTGATTGGCCTGTCTTGTCACCCTGCAACCAATACTTGTGAATACGGTAGGAGCCGGTCTCATTGATGAGAACAAACTGGCTATCAGCATCTACCGCAACACCATTGGCAAAATTCAGACCATCCATTAACATTTTTGTTGTCTGGTCTACGGGATCATACACAAGAAGGCGACCATGGCTGCCGTGCTCCATAGTATCTAAAAGACTTGCTGCATAGGTTCCACCATTGGTTTGAGCGCCAAATTTAGTTGATGCATCACTAAAGTAAATTTTACCATCGGCAGTGACATCAAGATCATCGGCGTAATCAATATCGGTGCCATCTACAGTTCGGGTTAGCAGTGAAATATCTCCGGCAGGAGACACCTTCAACAAGCCTTTGTAGGCATCCGCTATTAACAGGTTGTTATTCGCATCAAAAACTAGTCCTAGAGGACTTCCCTGGGTATTTACCCACTTAACTTGCTCTCCTGTGTCTTGGTTGTATCGCACAATCCAGCCTTCACGGGTGGCGGCGTATACCTCATTATCTAACAGGGCTAGGCCTTCGGGCCCATGGGTATCAGGTAAATTAATAATCTCAATGGCCTCTAACCGAGAGTTTTGTTTAAAATCACCTACAAATCCTTTGTCCGCAGGAGCGTCCCAGCTAACAGGTTCCACTGGGACGGGCCATAACAGTAAATAATTAGCGAGAATTACGGTAACTAATAATATTTTATAGAACATAATTAATTCCTTTTTGTCGTTATTTTATGGGCATTATGGTGCGCTACTGGACGTGGTTAATCAACCTCATTAGTTTCGCTTGGTGTGCTGTCGCTGGTGAGGTAAAATGCGGGCTATGATAATCCAGCAATCGTTCATAAGGTAGTTAGTCAATCCCATGGAAGTTAATCCCCTTTATACCGCTTTAGATGACCTTCAAACACGCACCGACGTGCTGAGGGGGTACCTTTGACTACGAAAATCGCAAAGAACGTCTTGCTGAAGTTGAGCTAGAGCTAGGCGAACCTGATGTCTGGAATAAACCTGAGCAGGCGCAGGAATTGGGGCGTGAACGCTCTTCTTTAGAGCTTGTTGTAAAAACCATTGAAGATCTAGATTCTGGCGTTGCCGATGCTCGTGAACTATTGAGTATGGCGGTGGAAGAGGATGATGAAGACACGGTGGCTGATGTTGAGGCTGATATGGCAGCCCTTGAGACTCAGTTAGCTAAACTAGAATTTCGTCGTATGTTCTCTGGTGATATGGATCAAAATAACGCGTTTTTAGAGATACAGTCTGGTTCGGGTGGCACCGAGGCCCAAGACTGGGCCGAGATGCTACTGCGCATGTACCTTCGCTGGGCCGATGACAAAGGGTTTAAATCTGAGTTAGTAGAGTGCTCTGCTGGCGATGTTGCCGGTATTAAGAGCGCCACGGTTGAGGTGTCTGGCGAATATGCTTTTGGCTGGTTGCGTACCGAAATTGGTGTTCATCGCTTAGTACGCAAATCACCCTTTGATTCTGGTAACCGGCGCCATACTTCATTCGCTGCTGTGTTCATCTCTCCTGAAATCGATGACAATATTGATATTGAAATAGATCCCTCTGATGTGCGCACAGATACTTATCGGGCCTCTGGCGCAGGAGGTCAGCACATTAACAAAACTGACTCAGCGGTGCGACTTACCCACGGGCCCAGTGGTATAGTGGTGCAAAGTCAGAGCCAGCGATCTCAGCATCAAAATCGTGATAAATGTTGGCAAATGTTGCGCGCGAAACTCTACGAATTAGAGGTTAGTAAACGCCAAGAGGCGGCTCAGGCGACAGAAGATACTAAGTCTGACATTGGCTGGGGCAGTCAAATTCGCTCCTATGTCTTAGATGATGCACGGATTAAAGACTTACGCACAAATGTAGAAACGCGCAATACTCAAGCAGTGTTGGACGGAAAGCTTGACCAATTTATAGTTGCTTCGCTTAAAGCGGGGCTTTAAAAGTCACCACTAATATACAGAGTAACCATGACTGATCAACACGACGAAAATAAACTGATTGCGGAACGCCGCGCGAAACTTGATGTATTACGAACTCAAGAGGGCGCCACTTTCCCGAATCAGTTCCATCCAGCTCATAGCGCTAATGAATTACAAACAGGCTTTGGTGATCAATCCAAAGAGCAGCTAGAGGCTTTGGCTAAGATGGTTAGTATTGCGGGGCGAGTGATTCGTAATCGTGGGGCCTTTATTGTTGTGCAAGACAGCTCTGGTCAAATTCAGCTGTATGTGACTAAAGAAGCACGACCTTTTGCAAAGTCATTAGACTTGGGTGATATCGTTGGTATTACGGGTGTACTGCATAAGTCGGGTAAGGGTGATCTTTATGTGCAAATGGACGAGTATTTGTTACTGACTAAAGCGCTACGTCCTCTGCCGGATAAGTTTCACGGGCTTGCCGACCAAGAAATGCGTTACCGTCAACGCTACGTTGACTTGATCGTTAATCCTGATGTGCGCAATACTTTCCGTATTCGCTCTAAGGTGGTGGACTTTATTCGGCGCTATCTTAATGATGCTGATTATCTTGAAGTTGAAACTCCGATGTTGCAGGTGATACCTGGTGGCGCCGTGGCGCGACCTTTCGTTACCCACCATAATGCGTTGGATATCGACATGTATCTAAGAATAGCGCCAGAATTGTATCTCAAGCGTCTGGTTGTAGGTGGCTTTGAACGCGTTTATGAAATTAATCGTAACTTTAGAAACGAAGGTCTTTCAACGCGTCATAACCCTGAATTTACAATGCTCGAGTTCTATCAAGCCTACGCTGACTTTAATGATCTGATGAATTTGACTGAAGATATGTTGCGTAAAATGGCTGCCGAGGTGCTCGGTTCAACTAAGGTAGTGAATACGGTTAGAGATACTGAAGGCGAGATTCAGAGTGAAACGCATTATGACTTTGCCGACTCTTTTATTCGCTTGTCGGTGTTTGATTCTATATTGCAGTACAACCCTGATATAACAGCTGAACAGCTTAGCGATGAAGCAGGCGCACGCAAGATTGCTACAGACTTACATATCCCTCTAAAAGACACCTGGGGTTTGGGTAAAGTGCAGATTGAGATATTTGAAAAAACCGTTGAGCATCTGTTGGAGCAACCGACGTTTATTACTATGTATCCAGCAGAAGTCTCGCCTTTGGCGCGACGCAATGATAATGATCCTTTTGTGACTGACCGTTTTGAATTCTTTGTTGGCGGCCGCGAAATTGCTAATGGCTTCTCGGAGCTCAACGATCCAGAAGATCAAGAAGCTCGCTTTCGACAGCAGGTAACAGAAAAAGATGCGGGTGATGATGAGGCGATGCACTTTGATGCTGACTATATTCGCGCCCTAGAGTACGGTATGCCGCCCACGGCGGGAGAGGGTATCGGTATTGATCGTCTGGTGATGCTTTTAACTGACTCTCCATCGATTAGGGATGTATTGCTGTTTCCTCACATGCGGCCGGAGTGATAGCAAGCAAAGGTGGATAAGCCTAGATGATGCCGGTTGCTTCTCTCACCCTTTCTTTGGATATGCCAAAATTGCGGATATAAAAACTCTGGATATTAGACTTAGTATTCCGCAGGTGTATTTTTAATGGTCAGTGGGAGTGGGCTAATTATTTAGGTTTTAATTGGGCCAACAGGTGATTTCAGGTTTTTATCGCTTTTTGATAGTCTCAATTTTAACCTTGTATTATTTCACCCTAAGGTAGCTATGACCGCCTGTATAGTTAATGAATATTTCATAAAAGCCTTTTAATGGAGCCTTAAGATGTACCAAAACACCGAGAAATGTCAGCGTCTACTTGATAAGTTGCAAATCTTCTTTGATCAGAATATTTATCCCAACGAACAGGCCTATGCCCAGCAGCTACATGGCGCAAAAAACCGATTTTCTTCGCTCCCGTTAATGGACGAATTAAAGTTAAAGGCTAAGGCTGCAGGCCTATGGAATCTTTTCGTGCCACCCTCTCATGCTGAATATTGCGAGCACGGTGGACTCAGCTTTGCTGAGTACGCCCCGTTGTGCGAGCTCATGGGTCGCGTAATTTGGTCACCCGAGGTGTTTAACTGTAATGCGCCTGACACCGGCAATATGGAAGTGTTTATGAACTATGCGACCAAGGCTCAACAGGACAAGTGGCTTCAACCACTGCTGGCCGGTGAAATTCGTTCGTCTTATGCCATGACAGAACCACAGGTAGCATCCAGTGATGCGACCAATGTCGAGATGAGCATTGTTAAAGACGGCGACGAGTGGGTTCTTAATGGCCGCAAGTGGTTTATTACCGGTGCTATGAATGAGCGCACTAAAATTCTGATTGTGATGGGTAAGTCAGATCCAGGTAATACTAACCGCCATTTACAGCAAACGCAGGTGCTGGTGCCGAAGAATACGCCGGGGCTGACATTGGTTCGACCACTAACTACTTTTGGATACGATGATGCGCCTATTGGCCATGCGGAGCTGGTATTTGAAAATTGCCGTGTACCATTAGACAATGTTTTGCTTGGCGAAGGCCGTGGTTTTGAAATAGCGCAAGGCCGATTAGGACCTGGTCGGATGCATCACTGTATGCGCTTGATAGGCATCGGGCAGCGGTCTCTTGAGTTAGCATGTCAGCGAGCGGTGTCACGCACTACCTTTGGGCGTCAATTAAGCAAACACCAATCGGTACGAGAGGATATTTCTCGCATGTTTTCGGAAATTGAAATGGCGAGATTATTGGTGTTAAAAACCTGTCATAAGATTGATGAGCAGGGAGTCCCTGCCTCCGTAGATATGATTGCGGCTACTAAAACGACTGTACCCTTGATGATGCAGAGTGTTATAGATAGAGCTATACAGATGCATGGTGCAGGAGGGCTTACTGAGGACTATTGCATGGCGGAGGGTTTCAATTACGCTCGTTGGTGTCGCCAAGCCGATGGTCCAGACCAGGTCCATCAGATGGCCCTGGGAAAGCAAATTATTGAACGATATTCAGGCAAGAAAGCGTGATTAAATAGCGCTAAAACTGTCCGCGTAGCAGTGCCATTACTTTTGTTGTGTTTATAACCAAAAATAGTTGTATGCTCCATATTAGCAGGTGATTTAAATCACAGGAGACATTATCATTAGATTAGTATTGATAGGCGGTGATGAGAAACACCTATGAATTAAAGTCACAAAGCTTTAGTATCATTTATAATAAACAATCTTGGCGGTTTTATATTTTTCATCCCTCAAGACATTGGGGTGATGGCTAAGATAATACGATTAAATACGATGGCTCATCAGCCGGTAGAAAATTAGAGAGGGTATGTTAATGTCGGCAAGGAGCGAAGCGAAGCCTAAGTCAGCAGTGGCGATAAAAGGAAAACGGCCAAAGCGAAACGAAAAAGGCTGGCAGGCTGAAAAGAGCGCGATAACTCGTTCCGCTATATTGGAAGCGACGATTCAATGCCTTCTGGAGTTGGGCTACGCAAACACCACGACTGCGCTGATTGCTAGTAGTGCGGGCGTCTCTCGCGGTGCCATGATGCATCACTTTCCCTCTCGCATGCTCGTCATGAGGGCTGTGGTTGATTTTTTGCACGGACGGCGTTTACGAGAATATCGGGAATTGATGGCAGATATTGACGAGCCTCAGCAACCATTGACTCATGAGGCTACTGCCAAATCTGTTGAAGCAGCCTGGCGATATGTAAATCTTCCTTCCTTTGTCGCTTATCAGGAATTGCTTGCCGCGTCACGTACTGACTTAGAGTTACAGCAAGTTATTGGGCCGGTAGAGAAGGACTTTGAAAAACAATTTCTTGATACAGCCAAGGCAGTTTTCCCTCATTGGAAAAATATTGCGAGGTTGGAAGGTGCGCATGATATGGTGCATTTTTTAATGAAGGGCATGGCATTAAGTCATATGGATGTGAGGAAAAAAGCGCGATCTAAGCGTGTCATGGCTTATCTAACGACCATTCTCTCCGACATCTATAAAGAAGCAAACTTAATAGAGTAAATTGGATAAATTATTTTTAGACTCTTTATGGGCTATTTGAATTAGCTTTTCGTTCATGTTTTAGTTCTTCTCTGATTGGCTCGTAGTCGATGAAATTTAACAGCCCCTTAGCTTATGTATGCTCCCTCAATCTGTTGGGCGATGAGATTGGGGCCCTAAAATACGCCAAATTCCGATTTTCTTAGTAATCTTTGAAACCTAAAGGCGAGAGTCTAGCCACCAGTGCTTTTCTTGAAGGTCTTAGGGTCGCAAATGTTGGCTAGTCTCAAGATCTTCCTGAACTTGATATTCTTGACGTGAATTTACCTAGAACCGACGGCTTGCCCTCTGTCGATAGAGATATCTATGTTTTTGGCATCGTCAATAAAGGAGTTGCAGGTAGTCTCGATTGATAATATGCTTTATAAAAGAAACATTCTTGTCTGTTTTATCGGGCGCTGCTTCAGCATTACTAATGCCGGAGCATAAAAAGTTGTTGTAATAAAAATGGAAGGTTCTCTTATGGGGCGATTAGAAGGCAAAGTTATATCCATTGTAGGTGCTGCCGGTAAGGATAATATGGGTCAAATTATGGCTCGTCGGTTTGCTACTGAGGGTGCTAAGGTTATTGTGTCTGGTCGTAATGAGACTTCTCTACGTGAGCTTGCAGAAGAGATTAATGGGGATTGGGTGTTCTGTGACTTTACCAAGAAAACGTCTATAACCTCAATGATCGATACGATTGTTGACCGCTATTCACGATTGGATGTCGCGGTCAATGCAACGGGTTGGGGTCTCTTAGTGCCTCTGGTTGAGAATTCGGAAGCCGACTTAGATCAGATAATTGACCTTCAGTTTAAGGGCCCATTTGTGTGGTTACAAAAACTCGTCCAAACCATGGATGCCACTGGTGGCTCTATTATTCAGATTTCTTCGGCTACAGCCAAAATTATGCTGGATGATCATGCTGCTTATATGGGTACCAAAGCGGGCACAGACCATCTTATTCGATGCGTCGCGAATCAATATGGCCCTAAAGGTATTCGCGCCAACAGTATTTCTCCTGGTTTGACTGAAACCCCAATGACTGCCGAGCCTTTAAAGAGTGCTGCACTTCTAGCGGAGTTCGAGAGGGGCTATCCCTTAGGTCGGATTGGTACGAGTGATGATATAGCTGCGGCTGCTATCTTTTTAGCATCTGACGAATGTTTTATGACGGGTGAAAACCTTCAGGTTAATGGTGGTCTTTGCTTACGCCGCAATCCACTGGGCACCGAGTTGTTTGATGCAATGGTTGCTGCGGGTGAAATACCTGCAGTGTAGAAACTAAAAGTATAATAAATTATAGGATAAAAAATGAAACTTAATAATAAGGTTGTATTGATCACGGGTGCTGGTGGCGGTATTGGTCAGGCTGCAGTGAGAAAATTTGTGAGCGAAGGTGCCAGCGTTATGCTTGCAGATATCGGGACAGATGTTACCCAGCTGCTTGTGGATGAGCTAGGTACTGAGCACTGTGCATGCGTGGCAGTCGATGTTAGCCAGGCTGATCAGGTTGAGAATATGGTCAGCACCTGCGTTGAGCGGTTTGGTGGCATTGACGTGTTTGTTGCCAATGCGGGTGTTGAAGGTACGATTGGTGAAATCATCAATACTGATGTGTCTAATTTGGATACGGTGCTGGCTGTAAATGTCAGAGGCGTATGGCTGGGTCTGCATTACGTGATTCCGGTTATGCGCGACGGTGGTGGAGGCAGCATTATGATTACTTCATCTGGTGCAGGTGTTAAGGGCTCTCCAAATACTGCCTGCTATAGCACCAGCAAACATGCTGTGATTGGATTGATGCGTTGCGCTGCTCTGGAATGCGCGCAGTACGCAATTAGAGTTAATACGGTAAATCCCGGTGCAGTAGATACACGCATGATAGCATCGATTGAAAAGGGCTTTGCTGACTCTGGTGTAGATGACTTTAAGGGTATGGTAGAGGCTACAACGCCTTTAGGTCGGTATGGGCAGCCTGACGAAATTGCCAATATGATGGTTTTCTTGGGCAGTGATGACAGTAGTTATTGTACCGGTAGCGTTTATATGGTGGACGGCGGTAATGCGACTTAATCTTATACTCTTACTAATAATTGACGTAAATCTGTTATGACGTTTGATTTTAAAAATAAGGTGGTGCTAATTACTGGTGCTGGCGCTGGTCTGGGCTATGCCTGTGCTTTGGCCTTTGCCAATGCCGGAGCTAAAGTCACGATAACTGATATTTCTAAAAATGCTTTAGATAAAGCCATAGTTGCCCTGCGAGATACTGGCGCGGAGGTATTGGGTTTGCTAAATGATGCTAGTGATTCTGCTGATGTGAATATCTTACTTGATGCGATCATTATGCGCTTTGGTCGGCTCGATATCGCGGTGAATAACGCGGGGATAGGAACGCCATTGCAGGAATTTCATGAGATCGGTGAGGCTGAGTTCGATCGGGTAATCGCGGTTAATCTAAAGGGTGTATGGCTCTGCATGCAGGCAGAAATCCGCCAAATGCTAAAGCAGGGCGGGGGGCGCATCGTAAATATGGCCTCTGCGACTAGTCGTAACACTTATCCTAATGCCTCATCCTATGTCACCAGCAAATTCGCCGTGGCGGGATTGACTCGGACAGTAGCGGTGGAATATGCCGAACGAGATATTCGTATTAATGCGATATGCCCGGGTAATGTTGCCACCCCCCTGGTTGTTAGCCTTGTTGAGGACCTATCGGTTTTGGCAACAAAGCATGCTATGAAGCGCCTAGGTACACCTGAAGAGGTGGCCAACGGCGTTATGTTTTTAGCTTCGGACTTATCATCTTTCAGTACCGGAAGTCTGCTTGAGGTCGATGGAGGCTGGAACGCGACATAAGCACTCACTTGAATTTTAACAATAATAAGGAATATATATATGTCTAGATTATTAAACAAAGTTGCGATTATTACGGGTGCAGCATCTAATCCAGGCCTTGGTCACGCTACGGCGGTTCGCTTTGCACAAGAGGGCGCCAAGTTGGTGATCACCGACATCGATATGGTTGGATTGGCAGCTGCGGAAAAAGAGCTAATTGCTTTGGGTGCTGAGGTATTATCGATGGAGCAAAATGTTGTCGATGAAGAGCGTTGGCAGGAAGTTATTGATGCTACCGTAGAGCGTTTTGGTGGGCTGGATATTCTGGTCAATAATGCAGGCATCGCGCTGATGAGACCTATTAGCGAGTATTCGATGGCGGATTATGATCTGCAGATGGATGTTAATATTCGTAGCGTTTTTCTTGGTTGTAAAAAGGCGCTGCCAGCAATGATCGCTTCGGGAGGTGGCTCTATTGTCAATATGTCTTCTGTTGCGGCTCTGCGCGGAATTCCAGGTGTGTCGGTGTACGGTATTGCTAAAGCTGGCGTGCAAATTTTCAGCAAGGGCGTGGCGTTGGAGCATGCAGCTGATGGAATTCGTTGCAACTCGCTTCATCCTGGTTTAATTGACACTAATATACAAAATGATTCGCGGCGCGACAATCCAGGCGAGTTTGAGAAGCTGGGTGCAGCAGTGCCATTCGGACGCATGGGGTACCCAGTGGAAGTGGCTAATTGTGTATTATTTTTGGCTTCTGATGAATCTAGCTATGTAACTGGCGCAGAGCTGGTCGTGGATGGCGGTCTTATCCAAAAGTAATACTAGGAAGCAAGTGCCAGCTTGATGTGTTCTAAAGAATTCAAATCAGTGAATTTGTAAGTTGGCCAGGCAGTAATTTATTAGTTTGTGTAACAGCATAGATAACTAGGGTGGTTACAACATGAGTTCACAATCTGAGACATCTCGGTATGCCAAGGGCTTTGATCTCCCTGTACGTGGCGATACGATTACAGCAGATCGGTATGTTTCCCGCGAGTTTATGGATCGTGAAAACCAGCATTTGTGGCCGAAAGTTTGGCACCTTGGTGGCATGGTCGCCGAGATTGTGCAGGCGGGTGATTATGTTCGCCATAACTTGGGTAAAGAATCGGTCATTATGGTTGGCCAGGCCGATGGGTCCATTAAAGCATTTTATAATTCCTGCCCGCACCGCGGCAACCGCCTAGTGCTAGGGGATATCGGTGGCAGCGATAGAATCACCTGCGGCTATCATGGCTGGCAGTTTTCCCCCGATGGTGTGCTGATCAGTGTTCAGGATCCCGATGACTTTCCCGACGGTAATCCTTGCGGAAAAGTAACGCTCACAGAGGTGCGCTGCGAGAGCTGGGGACCATTTATATTCTACTGCATGGATGAAGATGTCGCGCCATTATTGGATTGGTTGGCGCCCTTGCCCGAACGCCTTAAGAGTTATGGCTTGGATAATTGGATAAGAGTGATGTGCCTGTCAGCCGATGCGGGCTTTAATTGGAAAATTATTCGGGATAACTTCAATGAAAGTTATCATTTGCCAACGATCCATCCAGAATTGTCGACTTTTATCAATGATGGTCTGTCCGACACGTTATTTGAGATGTATGAGACTGGCCACAACTCCATGTGGATGAAAGGTCATCAGGCCACTACTAGAAATCCGGAGTTTGAAACTGGAGAGGTCCCCGCGCCCCTGGACGATGTGGCTCGAGCTTGGGGTCTTGACCCTAAGGACTATAATGGTCATACCGGAGATATTCGCGAGGCCATAGTGGCCGCCAAGCGCCGTATGGGTCCTGATATAGGCTATACCAATTACAAAAATATGAGTGATCAGCAGCTGGTTGATTATTTCCATTGTACGCTATTCCCCAATCTGACGATTACCATGTCACCCGAGCAGTGTCAGATTTTGCGTACTGAACCCCATCCTAGCGATCCTCAAAAATGTGTTTTCCATCACTGGGTGCTAGCGCCACCAGTTGAGGGTATGAACGAAGTAATCACACCTATTGGACCAATGCCGCTGGAATGGGCTGAAAATCGCCACAGTGTGTATGGCGATGGTCAGTCAGTAGGTTATGTGGCGGATCAGGATCTCAGTATTGGCACCAGCCAGCAGGAGGGGCTTAACTCTCGAGGATTCAAAGGCTGTATTTTGACTCATCAAGAGAAGCGAGTGCAGCGGTTTCATGAGCTGCTCAATGACTATGTAGGCACTGATATCATAAATTCTGACCAGTTGAGGTGATACAGATGTTCAAAGTTAGTCTTGTCGGATTAATTGTTTTTTGCATGACGTCCTTGGCTTTTACCGAAGATAAAGTCCCCAAGAGGAATCCACTGGCACTGATGCGTGCCGACCATATTATGATTTCAACCGCTGACTACAGTGCCACTGTGGAATGGTATCGTAGTATTCTCGGTTTTGAAATTGTGCGTGAATGGGCTATAGATGGCTATCCAGATGTGGAGGTGGGTTATATCTCTGCCAATGGTTTTATGATTGAGATTGTTGGCACCAAAGAGTCATTTCAGGATGAAAAGGTAGCACCAGATGTGTTTACCGCCATGTCTGATCGCGGCTATGTGCACTTAGCCTTTAAAAGCGCTGATGTGGATGCGGTGGCTGTGGAACTGACTCGCCGTGGTGTTGAACTGGAACTGCCGCCTACCAATTTCGATGCGGCGGGTGTTCGACTTTTATTTATTCGTGATAACAATGGCAATCTTATTGAGATTGTCACTCCGCTCTCTGCTGATAAGTAATCATTATGAATTTATTACCGAGTTTAAATTTTCTGCTGCGAGCCTTTTTGTTAATGGTGCTTGCTGGTGCTGGCTGCGCAGAACGGCAGGCTCTTGACTCTAATGTAGCTCTATCAGGAACAGTCTCTTCCGCAGATGAAGGGCTGATGGAAGGCGTCGTGGTAATTCTTCGAAATCTAAATAGTACGGTGCTAACTGCCGTGACTAGTGATTCTGCTGGCCATTTCCAGTTTAATCAAGATCGAGTGACTGGCGGCGATTACGAAATCAGCGTACGTGCTGTGGGCTATGAATTACTGGGCGCCAAGATCATTGTGATTGACGAAAAGCAGTCTCAAATTTTGGGCGATCTGATCCTAACTTCGGTCATCGAACCCTTACGTCTGGCCTCTCAGCTGACCTCCTTGGACTGGGTGAAAAGCTTCCCTGGAACCGAGTTAGAAAAAGATTTATTGGTAAAAAATATGGTTAACTGTGGCTTCTGCCACAGTCTTGAGCGTATAGCCCGCTCAGCCTATAACGCGGAGGGCTTTGAGCAGATAATACAGCGCATGCATACCTATGAGACAGATCATTCTTCCGCTAATCGCATTCAGGTCGTCTCAAAACCCAAGCCGATCGAGGGATTGATTTGGTATGGACGAAAAGCCTCTGATATTGCAGAATACTTGGCGACGATCAATCTAAGCGGCGGTAAATCGCAATGGGATTATCCACTACAAACATTGCCTCGGCCCTCGGGCGAGGGCACTAATGCCACGGTCACTGTCTATCCGATTCCCCGTCAGCCCAGTGTGATCCATGATTTGGATGTAGATTCAAAAGGTAATGTCTGGTATGGCAATACTGGCTGGGATTTCATTGGCAAACTTGATCCCCGCACTGGCCAGTTTTCAGAATGGGACGCGCCAAACTTTCTGCCCGAGCCGACAGAAGGCCTTATGCGTATTGTTGGGGTGCAGGATATTCAGGTGGATGAAACGGATACTGTTTGGGTCGCGGTAATGGGTAATAAGCATGCGTCTTTTAAACCCGATACCGAGATCTGGCAGACATATGATCTCCCTGTGATTTGGAAAAATCCCTTTCTTGGTCCCGTAAGGGCGGGTGAAGGCGGACTCTGGGCCACGGGCATCACCTCAGTGCCTGAAGGCCCTATTCGCCATGAGCATGCCTTCCGTTTTGACATCAAAACAAGTGCAGTGGATGCAGGTATTATGCTGTTTGATGATAAACCATTTCCCACAGACCCTGATCGAGTTGGCCAATTAAATTACTGCTACATGATGGACCAGGATGCTGAGGGAAACTTTCTCTGCACTGCCCCTGAAGCTTCGTCTATTGCTCGCTCAGACGGACAGGGCAATGTTCGGCTGGTGCCCACGCCCACGCCTAATGCCTATCCTAGACGGGGTTACAGAGACGCTAACAACCGTTTTTGGTTTACCGAATTCTTTGCCGATAACGTTGCTGTTATTGATTTGGATACCGACAACATTACAGAGTACCCGCTGCAGCCCAGGCATATTTCGCCTTATTACGCACGGCCAGATCGCACCGGTAAAATTTGGATATCCAGCACAGGCTCAGATCGCTTATTGCGGCTAGACCCTGAAACGGGCGGGGTAGTGAAGTACCTGATGCCAGTGGAGTATGACGCGCGAAAAGTGGTGGTAGATAATTCTGCTGATCGTATTACGGTCTGGTTACCCAATAAAAATCATGGGCAGCTGATTCGGGTCGAGGTGGCTAATTAAAAATTTTCATATTAAGGGAAATAATGATGCTTAAGTTTATTGATATTTCGAGATTGACTGTATTGGCGATCATAGCGTCTCTTTCAGCCAACGCTGCCGAACCATCACTGGCAGACCAAAAATTACTGTACTCAACACCAGTAAGAGAAAACATTACCAATCTCTATTGGGGGGATTTACACCTGCATTCTAGACTTTCTGCCGATGCCTATATCTTGCAGACGCGATTGACCAGTGATGAGGCTTTCAAGTTTGCCCGCGGCGAGACAGTGGAGGCTGATAACGGCATGCCTGCCAAATTACGCCGGCCTCTCGATTTTTTAGCAGTGACAGATCATGCTGAATATTTAGGTATCTATGCCCAGTTGGCAGTTGATGATCCACGCTTAAATGACTGGAAGATGGGCATGAAATGGAAAGAATTAATGCTCCAGGAGGATATGATGAGCTTGGCTCTAGCATTTTCTGATGCGATTCAGACTAGTGAACCAGAGTATCTGACCCCCGAGAGTCTGCGCAGTTCGATCTGGGAGCAAGCCTCTGCAGTAGCGGACAAATACAATGAGCCGGGGTTGTTTACCGCCTTTGTAGGTTACGAATGGACCTCCATGATCACCGGTGACAATCTGCACCGTGTGGTCATCTACAAAGATGGTGCCGAGACAGCATCGCAAATAACACCTTTTTCTGCCCAGCATAGCAATGATCCTGAAGATCTGTGGGACGCTCTGGCCGATTATGAAAAGCAAACCGGAGGCGAGGTGATTGCTATCGCCCACAACGGCAATGTTAGTAATGGCCGTATGTTCTCGCCGAACCGTGAAAATGGGCTGCCGTTAGATGCGTCCTATGCGCGCAAGCGAGCACGATGGGAGCCTGTATATGAAACAACGCAGATAAAAGGGGATGGCGAGGCACACCCTTACTTGTCACCAGATGATCAGTTCGCCGATTTTGAAACCTGGGATCAGGGCAATATTACCCTCGGCACCGATAAAAAACCCGAGATGCTGCAATACGAATATACCCGGTCGGCACTGCGTGAAGGTCTGCGTCACGAGGCTAATTTGGGGGCCAATCCATTCAAGTTTGGCGTTATCGGCAGTACTGATTCTCACACGGGTATGTCCACCACCAATGAAGATAATTTCTTCGGCAAATTTGCCCACGATGAGCCCTCTGTGGATCGCACTGAAAAGCGTATGGCCGATCAGCTACAAAAGATATGGAGGTTAGTATCCTCTGGCCTAGCAGCGGCTTGGTCTGATGAAAATACTCGCGAGTCCATATTTAGTGCGATTAAGCGCCGAGAAGTTTACGCTACCTCGGGCACCCGAATTAAGCTGCGCTTCTTTGGTGGTTGGGAATACAAGGAGTCTGATGTATTGCGCGCTGATTACGCCAGCATTGGTTATCAAAAGGGGGTCCCCATGGGTGGCGACCTAACTCGCAGTGCAGAGAATGAGGCGCCTAGATTTATGGTAGCGGCCACGCGGGATCCCGATGGTGCCAATCTTGATCGCATACAAATTATTAAGGGCTGGCTAGATGCGCGTGGGGAAACCCAAGAAAAGATATTTAATGTGGCGCTCTCCGACGGGCGCAAGGCCAATTGGCGAGGGGAAATTCCTCCTGTGGGCAATACCGTAGATGGAGCAAATGTGATCTATAGCAACAGCATAGGTGAGTCCGAGTTGACTGCGGTATGGACTGACCCAGATTTTGATCCAGAACAGCGCGCGTTTTACTATGCTAGGGTCATTCAAATTCCCACGCCACGCTGGACAGCCTATGACGCCAAGTATTTCGGTGCAGTTATAGATCCACGTGCGCCTAAGACAATTCAGGACCGCGCGTATTCATCACCTATTTGGTATACCCCATGACAGTACCAGTAATAAACAGGAAGTGGACATTAAGGTCACGTCCAGAAACCACCGTCAGTGAGGAGCACTTTAATTTCGAAACTGAAACTGTTCGCGACTTAACCGACGGCGAATTTCTCGTTAAGATCCACTATCTTTCATTTGAACCTGCCCAGCGCGGTTGGTTAAACGATGTGCGCAGTTATATACCTCCTGTAGCCATTGGTGACGTGATGCGTTCTATGGGGGTAGGCGTAATAGTGGACAGTAAGCACAGTGATTATAAAGTTGGAGATCGCGTGCAAGGCGGTTTTGGATGGCAGGAATATGCTTTCAGCGATGGGACTGGATTATTTCCTGTGTCGAAAATTCCTGAAGATATGCCAATCTCTTATCCGCTGCATATTTATGGCCTTACTGGGCTTACCGCTTATTTTGGTTTGCTGGATATAGGCAAACCAAAATCTGGTGATACCGTAGTTATTTCTGGTGCTGCTGGTGCCACAGGGTCCACAGTCGGGCAGATCGCCAAATTAATGGGTTGTCATGTGATCGGTATCGCTGGCGGCCAGACCAAGTGTCAGTGGTTAATGGATGAGTTGGGTTATGACGCGGTGATCGATTACAAATCCGAATCGGTCGATGAACGTATGAAGGCATTGTGTAAAAATAGCATTAATGTATTTTTTGATAATGTTGGCGGAGAAATTCTCGACTCAGCCCTTGTTAATCTTTCCAACTATGCTCGGGTTGTTCTCTGTGGCGGTATATCTAGTGGTTACCAAACTAAAGCCTTACCCCCGGGACCAAAAAACTATATGCAGTTGGTGATTCGCCGTTCGCATATGGAAGGATTTATTGTGCTGGATCATGTCGAGCGTTATCCCGCGGCAATAGAGCAGCTAAAGCAATGGGTTGATAATGGAAAAATTCTCGTTAAAGAGCATATGTTAGATGGTATCGAGAAATGTCCTGCTGGTTTAGCTGGCCTTTTCGCAGGTCAAAATTTCGGTAAACAGCTGGTTAAAATCTGATTTTTACTCGTTTTAAATATTAACGAATTAATAGGAGAACTAACATGGCAGGTCGGTTAAAAGACAAAGTGATTATCGTTTTGGGTGCGTCCGATGAGCGTAGTATGGGTGCTGCAACGGCACGTCGCTGCCACGCTGAGGGCGCTAAACTGGTATTAGCTGCTCGCAGGCTCGACAAAGTGCAGGCCATTGCCGACAGCATGAGTGCTGTGGCGATTGGTTGCGATATTACCGATGAGCAGCAGCTTGAGGGTCTTGCAGATGCTGCGATCGCCAACTATGGCAAGCTCGATGGAGCGATTAATTTCGCTGGTATCGAAAGCTCATCGGCGATTGCTGATATTAGCCGCGAGCTATTGCAACAGAGTTGCGATGTCCACCTAATTGGTACTGCGCTGTTTATCAAACATATGACCGCGCGTATGGTGGACGGAGGATCTGTGGTGACAACCTCCTCACAGACAGCCTTATTGGCGCCTCCTGGACTTGCTGCCTATGCGGGTACAAAGAGTGGAGCTGATCATATAGTACGTATAGCGGCCGTTGAGTACGGTGGGCAGAATATCCGAGTAAATTCTCTTTCTCCCGGCTTTACGCCGAGTGCTATGACAGAGGGTTTTCTTTCAATGCCGGCTATTGAGCAAGCGTTTATTAACGAGATACCTCTCGGCAAATTACCCTCGACGGATGATATGGCTAATGCGGCACTGTGGTTGTTATCTGATGAGTCATTTATGACCGGCAGAATACTGGATATCTCTGGCGGTCAAACCTTGCGCCGTATTCCAACTGCGACAGAGATGGGATTTTGATTTAGTCCGAATAAAAAGGCTAAAGTGTCTTTGCAAACTACTTTCCTATGGGATAATCAAAGATGGCGCTATCTGAAACCGCTTTGGTCCATTACTTTAAGATTGGGATCATAGTTACAGCATAGCTAGGCCAGAGGTGGCAGCTGCGTCTGCCCGATATCGAGCAAATTAGCGAACTCCTCTCGCAGCAAATTCTTCTGCACCTTGCCCATTGTGTTGCGCGGCAGCTGCGCTACAAACACTACCCGCTTAGGGACCTTAAAACCGGAGATTTGCGCCTTTAATGCAGTAATTACAGCAGCTTCTTCGATGTCACCATTGCGGACCACCAGTGCAACTAAGGCCTCGCCAAAATCTGCGTGAGCAACGCCGATCACTGCAGACTCAAGTACTCCTGGTAGTTCGTCAATGACTAGCTCTACCTCTTTGGGGTAGATATTTAAACCACCACTGATTACCATATCTTTGGCGCGACCGACTATAGCCACATATCCATCGGCACTAATTTGACCTTTGTCCCCAGTGTTAAAATAACCATCAGCGGTAAAATCCTCGGCGGTCTTCTCTGGCATTTTCCAGTAGCCTTTAAAGACATTACCGCCCCGTACTTGTAAAGAGCCAATTTCGTCATAGGCTAATGGCTGGTTTTTATCATTGGTAATGCGCACTTCTACGCCGGGCAACGGCAAACCGACTGTACCGGCACGACGCTCACCATTAAGTGGATTTGAGGTATTCATGTTGGTCTCGGTCATACCATAACGTTCTAGAATACGATGTCCTGTGCGCGCCTCAAAATCATCAAAGGTCTCGATCAATAGCGGCGCCGAGCCTGAGATAAATAGCCGAATATTGACAGTCGACTGCCGGCCAAAGCGGTCGCTACCAAGTAGTCGGGTGTAGTAAGTCGGCACACCCATCATCGATGTTGAGAGCGGCAATGTCGCCAATATCTCATCCAAGTCAAAGCCAGCCAGCCAGCGCATGCTCGCGCCGCTTAAAAATACACAACCCAGCGCGACGAAAAGACCATGGACGTGAAAAATCGGCAGTGCATGTAACAGGACATCTTTTTCGGTAAACCCCCATCCTTTGACTAGCGAGACTGCGTTACTGCGCAGGTTTTCATGACTCAGCATTATACCTTTCGGTGTTCCGGTGGTGCCGGATGAGTACAGTAACGCGGCCAGGGAATCGGGCTCTAAATCTGCGACCGGCAGCTCACTACTAATCTTAAAAACATGGTCGGTTAAACTGCCACTGCCATCAGCATTAAGCGTCAGTAGAGTGGATACATTTGCCTGTTGGCAAAGTGGTTTTAATACAGCGACATCGGCTTGATCACATACCATTAATACCGGTTCGGCATTGCCGAGAAAATAGGTCAGTTCATACTCCTTGTAGCCAGTATTAAGAGGGTGGAACACAAAGCCACCGCGCAAGCATCCCAAGTAGAGCACCAACGCCTGGGTGGACTTGGCCACCTGCACCGAAACGCGGTCGCCGCGCTGCACCCCTAGCTGCGAAAGAGACGCTGCCATCTGGCCGGCTGCACTATCTAGCTGACCGTAGCTTAGTGTTGAGCCGTCCACTTCGGTGAGTGCGGTTTTATCGCTGAAGCGATGAAAAATCACCTGAAAATGGGCATATAGATTGCCATTAACCATGCGCTACTCCCTAAAATTATGCCGCCGCTAAACAGCCAGTCGGACTAAGAAAAATAATAGCGATGGCGCGAGTAAACAGCCCACGCCAGTGTAAAACGTTGCGGTCATCGCACCATAGGGGACTAACTTTGGGTCGGTGGCAGCTAGCCCGCCAGCGACGCCACTGGTCGTCCCCATTAATCCGCCGTAGACCATCGCCGAGTAGGGGTTATCTAAACCAATTGACTTCGCCACTAGGGGTGTACCTATCATCACTAGCACCGATTTCACCAGGCCTGCACCGACGCTCAATGCAATCACCTCAGAACTCGCGCCTAGCGCAGTGCCAGTCACAGGCCCAACAATATAAGTTGCAGCACCGGCGCCAATGGTAGTGATGGATACCGCATCGGTATAGCCGAACGCCATCGCGACCAATGCACCTACCAAAAACGACAGTACCACACCGATAACAACCGAAAGGGCTCCTGCCCAACCGGCTTGCTTGAGAGCACGAGTATCGGCGCCAAATGCCGTGGACACAATAGCAAAGTCACGTAGCATCGCGCCGCCCATTACGGCCACACCACTAAATATCGAGATATCTGCTAAACCTCTGTTGCCACCTGTATAAGTACCCCCAAAGTAAGCCATCAACAGACCGATGGCGATCGCTACCGCCGAGCCATGAATCACCCCGCGACTAAGTTTATTAGACACCCAATAAGAGAATGCAGTAATAGCGCCTACCAATAAAAAAGCGGTGATCAACCCTTTATTTACTAACACAGCCGTTAGCAGTTCCATTATTGGTGCTCCTCTAATTCGTCCTTCATAAGCTCGGCTCCATTGCGTGCAATGCGGCTAAATAAAGGTATCAGCATAAAGCTGACCACCACCGCCAATACGCCGGCGACCAGTGCCAACCAGCCGCTTTCAATGGCACCTGCAACGTTCTGCTTGGCCGCCATCGCTACGACGATGGGGATATACATGGCGCTCCAAAACGCAATGCCGCTCTGGCTTAGTTTGTTTAATTGCCAGCGGTCGCGTGCCTGGCTGGTGAAGTAGAGCAATAACAGCATTGAAATTCCGACACCGCCAACATTAGCTTCTATGCCTAATAGTTGACCGAGAACATCGCCAGCCAACGTTCCCATTAATAGACAAAACGCGAGTAGAGCGACTCCATAAATAACCATAGCTAATCCTCTTTCAATTTTTATTTCGCTAACATCACCTTCGTTTGTTCGCGGCCCTATTGAATTAGGGCGCCGACTAACAGTCGGCTAATAGCGTGAATATACCTAGCGTATTTTACCCAGCTCAAGCTGAGGTAGGAATTATTTTTCTGTGACAACCAAATTTTATTGGAGAAACTACTCAGGATGTTGCACTAACTGATCCAATCGGTATCTATAAAAATTATCTTATTCGATTAGATGACAGGCATAAAAAAGGCGGTTGAACTAATGTTCAGCCGCCTTTAGAGCTTACTTAAGTTCAGATGATTAGAACTCGTATCCTAAAGTTACACCCATCTGACGACGTGGGACTGGTTCGGCCCATGCGAATGCGCCCGCATCATATCTGCGGCCTACTCGGTTTCCGTCTTCTAACACATCTGTTCCGTAAACGCGGAGTTTCAGAGTGCCATCACCCATTTCCTTCATAAAGGTAGCAGAGAGATCCAATGTCTGGAAGCTTTCAAGAGTTACCTGTGGACCAGTGACGGAACTGTATACAGACCAATCTGCCTGAGTTTCTACTTCAGCTTTATGGCTGAAACCAAGGTTCAGAGTCAGCGTTCCACCGGCGCGGTCGGTTGTGTGCTCGGCACCAAAGTAGGCTGTAAAGTCCGGCGCATACAGAATACGAGCCTTGTTAGCGATATCTATACCGTTGTAGATGTACTCATCGTATTCAGCGTCAAGGGTACCAAAGTTTAGTCGAAGCGTAAGTGCGTCTGTGGGCATTAATACACCTTCAAACTCGAGACCACTCATAGTCGCCTCTCCGGCGTTACGAACAAAGGAACAGGTTACATTACCTGCCTCGTTCTGCTCCTTATTACATGAAGAGTCTGACGCAGGAACAATTACAGTAACTTGCTTGTCAGTGTACTCAGCATTAAAGTAGGTAACGTTGATCTGGCTGTTGTCCGTCGGATTCATGCGCAAACCTAGCTCAATGCTGGCAACTTCTTCTGACGCGAACGGTAGGGTTTCTGCCGCCGTAACACCTCGGTTAAAGAACCCACCACTACGATAGCCCGTTGAGTAAGACGCATAAACCATTCCAGTTTCGATTTGTCGCTGCAATACTGCACGGAATGAAGTGTTGTTGTCTTCAAATGTTGGGTTGGCCAGATTAATTAGATCAGCTGGTGCTCTGCTGTCGCTCAATCTTGCTTCGTTGCTAGTATAAGACGCGCTATTCAGCTCTTTCTCTTCTTCAGTGTAACGAGCGCCTAATGTGACTGACCATAGGTCATTAATTTCATAGCTCATTTCTCCAAAGTATGCAGTACTATCGAGGAAGTGCAGTGCATCGAAATTTTGGATTGGTCCCGACGTTATATTCGAATCAGCTTCTAATATGTACAGACCAGCAACAAAGTTCATAGGACCATCGTAATCTGAAATATACTGCAATTCATGAGAAGTCTGTTTAAAGGTTTGATCTCTAGCGACTGGGAAAAATACTTGAGGAAGCCCCCACGAGGCCTCATCTACGTCTTCTTCGTAATCCATAATTCCCATAATATACTTGATCTCGTAGTTCTCTCCAGTATGGTTTACTTTCAAGGTAGTATTGTCGCCCTCTAAATAAGCAGTGAGAGGGAGTTGCTGAGGAGAAGTGCTCCAGTTGTCTGCTTCTGAAGCAGCAGCACCGGCGTTAAATCCGATCGATTCTAGAAATCCAGTTGCAACAAACAGGTTGTCGGCTGCAGTGGTGTGGTGGTCGTAACTATCAAACGTTACCTGTGCCGATGTGTTTTCGGTGAAGTTATATTTCACAGAGACACTCATAGTTTCTGAATCTCTCATTGGCCGGCGTGCATTTAAGGTTGTGTTGTAGACATGAGAGTCAGAGTCGATTTTTTTGAATGATAGTTTGATACCGCCCTTATCAGATAAAGGCATATTTATGATGCCTTTGATATCAGTCATATCTTGATCGCCAACTGTAGCCTCTAATTTAATGCCAAACTCACCAGTCGGCTCTGTTCTGTTGACGCTGATAACGCCACCAATAGTATTTCGGCCGAACAAGGTGCCCTGAGGTCCGCGAAGAACTTCCACCGAAGCTACGTCGAACATATCGAAAACACCGCCTGAGTTGCTAGCCAAAAATACACCATCTATAGCAACACCAACGGTTGGTTCTATTGATTTTTCAATATCGTCGTAGCTCATTCCTCGTATTGAGGCGCTCAGAGATTCGGAACCAATAGCAGTTTCATGGAGTTCCACATTAGGAACTATTTTACCCAATTCAAGGGAGCTGGTGATTGAACCTCGCTCTAATTGACCTGGAGTGATTGCAGATACAGCAACGGGCACATCTTGGATCGATTCTTGGCGTTTACGAGCCGTAACCACAACTTCTTCTATGGAAGAAGCACCGTATGCACTAACTGCGCAGACGGGCAAAATAAGTGCGGAAATTAACGATGGCAGCAGTGACTTATTAAAGATTTTTTGATAGTTCATTATATTATCCCCTTAAAAATTATTATATTAGTGATGAGAGCAGATGCGGACATCCAATTTTAGATCCGTAATTCCTCACAGGACTCACAATAAAGCAACAAAAACAATCGAGCCTGCTTTTTATTTAACCGAATAGTGAATATAACGCTAGCATTCACAAAATTCAACCTATTTTCTATGAAATATCGTCGCAAATACAAGATTACATATTGTGATGATCTAGAGGGACCTTGTGTAGCCTTGATGCTAAAACGGTATCCTCAGTCCTTCTGTATTATTCTGAGTAGATTTATGCGCATTTATATACAAACAAGGTTGTATGTTTTTATTAACTAAGTTAACTTGCAAACCATACTTGTTCGAGGAAAGTCACTTGGATAATGATCGGTTGACCGACTAGTCCTGCAGTATAAGGGTTAGTAGCCCCCAATATTATTAAGGGTCGATAATGCAATTACGTACTAAAAACCTAGCTGATTACGCCGAAGAGAAGGCGACTAATAGTCCTCATGAAGTTGCTATTTATGTTGAGGATGGCGGGCATATTTATTTTGGATGTATATTTGAGGAGGCAATGTCACTTGCCGCTGCATTGTCTGATTTAGGTTTGAAGGCTGGTGATGTGGTGAGCTTTCAACTACCGAATTGGCGGGAAGCTGTCGCTATTGATATCGCCGCCGTTTGGCTGGGGCTGGTGGTAAATCCAGTGATACCTATATATCGAGATCGCGAGGTAGTTTTCATTCTTGCTGATAGCCGCTCTCGCTGCTTATTTATCCCCGGTATTTATCGCGGCTATAATTTCTCAGAGATGATTGAGCGCTTATCGCCTCAACTACCAGACTTGCAACATGTGGTTTCTGTGCGGCACAAGAATTCAATAGACGGTGTATTAAAGTATGAGGATCTTACTCGACAGCGAGGCGGGCCCGCACCAGATAAGCAGCCTACAGATATGGATGCAGTTAAAGTCATAATGTACACCTCTGGTACCACAGGTCGTGCGAAAGCAGTAAGACATTCTCATCAGTCCCTAGCATGCGCTATAGATAATGGAGTGGAGGCTTGGGGTCTTGGTGCTGAAGATGTCATGTTGATGCCTTCACCTGTTACGCATATTACCGGTTTTGCTAATGGCATCGAGCAAGCTTTTATCAGCGACTGTAAAACGGCATTTATGGAGCGTTGGGACGTCGATAAAGCTGTAGCCTATATTGACAAGGTTGGGGCAACAGGCTGTGTCAGCGCAACGCCATTTTTGCAGGAATTGGTTGATAAAGCTAAGCGGGATTCTCTCGATTTACCCTCCCTGAGGTTTTTTGCTTGCGGTGGTGCATCTGTGCCACCTAATCTGATCGGCGATGCTCATAGTACACTGGCAAATTGTCGTGCCTTTAGGGTCTATGGTTGCACTGAGGCGCCTTTGATCACGGTCGGCTTTATGCGTCCAGAAGAGGCATCCCTCGCGGCAATGACAGATGGGCGTATTAATAACTGGGATGTGATTATTGCTGACGATGAGGGCGATCCATTAGCTCAGGGAAGTGACGGAGAGATCCTGGTCAAGGGTCCTGCGATGATGATGGGCTATGGCGAAGAAGAACAGACCCGCCAATCGATTGACGAGCGCGGTTACTTTTATACCGGTGATATTGGCCATATAACCCCTGAGGGTGCCATTGTGATCACTGACCGTAAAAAGGACATCATTATTCGAGGCGGCGAGAACATTTCTGCCCGTGAAATAGAAGATATTCTCCACCAGCATGCAATAATCGTTGAGGCAGCAGTGGTGGCAATGCCTCATGAGCGGCTAGGTGAAGGTGTTTGTGTTTTTCTGGTGACCAGGGATACTGTGCAACTCAGTTTGTCTGAACTTCAGGCGTTTTTACTGCAAAGCGGCTTAGCCAAACAGAAATGGCCTCAACGTATTGAGTATAGTCGCACGCTGGAGAAAACCGCTTCGGGCAAGGTCCGCAAGGACATTCTCAGAAAGAAAGTTAAGACGCTAATGTCAGTCGGCATAATGACCTAAAAGCTACTATGCTTGTTTCACTTTGGCTGATGTCGAACTTACTAAAGACAGGCTATGGTCAATCGCGTCTTTGTTAACTATTTTGCGCGACTTTTCGTTACGTTTTTTTAAGTGCCATCTAGGCTACCTTTATCAGCAGTGACTTGCGTGAACAGGTCTGTTGAACCAGGGATGATAAGCTCAAGTACTTGATAATGATTTTAGTTAATTAGATAGCCAATAATAAGGATCACAAAAAGATGGCTGACATTGAACGAGATTTTCTTGGAAGGCACGTAGACAGCAATGCAAAGTATAAGGCTCCCCCGTTTGTACCAAGATTAAAAAATGTAGATCTAGGTGTTGAGCGGATAAAAGGCGAGCGTTATTTTTCGCCTGCCTTTATGCAGCAAGAATGGGAAAAGGTTTGGACAAAAACCTGGCAGTTAGTTAACCGTGCTGATGTGTTAGATGAGTCCGGAGCTTTTTATACTCATGAGCTGGGCAAGGAATCGTTTATATTTGTCCGTGGAAATGATGATGTAATTCGTGGCTTTTATAATGTCTGCCGGCATCGTGGCAACAAGCTATGTCAGGTAAAAGAAGGATTTCTCGAGGCTTTTTCCTGCCCCTACCATGGCTGGCAGTGGAACATAGATGGTAGCCTTAAAAAGGTTGCTGATCCAGAATTTTTCCGCCAGTTTGACAATGGAATACCCTCTGAAGAACTAGGTCTAGTTCCCGTTCAGGTCGCTCAATGGGAAGGGCTACTCTGGTTTAATATGGACCTTGAGGCTTGCTCACTAAAAGAATATCTAGGTGATCTTGGTGAGCATCTTGAGGGCTATGAGTTTGAGAAATATACACTCATAGATTTGCAGACCTTTGAATGGAATGGCAACTGGAAGCATGCCTGGGATGCCTTTAATGAGAGTTATCATTTCGCTGCGCTGCACCCAAATATGGTAGAGATTAGTGAGGGGCATGATATTCCCATTGAGCTCTATGGAGTACATTCTAGGATGCTTAATTACAACCGTACTGTAAGTGAAGTGCTTGAAGAACGAGAAAATTGGACCGACTTGCGTCGTCGCTTTATGCTCAGCGCTGAAATGAAAGGCACATCGCCCGACCCTGATGCCGCACAATCTGCAGTGCCAGAAAAGAGCGGTAAACCGATATCAGCTAAGGATATACATCTGCATGAGATTGAGTATCGCAGGTCAATTCAAGATGAAACCAGCCTGCCTTACAAAAATCTCAATGATGAACAGTTAGTTCATCAATATCATTATAGTTTTTTCCCCAATACGACGTTTACACAATCTGCGGATGGCGGAGCAATTTTCCGTTATCGACCGCATCCAATAGATCCAAATAAGTGTTTTTGGGATTTATTTATTGTCGGGTGTTTGCCCGAGGGAACGCCAATTCCCGAACGTCCCGAGCATAAGACACATCGGTATGAAGAGGGCATTGATTATGTGAAAATATTGGAAGGTACGTTCGATCCGGCTTTCGCTGAAGTTATTGGTGAGGATGCTTCTAATATGCCAACCCTGCAGGCCGGCTGCCAGTCAGATAGTTTTGACGGGGGTATTTTAGGTGATCAAGAAATCCGCCTTAGGCACTTTCATAAAATGTTGGATGAGTTTATTAGTGGCACTATGACAACTCAATCTCTACCGTCACAGGACGCCTATTTAAAGAAGATTGATTAAGGAAATTTTCCTGATGACTCACGTTAGTAACGAAGCAAGGGTAGATGGTTACCTTGTTTTCAATGCAAAGTACCATGACGCCAACTTCTCTCGACTCGAGCTACTTAATTTGCTGGGCGAGCAGGAAAATGCCTACGGCACATTGCGCGGGCTTAGAGCCAGTCAATCATTTAAGTAGATGTCATTGCATTACCCCTTCGATAAACATAAAATAAAAACAAGTGTGTTTGTTTAATGTTTTTTCCTCAGAGATAATTTATGGATGACAGCGTTTTTCGCAATGAAGTTCAGGCTTTCTTGACTGAGTCTCTGACTCCAGAAATGAAGCAAGCCGGTGAGCTTATGACGAGTGTTTTTGCCGATTTCGATGTGGCGATGGACTGGCACAAAGTTTTGTATCATAAAGGCTGGATCGCCCCAGACTGGCCTCAGGAATACGGCGGTACTGGTTGGACCCTAAATCAGCGTTATATCTTTCAAGAAGAGTGCAAATTGGCCAACGCACCTGCAGTGTTTGCCTTAGGGCTTCAGATGCTTGGTCCAATGCTGATTCATTACGGCACCCAAGAACAAAAAGATTTTTACTTGCCAAGAATACTTTCTGGCGAAGACAGCTGGTGCCAGGGTTATTCTGAACCGGGTGCAGGGTCTGATTTAGCGTCATTAATTACCGCCGCGGTGCGCGATGGTAATGATTATATTATCAATGGTTCTAAGATTTGGACCAGTTATGCTCAGCATTCTAATAAAATTTTCTGTCTTGTCAGAACCTCTAAAGAGGGTCGGCCGCAAGCAGGTATTAGTTTTATTCTTGTTGACATGGACTCGACGGGTTTGTCAGTGGAGCCGATTGTTGGACTGGACGGAACTGTCGAGCAATGTCAGGTATTTTTTGATGATGTGCGAGTCCCCGCAGTCAATCTTGTTGGAGTGGAAAATCAGGGTTGGGACGTCGCTAAGTATTTACTTGAATTCGAACGCGGTGGCCATAACTACGCCATCGACCATAAAAAACAGATGGCTAAAATCAACCGTCAAGCAAATTCTCAATATTCTTCGGGTAATACTTTGTGGAAGGATAATAAGGTTTTCGCTGCTAAATTCGCGGATGTTGCTGTAGATGCGCTGGCCTTAGAGTTTACCGAGTTACGCGTGAAAGGTGCCTTTGAGGCGGGTGGAAATGCCGGTGCGCTGTCTTCGCTGACTAAAGTGATGGGTACCGAAATTGGCCAGCGCTTTAACGAGTTAAGCCTAGAGATGATGGGCGAGCATGCCTTTGTTCAGCAGCTTGATGCGCTGCTTCCTGGCTGTGAAGTCGAGCCAATTGGCCCAAGTTGTGGTCTGACCACCATGGCTGAATATATAAATAATCGCGCGGCGACAATTTACGGTGGCTCGGCTGAGATTCAGCGAGATATTATCGCTAAGCGCGTTCTGCATTTATAACCAATACATTTGTAGGGAAGAAGTTTAATGTTTATTGAGTACAGCGAAGAACAATCCATGTTGCGCGATAGCGCAGATAGGTATCTTCGTGACAATTACAGTTTCGAGAGCCGCCAAGCCGCCATTAAAGAGGTGCGCGGATTTAGTGCAGATCACTGGCAGACATTTGCCGACTTAGGTTGGCTAGCGATGACCTTTCCTGAAGAGTATGGTGGTTTTGGTGGCGGTGCTCTTGAGACCATGATTCTGTGCGAGCAATTTGGCAAGTATCTAGTGCGTGAGCCATATCTTGAGTCGGTTGTTCTAGTCGGTGGTCTGATTGAAGCTGGTGCTGATCGAGCACTAAAAGAAAAATATCTGTCGGGCCTAATTGCTGGTGAGTTGCAGGGTGCACTAGCCTACCTGGAAGAGGGTAGTGTCGCTGATCCAACGCGTGTGCAAGCAACAGCAGAGCACAGTAATAATGGCTTTGCGATCAGCGGCAAAAAAACCGTTGTACTGAACGGCCCTGAAGCGGATTTCTTTGTTGTCTCGGCACGTGTTGGTGGTAAGAAAGAAAGCGCTCGAGACGGTATTAGCTTATTTGTCATTCGTAAAGATGCTCCCGGGCTGAGCTGCAACAATTACATAACTTACGATGGTCGTTCGGCCTGTGAATTGCAACTGCATAAGGTCGCAGTTGATAAAGAGTCACTAGTGGGTGATTTGGGTAATGCTGCTGCTATCGCTGGGCCAGTTTTTTCTCATGGCATCGTTGCTGTCTGTGCAGAAGCTTTAGGTGCTATGGATGCTCTTCTGGCTGCCACGATTGACTATACTAAACAGCGCAAGCAATTTGGTCAGTCGATTTCTGCGTTCCAGGTGCTTCGCCACCGCATGGTGGACATGTATATGGAGATTGAATTAACTCGGTCACTGCTGATGGCAACAGCGTGGAAATTAGATAATGCGGCGCCAGATGCAGATCAATGTGTCGCCGCTCTAAAGGCAAAGATGGGTAAGGCGGGTCGCTATGTCTCGCACAATGCGATGCAGCTCCACGGTGGTATAGGCACAACCGATGAATTTAGCGTCGGTCATTATTTTAAACGTTTGGCGGCAATAGGTGTCATGTTTGGGTCCAGAGACTCTCATCTGTCACGTTATTCTAAACTCTCGGTTTAAAACTAAGAGTTGGCGTCATTATATTCGACTAATAAGGAACGATTACTATGGATCTTCAATTAAAAAACAAAACGGTTCTGATTACAGGATCATCGAAAGGGATTGGTTTTGCGCTGGCAAAAACATTAGCGGCCGAGGGCTGCAACATAGGTATCTGTGCGCGCAATGCTGAGGAGGTAAACGCTGCTGTCGAGGCCGTTCGGGCTTTGGGTGTGAAGGCGCATGGTCAAGTGGTGGATGTGACGGACTCTATATCACTGGAAGGCTGGATTAAAGCCTGTGCCGAGACGCTCGGTGGAATCGACGGTTTTGTTGCCAATGTGAGTGCCGGCGGTGCGGACAATGAAGAATCCGGTTGGAGAAGTAACTTTGAAGCCGATGTACTTGCTAGCTGGAAAGCAGTTAATGCCGTGAAGCCATATCTTGAAATCTCAGATTGCGGGGCTATTGTCAGCATTGGATCTACTGCGTCTCTGGAAGCATTTGCAGGCGCTGTGCCCTACGGTGCGATGAAGGCGGCACTCCTGAATTATTTTGGCAATTTGGCGCAAGAGTTGGCGCCATTGGGCATCCGTGTTAATAGCGTTAGCCCTGGCCCCATCTTTTTTGAGGGCGGCGCTTGGGAAGACATTAAGGCAGCTATGCCCGAAATCTATGAGTCGACAGTAGCCAATATCCCAGCAGGCCGTATGGGCTCGCCCGAAGAAGTCTGTGTGCAAGTTGCGCTATTGTTAAGTCCTATTTCGGCGTACACAACTGGTACCAATATAGTTATCGATGGTGGATTCACTAAGCGAATCCAGTTTTAAGGTCTTTGTTAATCAGGTGATTAACTTAATAGAAGGTAGATTCTGTGACAGATAATATTTTTTCCTTAAAAGGAAAGGTGGCACTAATAAGTGGTGCGTCGAGCGGTTTAGGTGAGCATATAGCTGAAATGCTTGCAGATAAAGGGGTCGCTGTGGTTTGCGCTGCACGGAGAATGGATCTGTTGCAGAATCTCGCTGATCGTATTAATGCTAAAGGCGGTAAAGCCTTAGCGGTGGCTATGGATGTGACCGAACGAAATTCAGTTAAGGCCGCCTTTGATGCTGCAGAGAAGGAATTTGGTACACCGGATATCGTTGTTTGTAACGCTGGTGCCACTGGCCGTCAGCCTTTCTTGGAAATGGAGGAGGCTAATTGGGACCATGTATTGAACGTTAATATTAAAGGTGTCTTTAACGTTGGTCAGGAAGGCGCACAGCGATTGGTCGCGGCGGATAAGCCTGGCAATATTATTAACATATCATCTATTTGCGCTGTTTCGTCATTTAAAGGTCTTACACATTACAGCGCGTCCAAAGCAGCAGTTAACCAACTTACCCGTGTAATGGGTCATGAATTAGCGGAGCATAATATTTGTGTTAATGCATTGGCCCCAGGGTTTCTGCATACGGATTTGGTTGCCGACTATTATGAGACGCCTCAAGGCAAGATCGATTTGGCCAACTTGCCACTTGGACGAGCGGGAGAACTATCGGAGCTTGACGGTATTATTTTGTTGCTGGCGAGTAATGCCGCGAGTTATATGAGTGGCTCGGTTGTCACAGCAGATGCAGCTCATTCTGTGAGATTGGGATAACCATTGGTGGAGAACGTGATGAATACTGAAGTATTGCCTGATCATGTTCCAGAGTCTCTGGTAAGAGATTTTAATATCTATGGGCCTCCCGGAATCGATAACGACTTTCATGAGGCCTGGGCGACTTTATTACAAGAGGATGATTCATGTCCTCTGGTCTGGACTCAAGCAAATGAAGGACATTGGCTGCCCACACGTTCAGCCATAATTGAAGAAATCTTAACCGATTACACCAGATTCTCCAGTCGCAGTATTATTCTTCCCAAGAGTCATAGTGCTGACCATGGCCTGTTGCCCACGACCATAGACCCCCCAGAGCATCACTTTTATCGCAAGACCTTAAATCAAAGTATGGCGCCGGCTGCAGTCAATGCTATGGGTGATGATATTCGCGGTATTGTGACGTCGCTGATTGACGAATTTGTGGAAAAAGGGCAATGTAACTTTACTCGTGATTTTGCTGATATCTTACCCATTCGAGTATTTTTATCGATGATGGATTTGCCGGAAGATGATATCCCGCAAACCAAGTACTGGACCGACCAATTAATCAGACCTGACGGGACTATTACGTTTGCCGATGCGCTGCAAAACTTGAAGGACTATATAGCGCCGTACGTTGATCAGCGGATGGGAAGTGACGGCACAGATATGCTCAGTCGCATGATTAATACCGAAACCAATGGCCGACGCCTGAGTCGTGATGAGGCGATTAAATTGTCCATTCAAGTGTTTATTGCAGGTGTTGATACCGTGGTTAACTTGCTGGGATTTGTCTTTCTATTCTTAGCGCGAAGTGAAAAACACCGCTTACAGATATCTCAGGGCGAGACTTCTGCCGCGCAAGCTGTTGAAGAGATCCTAAGGCGTTTTCCAATAGTGACCATAGCCAGAGAAGTGACCGAGGACATGGAATTTCATGGCGTACAACTTAAGGCTGGTGATATGGTTGCCGCACCGACACCGCTGGCGGGTATGGACAACACCTTTACTTCTAATGCTGTGGACGTCGAGTTTGGCCGCAAGCAGGGCAAAAGCTTAACCTTTGGGCGAGGAGCACACACGTGTCCTGGCAAAAATTTAGCCCGAGTTGAGTTGCGAATTGCGATTGAAGAATGGCTTAAGCGCATTCCTGATTTTCATGTCGATGAAAGCAGTCAAGTCAGCTTTAGCAGTGGCATTGTTGGCGTGGTCAACGAGTTACAGTTACGCTGGTAGTTGATAAAAGCAACGATATAAAAAAAGGGTTACTTTAGTGCCCCTTTTTTTATATTTGTACTGTCTAGATACTGATTAGACCGCAGCGCGAGCCTTAGTCAATGCATCAGCCGTTGGCTTATCCATTGGCTCAATTGCCCACTGAATGCCGCGTCTTAGTAGCTGGTAAAACACCGGCAAGTCCCATGAGCCGCGATCCATAGTAGGCCAGTAGTCGAGCATAGGTTGCATGTCATGATGATGACGACAGTGGCCCAGTGTTAGATACAGTACCTCGCCTTCACCAACCTTATGGGTATAAAAAACCGGGTGACGAGCATGCTCCCATTCGTCTTCTTCAAACCCTTCAGCCTTGCCGCCGTATTCTGTGTCTAATAGTACATGCAGGTCGCCATAAGTCTTCATTAGGTACAGTTCATCATCAGATTCAAAGGGCTCAATACCCCGCACTAGTGGATGATCTGGGTCAGCAATTGATACCTTATAAGGAGCAATAGGAGGATGAGAGCGGAACATGGATCCGAGTGTCTCTACAAATAGGGGAGCCCAATCCGGGGTGCCATAAAGCCCACTCGACATTAAGCGGATGATAGAATTCGTACCGTGGAGCGCATACCATCGGCCGCCTTTTTCGACCCAGGCTTTAAGTGCTTCCTGCGCCCCGAGAGAGGGCACAACATTACAGGTATAGCTGACAATGAAGTCTGCTTCTTCGATAGCTTGCAGATTCTCATAATCTTCAAAAACTCGGACCCTAAAACGATCATCTTCTGATAGTAATTTCAATAATTCTAATCGAGCATAGTCTATATCGTGCCAGACGCCTCCAGCGATTAGTAAACAATTTATTCTGCCTGCGCGATTATCGTGAATACTCATTGGACTATCCTATTCTTTTATTTTAATTACAGTGTTGGTTTTGGTGCGCTGGGGTCTTTAGCCAAATACCATTGAACCCATTTATGGAATAGCTGGTTACCCGCTTCATTGCGGCCGAAGGTAACACTGCTATGGGCATTGGCTTCAAGGCCTTTTTGAATGGCCAGCCCTACCTGATAGTCTTCGACATCCACAACTTCCTGGAAGAAGTCCATCATGCCTTGCAGTTCGGTATCTTCTCCGTCTGGCTTGGACGGATGAATAAAGTTTATATAGGTGGTGTTCTGATTGGGCAGGGGGCCAGGAATAATCTGGCTAATCAGAGTAATTTCCGGAGCCACAAATAATGAGATATTAGGGAACAGTGTACGAATCCAGTCATAGCCATTGCTCTCATGCTTGTGATAATCCTCAGGTGCCACATCGGCAAGATTTTCTTTGATCGCCAAGTGGGGGAAGCAGATTAATGTATGGGGGCCGTAGGCATCAAACTGCATTACATTGGAAAAGGTGCGCTGGGCAATGGTATCTGGGTGAGCGACGGCGAAGTGGTAGCCTTCCAGATAACCATCGTAAGCCACTTTCCAGTTGGCGCCGTCGATCTTGCGCTGGCCACAGAAATGCCAGTTTTCCATACCAAGACGACTGATATCTTCCATTACGTCACCAAGGAAGTCATCGAAGTCGACCTCGCCGTCGCCAGGCTCAAGCACGGTAAAGATCATACCGCCGCGCTCGTAGACAGGAAGCTGAGTTAACCCGTTGGCCTGCTTGTCGAAGTCACCAAATTTATCCTGATCTGCAACGCCGCGCAGCACACCATCATTGCTATACATCCAGCCATGGTATGGGCAGGTAAAGCGTGACTTGTTGCCACAGGGCTCTGTTGCCACTGTCATGGCTCGGTGAGAGCAGACATTGAGCATCACCCGTGCAGTGCCGTCTTTCAGGCGCGTAATAAGCAGTGGCTTATCCAGAAATTGAAATGTCTTATAGTCACCGGGGTTCGGCAGTTCCTGAGTCAGTGCAACAAATACAGGGACCTTTTTAAAAATTAGGTCCATTTCCTGCTGCCACTGATCGGGATCCGTATAGGTTTTGGTTGGTACGGTTAATGTTTGTGCGGCCTGATCGGTGGTGTTGTTATCAACATCATCAATAATGCGGGCAACAATGCGGTTATAGTTTTCTGCAATAGTCATATTTAGTCTTCCTCACCTGATTCAGGGTTTAACTCTCTGGCAGTACCAGCGGGCCAGCAGCTGATACATCATATTTAACAATATCCATTCCGGTAATCTCGACCGTGCCGCAGAAGGTCAAAAACTCAACAATATGGGGCATAGCCAGGTGCGCCATCAGGGCATCTTCATCTTTCCAATGCTCTGAGATCCAGATAACATTGCTATCATTCACATCCACGGCGATGGCATAGCGCAAACAGCCAGGTTCGGCATGGGTTTTGGTAATTATTTTTTGCGCAGCGGCAACATAGGTAGCAGCGTCTTTAGGAGCTAGTTCAATTTTTGCGGAGATAGCTAACATAGTTGAATCCCTGATAATGTAACGTTAATGTAGGTGCCGATGGTGCATTTATGGTTGTCCAGCCCGGTTTATTCTGTTGACTCAGCTATGCCATCAAAACCTATATACATAAGCCCGTAGGCGCCAAGTAAAAATTCTTTAGCCTCGTCCTCACGGCCTTCTTCCGCCATAAATTCCGAGTCGTAAGTGAGTCGGCATCCTCCATTATTCAGTTCAGTCAGCTGGCCTCTTGCCTGATAGTACAAAAGTCCCGCGGGCCGGTCACCGATAATGGAGAGCTTGATAATGTAGTTTTCCAGATCTAGAGAGTCCAGACGTTCACTGACTGGGTCTTCAAAGCCGACATTGTACATGTGGCGAATCATGCCAGCGCCACTACCCTCTATGTCGATACGTTCGATTTCAACAGGAGCATTTTTTGGCCACCAGGCTTCAATATTGCCAAAGTCAATTAGCAGGCCCCAGATTATTTCTCTGGGTGCGCCAATATCATGATAGGAATGCAGCTGAACCATTTTGATTTGCTCGCTAATTACTATTTTATCCGTTGAGGCCTATATCACCCGATGCATGCTGTGATGTCAATGTGCGGCGCGCAATGCGCCAGCCATCGGCGGTGCGAACCAGCTCATCGCTGTACTCGCCCCAAACTGTAAAGGTTTCAGCGGCGTAATCGCCGAGCCCAACATGTAGTGCGGATAAATAGCAGGTCGCTGTCGCTGTCTCGCCACTCACCATAATATTGATATTACCTAGCAGATGCTGTGTCACGGAACATTGCGTGAGCACACTGGCAATCAGGTCGGCGATAGCCTGACGGCCTTCAAAGACACCGATACCGATAAAGTTAGCCACTGCATCATCAGTAAATACGCCTTCCAGAGCGGCCCATTGTTGCTTGTCGATCGCCGAAGCATAAAGATTGATCACCTGTTGAATTTCCAGATGGTCGGCAAAGTTTTGTGGTTCTGTAGCTGCCATTGCGGCCTCCATTATGAAAATAATGCCGACCTGACTCCGAGGGGAACTCGCGCTTGGTAACGGCTGACTATACGTCGCTATTTACTGCAACTTGTGGCACTAATAGTACTTTGGCATCTACAGTCCGTCAATAAAAACCATCACACATGTTTGTTATTTACCTGCAAGATTAGCTGAGGTACCATGGATAAATACGGAGCAGTTTTATAGGCGGCCCGGATTAAAATAATAACATTGGATTTAAGCATATGACCCAGATGAACACTCGTGTATTGCTCGCTCGCAGGCCCATAGAGCAATTGGTAGCAGCTGATTTTGCAGTTGATACGCAACCTGTTGAAAGCTTGCAGGAGGGTCAATTTTTGATCGAAAACCTCTACCTATCGCTGGATGCAGGTTTTCGCCAGTGGATGAATGAGGGTTCGGGTGATAATTATTTGGCATCGATGCCTCTGGGCGAGCCGGTGCAGAGCATTGTTATGGGCACGGTTGTTGACTCTCTCAATCCGGAATACCCCGTCGGTAGTGTTGTGATGGGACGAACCTCCTGGGAGCAATACAGTATTGCCGACGGTTCTGATTTGATGAGCATTCTTGAGCCGGATCCGGGTGTTGAACTGCATGAGTATCTCTGCAGTCTGGGGCCCTCTGGTATGACAGCCTATTTTGGCATTATGGATATCGGCCAGCCCAAGCAGGGTGACCTGTTTGTGATTAATGCCGCGGCTGGTGGCATTGGCTGTATTGCTGGGCAGATCGCCAAGGCAGAAGGTTGCAGCACTGTGGGTATTGCTGGCGGAACTGACAAGTGCCAGTGGCTTCAGGATACGCTGGGCTACGATCAGGTTATTGATTATAAATCCGCTGAACCCTTTGATCAGCAGTTACAAAAAGTGGCCCCGGAAGGTATGGATATTGTCTATGATAATGTCGGTGGCCCAATGCTCAGCAGTATGCTGGGTCAACTGGCGGAAAATTCCCGAATTATTCTCTGTGGTGCGGTCTCTCAGTACGAGAGAGAGGGCGGCCATGAATCTGTTGGCAATATGTGGGAGTTGATCACCAAGCGAGCAAGAGCCGAAGGCTTTATGTTCTCTGACCATGTGGACCGCTACCCGGAAGCCATTAATTATATTACTGGTATGCTTAGATCTGGTGCACTGGTCAGCCCGGTGAACTGGTCGGAGGGTATCGAATCTACTGGCCAGGCCTTTATCGATATGTTGGCCGGCAAGAATCTTGGAAAGTGTTTGATTAAGTTGTAGTACCAAATGAGAAATTCCCCCGGATTCCTCTGCATACTTTAAAGCTCTTCATATTCTGTATGGAGGGCTTTTTTGTGGTAGGGTCTTGGTTAAAGAGCCTTGCATTAAAGAGCCTTGCATTAAAGAGTCCTGCATTAGCGAGCCTTCAAAAAAGAGGGGGATAAAAACATGCCATTAGAATCCGTAACCGCCGAAATTTTGGCCCTGATGGCCGAATCTGGCGCCCCAGCGTTTAATGAACTGCCGGTGACTGAGGGTCGTGCAATTTATACCGAGTCCCAATCTGTGCCACCTACGGTTGAGGTGTACAGTGTTGAGGATGCTGTTGTGGATGGCCCCGTCGGAGGGATTCCCGTGCGTATTTACCGACCCCATGCCGAGCCAGCGCCAGTGCATATGCATTTACATGGCGGTGGCTGGGTATTAGGCAATCTTGTTACCCATGATGCCGACTGCCGCGAGATCTGTGTTGCCGCTGATTGCATTGTTGTGGCTGTAGATTATCGTCTTGCGCCAGAACATCCTTTCCCCGCAGCACCTGAAGACTGTTATGCAGTGGCTTGCTGGGCCTCAGCCCTAGATACGGAGTTGGGGGGCAAACCTGGTCCTATAAGTATTGGTGGTGATTCGGCTGGTGGCAATTTGGCGGCGGTAGTGGCGATGATGGCGCGGGACCGCAATGGGCCTGAATTTGCTCTGCAACTGCTGCTCTATCCGATTACCGAACCCAGCATGAATAGTGTTTCTTACCAAGAGAATGCTGAGGGGTATCTATTAACGAAAACTATGATGACCTGGTTTTGGGATCATTACTGCCCAGATATTGAGCAGCGCAATAACCCATTGGTCAGCCCATTATTGGCATCAGATCTATCTGGCTTACCGCCAGCGCTGGTGATCACCGCTGAATTTGATCCGCTTAGAGATGAGGGCGAAGCTTATGCCGAGCGCATGCAAGCTGCGGGAGTTGAGGTTGAATTGCGCCGCTTTGATGGCCTTATTCATGCATTCTTCTCTATGGCTGGCGTAATTGGAGCTGCCCGTGAGGGCGTGAACTTAGTGGGTAGTGCATTGCGCAGGGCCCATGGTCTTGATGAGCCCCAACAATAGTTTCTAGACAGGCATTAATGGCAACCCGCGCAGGGACTTTATTTTCCACGCTAAGTTGATACGCTCATATTCCAGTAAGTACTGAACATAAAATTCTACCCGATCTCCCTCGACGGGCAAACCGATACCCATCACATGAGTCTGTGCGGAGGCCCTGTCTTGCTCCAGAGAATTCACCATAAAGTTCGCAGCGTAATGGGCACTGTTGGCCATGCCGACAAATACGTCATTGAAAAATTCTCGCAGGGCGGGCTTCCCTTGAACGCTGGGATAACCAAGGTCGGTCATATCAAAAACCCCATCATCCGTAAAGCAACTGAGCAACAGCTCAATGTCAGTCATCCTGTCTAATGCCGTGAGATAGGTGCTCAGCCGGTCTTGGAGAGCCTGGCGGTCTTCGACGATCATGGTTACCTCATAAAGAAATCAGCGCGAGGCGTGCCCGTCTCATCATAGACTGGCTCGCTATGGTCAATACTGTATTTGAGAATATCGGTGTCGAGAATCTCGTAGTTATAAAGTATCGCCAGCATATCGCTATAAAAGTGGCTGGCCAGATGAGCCCGCAGATGCTCCACAGACTCCCAGTTTTCATGCACATAGATGCGGCCGGGCGTCGCTGGGTCAAGACTCCAGACATAGTGGCGGCAGCCTTTTTGTAATCTGGTATCCGCCATCAGTTGAGCGGTTTCCGGCAGTACTTTTATCGCATCTTCAGGCTTGAAGTTGACGGTTCCATTAATCAGTACAGTCATTGCAGTTCCTCCGGTAAACGAGATTACTCACCGTACATAGAGTGGAATATACGCTCTTTAAAAAGCCACTGGCCATCGACTTTGATCAGCTGGTCATCGTATTGACCACGGGGCCGAATTTCTTCACCTTCTGATGTGGTGCCGACTTCGGCAGCGTAAGATCTCACCGTGGCGGTATTGCCATCGACTTGAATGCCACCCACGGTAAAGGCCATAAAGATAAATGGAAACATAGACATCCCAGTCTGCCAGGCCGTGACAATATTTTCTTTGCCGCAGACATTTTCCATGCCGGGAATCACTGGAAGCTTCCAGCTGGCATCCTCCGCCCATGTTGAGGCCCACAGCGCCGTATCCCGCTGATTTACGGCGTCAGCGTAGATATCTAGTAGCTCACGGATGGCGAGACGATCTTCGATTGATCCAGAAAAAGGCATAATAAGCTTCCTATTATTGAATTTATTGGGGAGAAATCACTATACATGACAGCGCCTCAAAAAAACAATCTCAGTTGATTTTTTATTGTTAAAGGGGTACCTTAAAGCTTGAGTTTTTAAGGTCGAATCAGCACGTTATCGACATCCATCTAATTAGAATGAAAATGGGAATAATCATGTCAATCAACTACAAGCAATACTATCTCCATCAGCGCCCTGTCGGCGCTGCCACCGACAATGACGTTAAGGTTCGCAACGTCGAGGTTGATGACTTGGCTGATGGACAGATACTGATTAAAAATGAGTACTTCTCACTAGATCCAGCTATTCGTGGTTGGATGAGCGACGAGCCCAGCTATATGCCGCCGATAGACATTGGTGATGTTATTCGTAGCTCAACCGTGGGCACCGTTATCGAGAGTACCCATGAGGATTTTGCAGTGGGAGATGAGGTCTACGGCCTTAATGGCTGGGAAGAGTACAGCCTGTCTGACGGGTACTTTATTACCAAGGTGCCGAAAGATAACCAATTCCCGCTGCACTACTATCTAAGTGCCTTTGGTGCTGTGGGTCTCACGGCTTACTTTGGTATTAAAGATGCTGCGCAGCTCAAAGCAGGGGATACATTGCTAATGAGTGCTGCCGCTGGTGCGGTGGGATCACTGGGTGGTCAGTTGGCAAAAAACATGGGCTGTCGCGTGGTTGGTCTGGCGGGTACAGATGATAAATGTCAGTGGTTGAAAGATGATCTGGGCTTTGATGCGGTGATCAATTACAAAACTGAGTCTGGTAACCTCAATGCGGCCATTGCTGCGGCTTGTCCTGAGGGCGTTGATGTCTACTTTGATAATGTGGGCGGCGAAATTCTCGATGCGGCACTACTGAATATCAATAGCAATGCGCGCATTGTTTTCTGTGGTTCTATCTCTACCTATAACGCATCAGAGCCCGTTCCCGGCCCCTATAACTGGTGGCAGGTGTTGGCTAAAAGCGCCACAGTAAAAGGCTTCTTAATAAGCAATTACCTTGACCAGTTTGAGGCGGGTGCCAGTGCTATTGCCGAGTTGTTAACCGAAGACAAAATTCAGTTTAAGTATCAAATTGTCGATGGTTTTGACAACACATTGTCGGCCTTCCATAAGCTCTTTGATGGCAGTAACACAGGCAAATTAATGCTTAAGGTGTAGGTCTATGGCAGAGCAAAAGCTATTGGGCAAGCGCGCCATCGTCACCGGTGGTGCTACTGGTATTGGCTATGGTATTGCTCTGCGATTTATCGCTGAGGGTGCGACGGTCATTATCACTGATATCGACACACCAGGCGGGGCCGACGCTGCCCAGAGACTAGGGCCAAACTGTGAGTTTGTGCATCAGGATGTGTCAGTGCCAGCGGACTGGGATAATGTCTTTGCTGTTGCTGCGGATAAATTTTCCGGTCTGGATATTATGGTCAATGTTGCCGGTGTGACATTGATGGGCACCATTGAAGAGATAGATGTCGAGACCTGGGATAAAACAATGGCTATCAATTTGCGCAGCTGCTTTCTTGGCTGTCAGGGTGCCATCAAGCTAATGAAGGCCGATGGTGGTGGTTCGATTATCAATATGGCTTCTGTCTCTTCCTTTAAAGCTCAGTCTGAACTGGTTGCCTACAATGCGTCCAAGGCAGGGGTGGATATGATGACCAAATCTGTCGCCTTGCACTGTGCTCGCAGTGGCTATGGCATCAATGTTAATTCGATCAATCCCGGTGTTATCCAGACCGATATGCTAAAAAAGGTCATGAGTCAGGTGGAGGATGGGGAAGCACTGATGGATAGTTACAGAGCCATGCACCCCATTGGTCGTATTGGTGAGCCGGAGGATGTGGCGGCTATGGCAGTTTATCTGGCCAGTGAAGAGGCCTCATTTGTGACTGGCTCCGCGTTTACTGTGGATGGTGCGTTGGGTCTTAATTAAAGATAAATGATAGGGGTAGGCGATGACGGAAGGGTTAAGAGAGGGCGGCTGTCTGTGCGGTCAGGTTCGTTACAAGGTGCTGGCAAAACCCGTTGAAACCGTAGTTTGTCACTGTCTTAATTGTCAAAAACAGGCCGGTTCAGCATTTTCTGTGGTGGCTTTTTTCCCTCGTGATAGTCTGCAAGTAACGGGTAAATTGCAAACCTATGAGGATCTAGGGACCAGTGGTCAAACCGTTTTTCGCCGCTTCTGCGGCACCTGCGGATCGCCGGTTATTACCGATACCGAGAATGCGCCGGATATGGGCTTAATCTTTATTAAAGCTGGCACTCTGGATGAAGTAGATGATCTGCAGCCTTCTGTTCATGTCTGGACCGAGAGAAAGCACTGCTGGTTAACCTTGGCTGAGGACCAGATTCAGCTTGAGCGGGAGTAGTAGGGTCTTTTTGCCATTCTGTCTTTCTGCCACCCTGTGATACTGATGGAGCGCAGCGACTGAAGAACCTGCTGGCTTGTCCTAGAGATACTTCGCTTTGCTCAGCATGACAAAAAACCGCGTCATCCTATAAGTCGATTTTAACCAGCGCTTTACCCACAGTTTTACCAGACATCAACTCACAAAAAGCAGTAGGCGTATTAGCGAACCCTTCTGTAATATTTTCTATCACGGTAATATCTCCCGCCCGAATCCAGTCCTCAAGCTGGGCCATGGCCGCTGGTACTTTTGCTTGATACGTGGGCAACAAAAAACCCTGCATGGTGAGCTGCCGTGACACCATTTCCCAAAGGTTGGTAATCGGGTTTGGGTTGTCGGTACGATTGTAATCGGAGATCATGCCGCAACCGACAATGCGCCCATAGACTTTCATGGCGGGGAGCATAGCGTTCAGCACTGGGCCTCCGACATTATCAAAATAAATATCTGCACCCTCTGGTGCAATGGCTGTAACAGCGCCGGTAATATCATCTGTCTTGTAATTTATGGCAGCATCAAAACCAAATTCATCTACGATCAGCTGTGCTTTTTCATCGCTGCCAACAATGCCGATTACGGTGCAGCCACAGAGCTTGGCAATCTGTCCTGCCATGCTACCGGTGGCCCCTGCGGCGGCACTAACCACCACTGTCTGCCCCGCTTGAATCTGGCCTACTTCATGCAAGCCGATATAGGCTGTGGCACCCGCGCCGCCCAGTGCACCCACATAGTACGAGATGGGTACGCCGACTTTTGGCCTTAGCTTTTCCAGTAATATGGCGTCGCTGTGGCAGATGGAATAGTCTTCCCATTGGTTGAGGGCAAAAACAAAATCACCCTCAATAAAATCATTGTTGCGGGACTTTATAACCTGCCCCACCGACGGGCCGCGGATCACACCGCCTATGGGGATTGGCTCGAAGTAGTTGGCCTTGCCATCGACCCAGCCACGAATCGCGGGCTCCATGGAGAAGTACATATTGCGCAGTAGAAACTCGCCTTCGCCGGGCTCGGGAACAGGGCCTTCTGACAGGGCAAAGTTTTCTGGCTGAGCAGCGTCAGTGACATAAGAGGCGAGGACCACTTGGCGATTATTTTTCATAGTTAATCCAGCTCTATTTGTAGATTGCCGTTATCAGCCAGACTGACATCATAGGTTTTAAGTGGCACTCGAGTCAGCTCACCCAAGGGCTTGCCGGTGCGCAAGTCAAAGCGCACACCATGCAGTGGGCAGGCTAGAAAACAGTTTCTAATCCGGCCGCCGGTTAGTACTGCTCGCTGATGAGTGCACAGATTAGCCACGGCATAAAAGTCTCCATTAGCATTACAGATAAGGATATTTTTCCCGTCCAGGGTGACAGCAACTGTTTGGCTGTTGGTGATATCGGTTGCGAGAATTAATGTATCTGTCGTTGCCATAGAAATCTCATGAATTAAATTGTAGGCTTAAGAATAGCCGAGCCCAGGGGGAAGCTGGAACTCGGCAGTAAAAATCTTTAGGCATTGAGGTATTTGTCAATTGATTGGTGCAGATGGCGAATACGGCTCTCTTGATAGCTTGCCAGGCTTACCGCCCCTTTTCTGGACGCGATCATGCCTTTCTGTACTGCGGCCATATTGCTATCGTCCTGATCAAATACCGGGCCCAGGCCACCGATTTCTGGCGCCTCACTAAAGGCTTGATCTGGACGCAGGGTGTTTTTCATCGCGGGCTCTGGACGCTTGGTACCTTTGGGGTAGCGCATCAGAATCATGGTTTCGAAGATACAGCTATTGTGGTCGTCACCGTTAGGCAGAAAGCGATAGACAATATTACCGTGGTACCCAGTCCATACCTGAGTATTGGGGAACAGCATATAAAGTATGGCGTCTTCCAGTTCTGACTTGGTGGCCTGATCTAGGGATTCGCCAATAATCTCACCAAACATTTCTCGGTTGGTCTCTGCCACATAGGTACGTGCAGTGAGGCCCTCGGGCATTTCATGGCCTTCGGCGCTATCGGTTGCCATACGGCCCGACAGCTCAAGAATGTCGCGCATGGTCTCAGCTTCAGTGACTTCAGGCATATGCGGGCTGGGCACACCCATAGGGGTGACAGAACGGCTGACATGATCGCCAAAGGTGTCGTACTGGGAGTTGGCATCACCGGTAAAGGTGAGGATTTCGCTATGGGTTTCTAATGTGTGGAATGATTCCATAAAGGCCTCAGCACCGACTTTCCAGTTGCATTGAACCACGCGCTCAACATGGGCACCTTTGTAATAGTCGTGCAGTGGGAAGCGGGCGAAGTGCTCTGGCAGGGGGCTGAGGTAGTCTTCCAGAGACACGCAGTTTTCATCGAAGTTAATAAAGATAAAACCACCCCAGGTGCCGACTTTTACCTGCGGCAGGCTCATATCTTTTTGGTCTAAATGGCTAAAGTCCCATTTGCAGGGGATGCCTTTAAACTCACCGTTAATATCCCAGGTCGCACCGTGGAAGGGGCAGACAAATTCTTCGGCATGGCCATCGCAGTCGCGCAGTATGCGGCCGCGATGCAAGCAGGAATTGATAAAGGCTTTAAATTCATTTTCACCGGTGCGGGTAACAATAATTGACTGGTCGACGATCTCATAAATATGGTGGTCGCCCACCTCAGGAATATCTTCTTCGCGACAGGTCATTTGCCAGACTTTGGGCCATAGCTTTTTCTTTTCTAGCTCGTGAAAATCACGGTCAATCCAGCGTCCTACACCTATGTCCTCGTCGCCCATGTAGGGGTTGGTGTTTTGGCGCAGGTAGGCTGGCACTTCAATAGTTTCGTCGTCAAGTAGATCCTGATAGCTCAGGCCTTCGCAGCGGGCTTCACCCTGCTGTTTTACTTTAATTAATTCAGACATAGAATTTACTCCTGCTTATTGTTTTGATTATTTTGTAATAATATTGACACCACTGATACCCGGGGCACCATAGACATGGGTATAGCCAACTTTGGGCTCATTAGGCACCTGTCGAGCGCCACCTTCACCGCGCAATTGCACGCATACTTCGTACACCTGACGCAGGCCAGAGGCCCCGACCGGTTCACCATTGGCTAAACAGCCGCCATCGGTATTAATGGGTAGGCGGCCATTGATGCCAGTGGCGCCTTCTCGGAGCAGTTTTTCCTGCTCGCCATGTTCGCAGAAACCATTTTCTGCCATATGCATAATTTCTGTGCCGCTGTCGGTATCCTGAAGCTGCATAACATCGACATCTTCCGGGCCAATACCAGCCTGCTCAAAAGCAGCCTTAGAGGCGGTGACTGTTGGCGCATCGGCGACCTGCATTGCCTGAGAAGGGGCGAATACTTCGAAACTGCCGTAGTGGCGAGTGCGCACGGCGGCAGCTTTTAGAAATAAGGGGTTACTGCAGTACTGATGAGCTTTGTCGGCATTGCAAACAATCAGCGCCGCGCCACCTTCGGCAGGGCTGCAGAACATATATTTGCGCAAAGGATCGCTGACCATCATCGAGTTGGCAATCTCTTCATAGCTCAGGGCCTGCTGGCGCCAAGCGGTTGGTGTCAGTGAGCCATTAGTAAAGGCTTTTTCGGAAACGCGAATCAAGGCGTCTTCGGTAATACCGTGATCGTGCATATAGCGCTGGGTCTTAAGCGCAAAAAACTGGGTGGTGAGCATCAATCCGGTCTCTCCATACCAGTCATCCAAACCCCATTCTTTGGGTTGAGGATTAAAAGCGCCGCGGGGATGTTTGTCGAAACCAACCACAACGCCTACATCATACTCGCCGGATTTAATCGCACTGTAGGCGGCATGCAATGAACTGCCACCAGTGGCACAGCCATTCCAGATGTTGGTAAACTGTAGGCCGGTAAGACCCAGCTCATTCACTAGCGAGTCGGCATTACCGCCGTCCTGACTGCCGCCATAGGCGAATTGCATATCCGCCCAAGAGAGGTCGGCATCGGCAAGAGCTGCGCGCACGGCGGAGGCTCCCTGCTGCATGCCAGACATGTCGGGGGAGCGACCAAAGCGATGGAGCCCTATACCTATAATTGCTACATCCATAATCTATGCTTTCCCTGCCGAACTAAAACTAAATGTCATTTTTTGATCGCCGTTTTCGTCAGTACGAAACGGAATAATATCCAGCTTCATGAGCATGCCAATCTCCAGTTGGTCCGGACTGTTGGCTTGCAGACGAGCTTCGACGCGCACGCCACCGGGCATTTCCACATAGCCAACGCCGTAGGGGCGAAATGTCTCTGGGGTTTCATCGCTGTGATAGGGCTGCTTGGGCATGAATGTCTGTATAGTCCAGGTCCACAATATGCCGTGATCACCCAGCTCCACAATAGTGGTATCCCGCGATCCGCAGCTGCGACAGTCAGGCTGCGCAGGGAAAGCGGCTTCAGCACATTGGGTGCATCGGCTACCCAGTAACTGAGGCTTACTGCTAGGCCAGGTAAATAAGCCTTCGTGCAATGCAATTTGATTACTCATAAATCGACTCTATTGATGTATTGAAAGGCCGAGGCTATCTAATACAGACTCGTGCATACCTTCAGAAACTGTGGGGTGGGCGTAAATGGTATGCGCAAGCTCCTGCGCTGTAGCCTTAAGCTGTTGCGCTATACCAAAACCCTGAATTTGTTCAGTGACTTCTGCGCCAATCATATGGGCGCCCAGTAGTTCGCCTGTATTAGTATCAAATACTGTTTTGACCAGCCCTTCGCCTTCATTAATCGCGAGAGCCTTGCCGTTGGCACCGAGGTTAAAGCGTCCGACTCTAATACTATGACCGGCCGCAGTGGCTTGCGCTTCGGTGAGTCCGACACTAGCAATTTGCGGGCGACAGTAGGTGCAGCCCGGTATCTGATCTTTATTTAAGGGATTAACACCTTCGACACCGACAATTTTTTCGACACAGATAACAGCTTCGTGGCTGGCTTTGTGAGCTAACCATGGGGGACCTGCGACATCGCCAACAGCATATAATCCCGACAGATTGGTTTTGCCAAATTCGTCGGCGATCAAAAAGCCTTTGTCAGTAGCGACACCGAGTCTCTCAAGACCGAGGCGCTCAATATTACCCCTGATACCGACAGCCAAAATCACTTGATCAAACATCAGAGCCTGTTGGCCGTCTGGCCCAATAATGTGCGCCACAGTCTCTGCGCCTGCGCGCTCAACAGATTGGACCAAGTTGTTGGTCAGTACTTTGATACCACGCTTCTTGAAGGATTTTTCAGCTATCTGTGAAATTTCGGGATCTTCTGCCGGCGTGATTCGTTTTTCTGCTTCGACGAGGGTGACATTGGTGCCTAGGTCGTTGTACAGGCTGGCAAATTCGACGCCAATAGCACCAGCGCCTATCACTAGTAAGTTCTTTGGCATGATCGCGGGCGTCATGGCTTCGCTAGCTCCCCAGACAAGGTCACCGTCGATCTCGATGCCGGGTAGATTGCGGGCCCGCGCGCCTGTAGCAAGGATAATATGCTTGGCTTTGTACTGTGTGACTTTACCTTCCTGCATCACGTCGAGTAGGCATTTTTCGGCCAGACTCGCGGTGCCGTCAATCACTGTGATATTGTTTTTTTGCATCAGGTAGGCAACACCCTTGCTCAGTTTGCTAACTACCGAACGACTGTGCTGCACCAGCTTGTTGATATCAAAGTTAATATTATCAATGGTAAATCCGAAGTGCTTTGCCTCTTTTAAAGTATGGGCGATATCGGCGCCGCGAAGCAGGGCCTTGGTCGGGATACAGCCCCAGTTTAAACAGACACCACCGAGGTGCTGCTTTTCAACTAAGGCGGTTTTAAGACCCAGTTGAGCTGCACGGATAGCCGCGACATAGCCTCCGGGACCACCGCCAACGACGATAAGGTCATATTGCTGCATAGTCAGTCCTACTCCTTATACCAGCATGGGCGCAGGCTGCTCAAGATAACCTTTAAGAACAGACATAAATTGCGCGGCGATAGCACCATCAATAATACGGTGATCGCTGGATAGGGTTAGGCTCATCACAGTTGCTATCGCCAGCTCACCATTTTTGACTACAGAGCGCGGTTCGCCAGCGCCCACGGCCAAAATAGCACCCTGAGGTGGGTTAATGATTGCGTCAAACTGTTTTATACCGTACATACCCAGATTAGAAATACAGAAACTACCACCCTGAAATTCGTCGGGCTTGAGACGGTTTAGTTTGGCTCTGGTGGCAAGATCACGTATTTCATTGGAAATAGCTATCAGGCCCTTGCGGTTTGCCTGAGTAACGATAGGCGTAATTAAGCCATCATTGATAGCGACTGCAACACTAATATTGGCATCGTTAAAATAGGTTATCTGTTCACCGTCAAACTGCACATTCAGCGCGGGGATTTTGATCAGTGCGCTGGCGCAAGCTTTAACAATAAAATCATTAACCGAGATTTTAGCCTCTGAATTATCGCTATTGACTTGTTTGCGCACGGCCAGAAGATTGTCTAGTTCTACGTCAATTTGCACCCGGTAATGGGGCGCGGTTTGCTTCGACGACTGCAGTCGCATGGCAATGGACTTGCGCACACCACTAATAGCATGAGACTCAGAGCTAACTGCTAATACAGCATCGACACTTCCGGTAGATTGGGCTGGCAACCTATTCTTCAGCGCAACTGCGGCCTCAACATCGGCTTTGCAGACTCGCCCTCGATCTCCACTGACTCGGCATTCGAGCAGATTAATACCCAACTGCTCTGCGATACGCCGTGCGACTGGCGTTGCTTTAACATTGCTGTCATCGCCGTATCGAATTTCAGAAGGGGCCGCACTATTGGTATCCAATAGTCTGCCACCGAAGGCGGTAACGGCAGCTTCCAAGTCGCGTTTGGATACTCGTCCATGGCGGCCTGTACCGGTTATGTTATTTAGATTCACGCCATAGTCTACTGCTAGGCGACGGGCGACAGGAGAGGCTGAGACATGCCTGTCGTCCTCCCCTTCGGCTAGTTTTTTGGCATTGCTGCTCGAGGACTGCGGTGGTGACGCGGTGGTGATAGCGTCAATAGCAGTTGCCTCTGGCGTAGTCAATTCAGCGGTGGCACCTTCTGATGTCTCAACGACTTTGTGGCTCGCAATAAACGCCTGAATATCTTCGTCACTAGTATCCGCTGATGCCAGCACTGCCAGAATGGAACCTACACGATGAGTTTCACCAGGATGCGCAACAATAGCCCGCAGAATGCCGCTGTCTGATGCGGTAACTGTATTGACGATCTTGCTAGTTTCGACATCCACTAGATCGTCCTCGACGTTGACCTGATCGCCTATTTCGATGTGCCAGAGATTGATTTCACCTTCGGACATTTCCATACCCCATTTGGGCATATCGACCGACTTGATTTCATTTATCATCATTAGGCTCCCAATACTTCCCGAACAGCGGCAAGAACTTTATCCACGTTTGGAACGTAGGCGTCTTCTAATTCAGGGGCAAAAGGAACCGGCGTATGTGGTGCAGTAACAGTGCGAATCGGCGCCCGTAAACTATAGAAGCCTTTTTCAGCAACAATGCCGGCGATGTCTGAGGCAAGGCCACAGCGAGGATTACCTTCGTCAACCACAACCAGTCGGCCAGTGACTTCGACGCTCTCAAGAATTGCCTCGTCGTCCAGCGGTGATACGGTGCGTGGATCGATAACGTCGCAAGTAATACCTTCTTTAGCCAGAATGTCAGCTGCGGCGATGGCGTGGGTAACCATATTGGATATGGCAACTATCGTTACATCTGTGCCCTGGCGCGGAAACGCAGCCTCACCAAAGGGGATAGCGTACTGTTCGTCAGGTACTTCACAGGCATTATCGTACATGACCTTATGTTCAAGGAAAATAACTGGATCGTCATCCCGAATAGCCTGGACCATCAAGCCCTTGGCGTCGTAAGCATTGCTAGGCATTACCACCTTAAGGCCAGCAATATGGGTCACGATTGAGTGCAGCATACTAGAATGTTGAGCGCCGGCACGCCAGCCTGCGCCGACGGTACCGCGAATCACCATAGGGGTTTTTGATTTGCCACCGAACATATAGCGAAATTTAGCTGCCTGATTAAAAATTTGATCGAATGAGACGCCGATAAAGTCAAAAAACATAAGTTCTGCCACCGGCCGTAAGCCATTGTTGGCAGCGCCGGCCGCAGCACCGATAATAGCCGCCTCACTAATAGGTGTGTCTATTACTCTCTCGCGACCAAATTCTGGCATCAGGCCTTTTGTAATACCAAAAACACCACCATAGGCATCGTCTTGGCCATCACAACCTGCACCACCGGAAACTTCTTCTCCCAGAATGATAACGGTTGGATCGCGGCGCATTTCTTCACGCAAGGCATCATTAATTGCTTCACGGATAGTCTTCAGTGAAGTCTTACCGGCTATATTTGAATTGTTAGTCATTTTAGTACCCTTAGTATGAGCAGTAGACATCGGACAAAAGGTCCGTGGCGGGATCTGGGTGCGGTGCAACCAAAGCGTCCGCAACAGCTTTTTCTATTTCAGCCATTATTTCTTTGTCAATCTTGTTCATGGCCACGGCTTTTAGCCAGCCTTCAGCGATAACGCGCTCGCGGAATATCTTTAAGCAGTCCTGGCTCTTGCGAGCATCTTTAATTTCATTGGTACCACGATAAAGCTGGGGGTCACCAATGAAATGACCGTCGAAACGCACACACATGGCTTCGATCGCTGTAGGGCCTCCGCCATCACGCGCTCGTTGAGTCGCTACTTTCATCGCTTCGTAGGTGGTAAAGAAGTCGAGGCCATCAATACACTCAGCAGGCATACCAAAACCGGCGTTGCGATCGGTCAAACTGTCGCAACCGAGACCGTACTTGGCGGCAGTACCTTCGGCATAACCATTGTTTTCATAAACAAATACATGGGGCAGCTGTAACACAACCGCTAGGTTCATGGCTTCCATTACAGTACCTTGGTTAGCACTGCCATCACCGTTAAAAGACACTGCGACATTTTTAGTACGCAAGGTCTTGGCTGCTAGGGCAGCACCGTTAACCAGAGGGGGGCCGCCACCAACAATAGCATTAGCGCCAAGCATGCCTTTGTCGATATCAGCGATATGCATGGAGCCACCTTTACCTTTGCAAAGGCCGGTAGATCTGCCCATGATTTCTTTCATCATGCGACCAATGTCACAGCCTTTAGCTATGCAATGGCCATGGCCGCGGTGGGTGCTGCCGATAATATCTTTGTCGCTTAGGTCAATACAAGAGGCAACTGCGATTGCTTCTTGACCGTTAGATACATGAACAAAACCTGGAATATTCCCTCCCATGAATTCTTTAACGCAACGCTCTTCGAACTCGCGAATGGTTTTCATCGAGCGATAGGCTCTGAGTAGAAAATCAGTTTGATACGGCATGGAGATGCCCCTTTGTTAGATTAATTACAGGCTGTTTAAACTATACATCTTTTAAGTAAAAAAACAAACATGATGGTTTGGTAATATTCTAATCCAAAAAGAAGGATAATAGACGCCGTTGCACATTTATTTACTAGTGTTTTTGATAGCAGGCTAATCAATGGAGGTAAAGGTTTCGGGTATAAACTGAGACCTAATAAAGGCGTCACTCTTTAGGCTTATCGCTGATGGAATTTCGTGTTCAAAATCATTCCAGCATCACCTAAAATTGTGTTGTAGGCAGATGCACGACCAAGCCATCGAGTTCGCTGGTAACCACGACTTGGCAGGATAGGCGACTATTACCCTTTGGCTCGGCTACACAGGTCAGCAAGTCGTTTTCCATCTCGCTGGCAGCGTCGACTTTATCTACCCAGCTTTCGTCGATATAGCAATGGCAGGTAGCGCAACTACATGACCCGCCGCACTCAGCGACAATTCCTTCTACCATATTATCCACAGCGGCTTGCATCAGAGTAGTGCCGATTTGAACATTGATTTCTTGATGGTTACCGTTAGCTTCTATGTAAGTGACTGAGGGCATACTTAGATTCCGTAATAAGTTTATTTATCGAGCCTTATTAGGTTTTGGCAAAACCAGCTAGGCCATAGTTTGTGCTGTCAATCATGCCTGGCTAAGAAGCGCCTTTAACAACAACGGCTCATTAGCTTGTTGCTCTGGGTGTTGCTGCGACCTGGGATCAGCACTATACATCTTTAGAAATAAAAAACAAACAAGACGGTTTTGATCAGTGAGTAGCAATATGTCCGAGCGTCTAGACGGGATGCCTTTAGCGTAGTGATACGTTTTCACTCTATGCGGCTGAGTAAATTTACAGCAACCCTATAAATCTAGTTACCCGATGGAATATCCTTAAATGCTAGCCCTTTGTCAGCACGAGGATCTTGCGGTAAGCCCAGTACTCGTTCGGCTATAATATTTTTCAATATTTCGTCTGTACCGCCAGCGATACGTAAGCCAGCAGAGCCAAGCCAAGCATCGTGAAAACTATGTACATCGGCATCATCAGTTTTTAGCATACCCGCCATATCTAGAGAGTCGATACCAAAATTACCAATAGCTTGTAGTTTATTGGCACTGACCACCTTGGTGATTGAGGCCTCAGGCCCTGGAGTGTCACCTTTAGAGAGAGCGGACATGGTTCGCAGCTTTGTGTTTTTTAAGCCGCTGGCCTGGCAGTACCAGTCAGCAATAGATTCGCGCACCCCGCTGTTTTTAATCATAGGTTGGCCGTGATCATCCTGACCTTGGGCCCACTCAAATGCTTCTTTGGCGTCAGCACCGTTGGCATCACCCACGGCAAGTCGTTCATTCATTAAAGTGGTAATAGCGACTCTCCAACCATCACCAATAGCCCCCAGTCTTTGGCTGTCTGGGATACGGACATCATTGAAATACACCTCGTTGAAAGAAGAGCCACCGGTGATCTGTTTGATCGGTCTGATATCAATGCCGGGTGATTTCATATCAACAAAGAAAAAGGTCATCCCTGCATGCTTTTCGATATTGGGGTCATGTCTAACTACGATTATGCCGTAGTCACAAAAATGAGCCCCTGAGGTCCAGACCTTTTGACCGTTAATAATCCAATCATCACCATCTTGAACTGCTTTACTGCGTAAACCTGCAACGTCAGATCCGGCTGAGGGTTCAGAGAAGAGCTGGCACCATATTTCTTCCCCTGCCGCCATCGGAGGCAGATATCGGGCTTTTTGCTGATCTGATGCATATTGCATCATCACCGGCCCAGCCATACCTAGGCCAATTTCATAGACGCCACGGGGCACATTAAATTTGGATTCCTCTTGGCCCCAAATAATTCTCTCAATGGCCGAGGCTTCGAGGCCTCCATAGTGTTTTGGCCAATGTAACATTGCCCAGCCGGCATCGAACTTCTTTTTTTGCCAAGCTCTGGCAGAATTTAGAAAGTCATGTTCGTCTACTCTGCCGTATCGTTCGTCATTACCAGTACCGCCTTTAAGCTGAGCATTTTTTTCCAACCAACCTCTACATGTAGCTCTGAATTCGCTTTCTTGATGAGTATCATTGAAATCCATGTGCGCCCCTTATTGTGAACTATTGAGATTAGATCTTTCTAATCCGCTGACGAGTTTCTCTTTCCATGCTGCAAGGGATCCTATATTCAATGATAGTAACTTTGATCGCCTATAAAACAGATGACAGTCATATTCCCAGGTAAACCCGTTGCCGCCGTGGGTTTGTATGTTTTCTTTAGAGCAAAACTGAAAGGCTTCTGTTGAGCTGACTCTCGCAGTGGCTGCGGCTACCTCTAGCTCAGTCGAATCATTCAACAAAGCCCAAGCAGCATAGTACGTATTTGATTTGGCCAGAGTAAGTCCGATATACATATCAGCAAGCTTGTGTTTGATGGCTTGATAGGAACCAATAGCTCGGCCAAAGGCAAACCGCTGTTTGGCGTACTCACTGGCCATATCTAGTGTCGCTTGGGCACCGCCAATTTGTTCAAAACTGAAGAGCACGGCTGCTTGATTAAGGATGTTTTGCAGAAGGGCCCAACCACCTCCAGCATCACCCACCAGTTGACTATTGGCATTGTTAAACTCAATTAAAGAGTGGCCCCGGCTATTATCAATAGTGTCCTGGTCATGTACTTCGCAGTTATTATTAGTTAGATCAACCAGTCTTAAGTCGCTGCCTAGCTCGCTCTTACAGATAACCAGTACATGAGTTGCAACGCTAGCGTCGGGGACGGCTATTTTTGTTCCAGTTATTTGATTATTGTCGACGCTGACCTTAATGTTATTCTCAGTTGGCGCGAATAATTGTTCAGTGATCGCTAGGGTGCCTACACATTCTCCAGATATTAACTTAGGCAATATCTCGCTTTTAATCTGTTCATCGGCGAATTTTATGATGGCCTCTGTGAACAGATAAACCGATGATGAAAAGGGAACTGGAGCCAATGACCGTCCTAACTCTTCGGCAATCACGCAGAGTTCTAAGTGACCCAACCCTAAGCCCTCATATAGTTCAGGGATACGAATACCTGTCCAGCCCATTTCCAGCACTTTTGCCCATAGATCTTTATCGTACTGCTGCTTGGTATCAAGAACTGATCGGCTTTTTTGTATGGATTGTTCTTTCTCAAGGAATTTTCGAGCTTCGGATTGAAGAAATTTTTGGTCATCTGAAAAATCTAGGTTCATAGTTTTATACTTTTTTCGGTTATCTTATCATTGCTTAGGGGCCCTAGAATATAGTTCTATTTGACCTAAATGCAAGAGATGGCCTTTGTTTAGTGGTCTAAATAGGTGGAAACAGGCTAGGTGGGGAAGATTTAGAGCTAACCGAATCTAGCGACTGCATAGTTTCTAAGATTATTGTTTATTTCAATAGGGCAATAATGATCCTACAGCTTAAGACTTTTGTTGATTGGCGAAGCAGTGGCTAACAAACAGAGAAGCGCTGAACAAGGCAACAGCACAGATCTGATGCGCTGCGGCCAAGGGTACTGGGATGTAGAAGATCAAGGTACTAATACCCAGAGTAACCTGCAGAGCTAAGAGGCCAACAAAACAGTAGATGGCAGGCTTCAATGGACCTTGAATATCAGACTTCAGCGCCTTGTAGACGAAAGTGATTACTAGACCGACAATTAGGTAGGCAAGCATGCGATGGTTAAATTGAATGGTCACCATATCTTCAAAAGCCGACAGCCATGCAGGCTGAAGGCTGTATAAGCCCGGGGGAATAAAGCTATCACCCATTAATGGCCAGGTTGGATAGGGTACTCCAGCGCGTGTACCTGCGACTAACCCGCCAGAAAGAATCATTAAAAATATTAACCCACTTAGACCGTAGGAAAATCGCTTCAGATGGTTAGGTTGAGATCGCTTAGTCGCAAGGAGATCCATGGCGGTCCAGAGAATAAACCCATAGACGAATACGGCTAAACCTAGATGAGCGGTTAGTCGGTACTGGCTGACATGGGGGTTATCGACCAAGCCACTTTTAACCATGTACCAACCCAGTAGTCCTTGGCTACCACCTAATATCAGCATAACTAATAGCCTTGGGGTTAAACCTGGCGTGATGCGCTTAGTAAAGTGGAAGAACAAGAATGGCAGCACAAAAATAATACCAATAAAACGACCTAAGACGCGGTGAAGGTATTCGTACATGAAGATTGGCTTGAATTCTTCAAGGGTCATGGTGAAGTTGGTTTTTTGATATTCAGGATATTGCTGGTATTTAAAAAACATTTCTTGCCAGTCAGCATGAGATAGAGGCGGAATAATACCAACTAAAGGCTTCCAGTCGACCATCGATAGGCCGGAATTAGTGAGGCGCGTAATACCACCTAACAGAATCATACCAACAATAACTGCAGCACAGCCGAGCAACCAGTATGCGACCTGACGATTAAACTGAGGCTGTTGAGGTGACGTTGGATGTTGAAGCATAATCAGCATTGCTCACTATTAGTTAGATGACCTTTTAACCAGTCTTTTCTACGAAAACGCCGCATATTTAGACTTGATTTTATCGAAAAATCAACTAGAGAGGTGGCGTATAACCAGACTACATCCACGCCCATATTCACCATGATCCACGGCGCGATAATGCGTGTTAGAGCAATACTGAATATCGTTACTTTCATCGGGTAGCGAGTATCACCTGCGCCCCTTAGAGCCCCCGCCATACTAAATTCGATAGCCATTAGAGGCAAGCAGGCGCTAAGAATATAAGTAAACTGTACCATGTGGTGAATAACGAGGGGATCGGAAATCATAAAGGTGGCTATTTCTCGAGCGTACCAACTCATCAATACACCGCCCGATATCATTATGTAAAGACAGGTACGCATGGTTTTCCAGCCAGCGTCATAAGCGCCCTGGTGGTCACCCGCCCCTAAATGCTGGCTAACCAAAGTGGCACTTGATATCGAAAAGCTAAATGCAATGACAATTACGATACCGAGTATCGATAGTCCTATGCCATAGGCGGCAAATGGTTCGTTGCCATAGCCGGCTAAAAATACCATAAAGATGAGCAGACCACCCTGAAAGAATGCTTGTTCGAACGCGGCGGGCATACCAATATTAACGAGCGTTTTCCCATTGGCGAGCAAGTCGGGTATTGGGTTTGTAGGCTTAAGCTCGAATACGCCAAAGATCCAGATCACTAAAAACAGGACGATAGTTATAGTCATTCCTATACCACCACCAACCGCTAACCCTGAAATACCCATAGCGGGTATGCCACCCCAGCCAAACGTCATAGAGGCACCAAGAATAATACTCAGGGTTGCGCCAACGAGCGCGATCCATAAAGGGGTAGTGCTGTCGCCGGTAGCGCGAAAAGACATGCTAAATACCAGTGTGGCCAGCATTGCTGGCGCAAAAAATGCAGTCCACAAAGTGAAATCAGCCGCCATTCTGTGGGCATCTTCAGATAGGCCAAAAATGCCAACTAACTGATCACGAAAGGGAATGGCTATCCATGCAAAGAGTAGGCCGTCCAAGAAAAACAGTAGGATCGAGAGAGAAGCAAAACGACCCGCTAAAAGTCGATTATTAGCACCCCAATATTTACCTACCATAGCAGTAGTGCCACTACAGAGGCCCATTACTATAGCGTGAAGTACAAAGTATAGGCGTTGACCTGTAGTCACTGCCGCCACAGCGTCGGCGCCAAAACTACCCGCCATTTTTAGAAATGCCACACCCATCAGCATGTATACAATATTGCTGATAATGGTTGGCCAGGTGAGACGCCAGATGCTGAGAGTAGAGATCGGTGACATAGGGTTCTATGATAACATCTACCTTCGTTAGAGGTCAGTGATTTAAGGTATATATGAATATTGTTGAGCAAGCGCATTATCAGCTGGACCGATCTTGGATCGGGGTACTTGAGAGTGAATTGGACAAAGACTATCTGACTGAACTTAGTGATTTTCTAGTACAGGAAAAAGTACTTAATAAAGTTATCTACCCCCCCAATGAAATGGTTTTTGCGGCTTTTAAGCATACTAACTTTGATGATTTAAAGGTGGTAATTTTAGGTCAAGACCCGTATCACGGCGCTGGACAGGCTAACGGTTTGTGCTTTTCAGTAGCCGCCGGGAATAAGACTCCACCTTCTTTACGTAACATCTTTAAAGAGCTCCAGACTGATCTGGGCATTACCCCAGCTAATCATGGATGCCTGCAAAGCTGGGCACAACAGGGGGTACTGCTACTTAACTCGGTTATGACAGTTGAAAAAGGGGATCCGGGTGCTCATGCTAAACAAGGTTGGGAGCGCTTTACCGATCAGGTTATTCGATTAGTCAGTGAGAAAACCACGGGGGTGGTCTTTATGTTATGGGGCAGTTATGCGCAGGAAAAAGCTAGCCTGATAGATGCGTCTCGGCACCTTATCTTACAATCAACCCATCCTTCTCCATTTTCTGCTTATCGTGGTTTTTTTGGCTCTAAGCATTTTTCACTGGCAAATAATTATCTGAAGGGTGCAGGTGTCGAATGCATTGACTGGCAGCTTCCCGCCGAGCAAAATGCCAGTGGACAAATTACACTTGAACTCTAGTCTAGGAGTGGTTTTCGTGCCCCCAAAACCTTGGCAAACGCCAAAAAATCTGTTGATTTTGATGACTGTGGCAATGACGTTTGCCTTCGCAACTTGGACGGCCTTACTTAATAATTTTGTTGTTGAAAGAGCATTTTTTACCGGAAAAGAAATTGGTCTTTTACAGAGTATTCGCGAAATACCGGGGTTTTTAGCCTTTACAGCCGTGTTTGTATTGCTGCTGATAAAGGAGCAGGTATTCGCCTACCTGTCGTTGGCGGTGTTAGGTGTCGGCGTGGCGATTAGCGGTTATTTCCCTTCTGCAGTCGGGCTCTATATGACCACTTTTTTGATGTCGGTTGGATTCCATTACTACGAAACTATAAAACAGTCTCTGTCTTTGCAGTGGCTTTCCCTAGATGAAGCGCCAGCAGTCTTAGGCAAATTGATCGCCGCAAGTTCGGCGGCCTCTTTATTGGTTTTCGGATTTTTATGGCTGGCTCAGCGATATTTAGGTTTAGATTATAAAGTTATTTATTTGGTGGGTGGCGGTGGCTGTTTAGTGCTGACATTGTTTATGTGGTTAGCCTTCCCTAAATTTGTTAGCAAAACACCTCAGCGAAAACATTTACTACTGAGAAAACGCTACTGGCTGTATTACGCGCTAACCTTTATGAGCGGTGCTAGGCGTCAAATATTTATGGTATTTGCCGGATTTTTAATGGTAGAAAAATTCGGCTACACCATTAGCGACATTGCGGCCTTATTCTTAATTAACCATCTTTTCAATTGGTTTTTTGCCGGCCGTATTGGCATTATTGTAGGCAAAGTTGGTGAACGTCGTGCACTCATCTTTGAATACTGTGGTCTATTTTGCGTGTTTACCGCCTATGCATTTGTAAACAGTGCCAACTGGGCTGGAGCTTTGTATGTCGTGGACCATTTGTTTTTTTCACTGGCAATCGCGATTAAAACTTATTTCCAAAAAATTGCTGACCCTGCAGACATAGCGTCCACTGCAGGTGTCGCTTTTACCATTAACCATATTGCAGCGGTGGTAATTCCAGTGCTATTTGGTTTGGTCTGGCTGATATCGCCAATGTGGGTGTTTTTGGCAGGTTCTATGATGGCGTTAATCAGTTTGGCCTTGGCGCTTTATATCCCTTTGACCCCTCGAGCGGGCTATGAGGTTGTTAGGTCTTATTTTGATTTCCGTCAAGAGACCGGTCAGTAGCTAAGGTGGACTTAAAAGTCTTTTTTTAAAGGTGGTTGATGCGCTTTATCCCGCAACCAGTTTAGTTTTGAAAACACCGCTGGCGACAAAGCTATTTTCCGTTCGAGTTTAAACTTGCCGGGGTAATCCATTAAAAGTAGGCCTGCTAGCATCGTTAAAACACCTTGACCGGGAAGGAACAACATTAAAGATCCACTAAACAATAGTAGATAACCGACGATATTTTTCGCCACAAACATTAATAACCAGACTCCCGGGAAACTTCCTTTCCAGGGTGTCCCAGCGCGTTTTTCGGGTAAAAAATAATCTTCTGGAATCTTAGCCACTAGCCAGGGTAGTGATAACAAACTCAGGATAAAGATACTGACGGACGCTAATCCCGTCCATACCAACAAATCTTGGTGACCGGAGATCCAGATTAAAATGTCGTTCACGATCGCTCTACAATCTCATAGGGCAAAGGCCGATGTGTGGCGCTGAAGAACCTCTCTTCATCGAACGTCACCTCGAGGGTTTCTAAATATTTGTCAGGCAATACGGCGAGGACTTCTACGCTAGATTCACTGGCTTGAGCGACAGCGGCAATGATGCCAATTATCTTGCCGTTACGAGCCATCAAAGAGGCACCTACAGGCGGTGCGAACGGTGTGTCGAGTTTCATAAGGCGCATGCGACGTTTAACCGCACCTCGATAATGGGCTCTAGCAACAATCTCTTGGCCGGTGTAGCAACCCTTTTTAAAACTGATATAGTTTTGTGCGTCTAGGTTAATCATTTGCACAATAAATTCATCAGAGGTATCAATCGTCACATCTGCGTTGCCGCTTCGGACACGCAACAGATTACTGTAGCCTTGTCCTGCCGGCGTTAGGTCAGTAGAGGTTGAGTTTAGTGGCTGGGCGGAACTGTCTGCGCGCACTGTGATGAGAAACAATGAAGAATCACATTGTTTGATATGAAATACCGTTATTTGTCTTATCAGCTCATGGCTATTCGGCCCGGAAATCATGGCGCTGAAGAATTGGTCACTGACATCAGTGATTTCTGTTTTGAAGAACACTGAGTACTTCTTGAAACTAGCAATAGCTACCTCAACTACCGAATGATGTGTTTCCAGCAGTATGTTTCCATTTTGATCTTGGTGTGCACTAAACAGAAAGGTGACGCGCCCCTTGGGGGTGAGGTGGGCGCCATTAAGAGTCTGCCCTTTTTTCATTAGACTCATATCACAGCTTACTTGGCCCTGTAAAAATTTCTCGCTGTCGGGGCCGGATAATTGAATATAGCCTCTTCTGTCTGTGCTCAATATATTTTGTTGAGATAGTCTCTCATAGTCAGATGATGACTCACCAAAAGATTCTACAATGCTATGATTTTTAGCATTAGTAATGAGGGTATGACTTGGAAAAACTGACTGCCAGTCCATAAGGTTACATGTCTCTGTATGTTTAAAGTTGATTGTCTCTTATAATAGCCTTTTTGACACTGATTGATTAACTATGAATAAGAACCGTCTATTGTGGGCTAGTCGCCGTGGTATGTTAGAACTTGACCTGATTCTCGCGCCCTTTGTAGAAGATGTCTACGATTCCTTAGAGGAAGATGACAAGCTTCGTTTTGAAGTATTGCTAGAGAGCGAAGACCAAACGTTGTTTATGTGGTTTATGCAGCGCGAAGAGCCAACTGACCCAAATATGCAAAGGATACTGCAAATAATCCGTGATAGCCGAAAAAAGCCCGTTAAGGTTCACTCTTAAACCTTCGAGAATACTTTTCTACGCTAATCTTTGGTTGGCGTTGACGCTTTTGTTGATTCTAATATCACTACCAATTTTACTTGGCCCAAAATTAGTGACTATGTGCGTAGTGACTGGCTTTTTCGTCTGTGTGGTGAAGGCCTGGATTTGTGCAGAGCCTGAGGAATTACTGTTTTCGCCTCAGGCTAACTGTTGGCAGTTAAGTCAAATGCCAGGGCAAGACAGACTTTTTCTCCAAAAGCATCAATTTGTAATGAGCAGTTTGATCATTATTTATTTCAAAACGACTAAGGGCCGAGCTGTCCGTCGCACGCTACCCCAAGACGCTCTAACAGAAGGAGAGCATCACCGGTTGCGTATTTTTTTGGTGGCTCGGGAGCAGAGTTCAACTTAATCTCGGTTAATGATCACATCTTGAGCGGCATAATTAATCGGCACCATAATCGTGTCTCGAGCTATAGGTGAGAGTTCGGGATAGTCGAGAGTGAAGTGGAGGCCGCGACTTTCTTTACGCTGCATTGCGCAGCGTATAATTAGTTCAGACACTGTTGCTAAGTTACGCAACTCCAGCAAATCTCGGGTTACCTTGCAGTGGCTGTAATAATCTTGTATTTCTTTTTGCAATAACTTGATGCGATGCTGGGCTCTTTGTAGGCGTTTGTTGGTGCGTACAATACCAACATAATCCCACATAAAACGCCGCAGTTCATCCCAGTTGTGGGAGATAACCACATCTTCATCCGAATGGCTGACTCTCGACTCGTCCCATTCGGGAATAAAATCTGGCGCTGAAATGTGATCGACATTTTGATTAATTCTTCCCGCTGCGGCCTGGGCATAAACCAAGCATTCCAGGAGCGAATTGCTGGCCATTCGATTGGCGCCATGTAGGCCGGTAAAAGCATTTTCACCGACGGCATAAAGGTTTTGTAAGTCAGTTTGCCCATCTTTAGATACCACTATCCCTCCGCAGGTATAGTGCGCAGCTGGGACGATGGGGATGGGATCAACGGTTATATCGATGCCAAATTCTAAGCACTGCTTATAAACGGTCGGAAAATGCTCGGTAATGAAGTCGGCTGATTTGTGACTTATATCTAGGTATAAACAGTCACAGCCCAGCCGCTTCATCTCATGATCGATCGCCCTAGCAACCACATCCCGAGGCGCTAACTCAGCATCAGGATGAAAACTGCTCATAAAGGCATTGCCATCAGGTAAACGCAATACGGCCCCTTCGCCGCGCAGCGCTTCGGTAATCAGGAATGACTTCGCTTTAGGGTGGTATAGGCAGGTTGGGTGAAATTGATTAAATTCCAAATTGGCGACTCTGCAGCCTTTTCGCCATGCCATCGCTATACCATCGCCGCTGGCTCCGTCAGGATTACTAGTGTAAAGATATGCTTTGCTGGCACCTCCCGAGGCTAAAATGACGCTTTTAGCCTGAAATAAGGAGACGAAACCTGTGGTAATGTCTAGCAGATAGGCGCCAGTGCAGCGAATTTTACGCGAGTCCGCATCAGCCTGTGTGACAAGATCGACTGCGCAGTGTTGCTCGAAAATATCAATATTAGATGCGGCAACAACCTGATCTACTAAAGTTCCGGTGACTTCTTTTCCCGTCGCATCGGCGGTATGCAAAATGCGACGGTGACTGTGCCCGCCTTCTTGGGTCAGATGGTAGCTCTGTTGGTCATTTTCTCTGGTAAAGTGGACCCCTTGATCTATGAGCCATTTGACCGCGCTGGGACCGTTTTCAACTACGAATTGGACTGATTCTTCATGGCATAACCCGGCGCCAGCAATCAAGGTATCAGCGATGTGTGAGGCGGGACTATCGCTCTCATCAAACACAGCTGCAATGCCTCCCTGGGCTAGCCAGGACGCTCCAGCTTGCAATGATGCTTTGCTAATAAGAGCAACGCGCAGGTTTTTGTCTAACTGCAGAGCGCTAGTAAGGCCAGCAACGCCGCTGCCAATAATAATAACGTCATAAACGTGAGTTTGTTGCATTGGTCTACCACACAGATTGGGTCGGCCATGATAATATAAGACTACGAATCACGCGAACTTAACGTTAAGTCGGTTGTCTGTAAATTAGCGCCGTCGAATGTTAGATTTCGCTAGCTTAAAAAAATAGGCCATACGAGTTGCGAGAACGGATTGTTTGATGACGGAAAATAAAAAAGAGGCCACTGATCAGCAGTTGGTGGTTAGGGTTCAAAAAGGCGATAAGAGAGCATTCGACCTTTTAGTACTCAAGTACCAAGGCCGTATGCACGCTATCGTTGGGCGCTTTGTTCGGGATACCGATGAGGTGTCCGATGTGGTGCAGGAAGCCTTTATTAAAGCCTACAGGGCGCTGCCCAAATTTCGTGGAGAGAGCCAGTTTTACACTTGGCTGTATCGCATTGCCGTTAACACAGCAAAGAACTACCTCGTTGCGCGCAGCCGTCGTCCGCCGGGGTCTGATATTGATGTAGTGGATGCTGAGTATTATGATGGGAGCGACTATTTAAAAGACTTAGGCACGCCGGAGAATAATCTTTTCCGGGATGAACTAGGTGCATTGATCCATAAAACGATTTCTGATCTGCCAGAGGATTTAAGAACTGCGGTGACTTTGCGGGAGTTTGAAGGACTGAGTTATGATGAAATTGCCGAGATTATGGACTGCCCTGTTGGGACTGTAAGGTCACGTATTTTTAGGGCTAGAGAGACGATTGATTTGCAGGTGGTAAAGTTGGTTGATGGAGGTTCAAAAGATTCATGAACCTTTTCACTAATGGCGGGTCATATAGTCAGTATTTTAAAAATTTTGATTTGTTGTTTAACGAGGTAATTAAATGAGTAATCACGATAATCGTTTAAATGAGTCTTTATCTGCATTGATGGATAACGAGGCCAGTGATATAGAAATCCGTCGGATTCTGAAAGAATTGGATACTGAGGATAGCCTGTTAGCAGTCGAAATTCGAGCAAAATGGCAGCGGTACCACTTAGCATCTGCCGCCATAAGTAAAGAAGCTGTATCCGCAGTAGATTATTCAAGAGCGATCGCCGATGCGATTGATAGTGATGATAGCCTTAAGATGAATCCGTTATCGAAGATGCTTCGTCGTTCAGGTATCTTAGCTGTTGGAGCATCATTAGGAGTAAGCTCGGCTGGCCCTTTCGCAATCGCGGCATCGGTGGCTTTAGTTGCTGTTCTTGGTATGCAGAATATTAACAATCCCCTCAGCGATACCGATCAAACTTCCCGGTTCGTCCAGTTAGATAAGATGATCGATGAAAAAACTACCGGTCCAGCTAATCAGTTTCCGTCAGGTTGGCAGGCGCCTCTTGACACGCAGGTTCGAACAGTCAGTGCTAGTGGTTTTAATGGCGCACGACAATATCCGCTACCGGTAGTCGAGGTTAATAAAATAAACAAAGCTCAGTACTCCGAACAAGAGGTGAGACTTTATCTAGCTGACATTTTGGCTAAACATTCGAGCCATGCGGCCCTTAATAGCAATCAAAGTATGTTACCCTTTGCCCGTGTTGAGTTGCGTGAGACTGTTTCTAAGTAGGGTGGCTAGCGAGTGTGTGTGATACATTTAATTAAAAAGAAATTTAGACTGGCGGTTATTATGACCGCCATTTTTATGTGTGGACCGTTGTTTTCTCAGCAACCGGATACGGCCTATGACTTAATGCTGCGGATGATTGATGCGTCCAAGCAACTTAACTATGCTGGGCTTGTTACTTATGAAAAACTGGGGAACCTTAAGAGCGCAAAAGTCCTTCATTTAGTGCGTGATAATGAGATATTCGAACAGATCGTCAATTTGAATGGGCCTGAGGGTGAATTTGTTAATCTCAGTGGTATCAAAGGATGTCAAAATCTGTCGGTGATACTCGGAGGAACATCAGCATTAAAGATCAATGACGCCACTTATATACAACTGAAGCAATCGTATTCAATAGAGACGGGTGGTAGCGTCCGAATTGCAGGGCGTGAAGCCACTTTGCTGATATTACGTCCAAATGATGCTTGGCGTTATGGGTATGTTGTTGCAATTGACAAACAATCCGGCCTTATGCTGCAGTCGGTACTACTCAGTCTTTCTGGCAAGCCTATGGAGCGTTTTCAATTTATTGAGATTTCCGTAGGAGGCAATCTTGATTCTGTGGAGGTTCCAAGAGGTTCTTATAATCTAGGGGTCAATGGTCTTACTGACTGCGAAATTAATGATTCGACGCCAAAGCAAGACGTACCTAAATGGCGAGTAGATTGGGTGCCGACGGGCTTTGCAATGACTGACTCTCAACTAGATCGGGATGGCGGTCAATATTCTATGGTATTCAGCGATGGTTTAGCTGTTGTCACTGTGTTTGTTGAATCGGCAGAAACTAGTATTAAGGTACCGCCGTTTTTAGCCAAATCGGGAGCGACGGTAGCCTTGGTATCTAAAGTTCAGGTCGGTGGTTCTTTTATCACGGTGTCTGTTGTGGGGGAAATCCCAGGTGACACGGCAAAAAGAATCGCAGAGTCGATAACCCCTGTACCTGACTCAGGCAAAAATCCCCAACCTACTTAGGCCTTAAAGCATGATTTTCGAAACGGGGACAGTGGTCAGTAAAGATCAAAGCAGCCTTTGGGTTGAGACGATACAAAGGACTGCCTGTGATACCTGTATTGCTGAAAAAGGCTGTGGACAGAGCTTGTTGTCTAAATTAACCGGTAAAACTAATCGAATTAGAGTCCTACCCGGAAATCATGCTGTTAAAAGCTTAGCGCTAGGGCAGAGTGTAACCATAGGTATCCCGGAGCATGTCATTGTGAAGGGTTCATTGCTGGTGTACCTCGTCCCTATTTTAATGGCAGTGGTCGGTGCTTGGCTTTTGGGCTCTGAGATAAAAACAGTGGAACAGGATTTGTTGAGCGTTTTAGGTGCTGCTGTCGGGCTTTTATTGGGCGGGTTATTAGTTAAATTTCGAAGTAATCAAACTAATAGTGATCCCAATCTAAATCCAGTCTTATCAGCTATCTCTGCAAATTGTAGTGATCCGATTAGCGTATTAAGCGTAAACTAATATTCAAACCCAGTGGAGTTTTTAGTGCTTAACAGAATCTTTTTTATCACCTGTTGCTTTGTGATGGCTGTTTCATCTGCGAACGCTGACTTACCAGATTTCACCCAATTAGTTGAAAAAACTGCGCCGGCGGTGGTCAAAATAAATACGGTCGGTAAAGCAGCTCCTCAAAACGAGCAGTCGCGGATACAGGGCCAGATGCCAGATATTTTCCGTGACCTATTTGAACAAAGACGTGGGCCTTCTCGACCATCAAGAACAATGGGTTCTGGTTTTGTCATTTCTAAGGATGGTTACATCCTAACCAATCACCATGTGGTAGATAATGCGGAAGAGATTCAGGTGCAATTTGCTGATAGGAGTGAATATTCAGCAACTATTGTTGGTTCTGATCGTCTCTCTGATCTGGCGTTACTAAAAATAGAAGCAGAAGACCTGCCGATATTGGAGTTTGCTGACCCAGACGGTCTCAAAGTGGGTGCATGGGTGCTGGCTATAGGCTCTCCCTTTGGTCTCGATTATTCTGTAACAGCCGGTATTGTTAGTGCAATCGGTCGCAGCATCCCCACTGCGGAGTCGACAAATTATGTACCCTTTATCCAGACTGACGTAGCTATTAACCCAGGTAACTCGGGTGGTCCTTTGTTTAACCTCGATGGAAAGGTGGTGGGGATTAATTCTCAGATCTATTCTCGCTCTGGTGGTTCTATTGGCTTATCGTTTGCCATCCCAGTGAGCGTGGCTAACAATGTGGTCAAACAGCTTAAGAATGACGGAAAGGTGCAGAGAGGGTGGCTGGGAGTCGGTATTCAAGGTATAACTAAAAAATTAGCTGAAGCATTAGATTTACCAAGCCCTCAAGGAGCTTTGGTGACAGCGGTGGTACCTGGCAGCCCAGCAGAGAAGGGTGACATTGCCCCTGGTGATGTGATTGTTAGTTTTGATGCTCAATCAATTCTTGATTCCGAAGACTTACCGCATATTGTTGGTTTAATTACACCAGGAAAGACAGTTAAAGTTGAGCTGTTCCGAGAGGGAATACGAAAAAATATGTCGGTTGAGGTAGGAGTGCTGGATCGAGGCGAAGAAGACTTGGAAATTGGCAGTGACGGAAGTGACCGATTAGGGCTAATCATTGAAGGGCTCAGCGAAGATGAGTTACGATCACTCAGGCTTCGTGGTGGCATTAGGGTGACTAGCGTGTCTGTGGGCTCAGCGGGCGAACTCGCAGGGCTAATGCCAGCCGACATCATAGTGCAGCTGGGGTATAGCCGGATTGATGATAGTGAAGAATATGAACAAGTCATCGCCAGCTTACCAAAAGGCACACCAATACCGATTCGATTTTACCGGCAGAGTCAGGCTATTTTTAGAACAATTCAACTTAATGATTAAGTGCCTATTACGCCGCTTGACTATAACATCCTTGTATCAAGCGGTTGATAGCGTCAGAGAAGCAAATAGGCTAGAATGCGCTCGCATTTTTAAACGGCAGTGAAAACTCTTTGACAGATCTTAGCCATATACGAAATTTCTCCATTATCGCCCATATTGATCATGGAAAATCGACCATTGCGGACCGTTTTATCCAAATTTGCGGCGGTCTCAGTGAGCGTGAAATGGCATCTCAAGTCTTGGATTCTATGGATATTGAACGTGAGCGTGGCATTACTATTAAAGCTCAAAGTGTCACTTTGCCGTATACCTCTCTCAATGGTAAGACCTATCAACTCAACTTCATCGATACTCCGGGCCATGTTGATTTTTCATATGAAGTGTCTCGATCTTTGGCGGCCTGTGAAGGTGCGCTATTAATTGTCGATGCGGCGCAAGGTGTGGAGGCGCAGTCGGTTGCTAATTGCTATACCGCCATTGCGCAAGGCTTAGAAGTTATCCCGGTGTTAAATAAAATGGATTTGCCTCAGGCGGAGCCAGAAAAAGTTATCAACGAAATCGAAAATATTATTGGTATTCAGGCCGATGGAGCTGTGCGTTGCAGTGCTAAAACTGGCGAAGGGATTGAGGAAATATTAGAGGAGCTGGTGGAGCACATTCCACCACCCATAGGAGATGTTGACGCTCCCCTGCAAGCCTTAATTATTGATTCCTGGTTTGATAATTATTTGGGCGTGGTGTCTTTACTGCGCGTAATGCAGGGTACTCTCCAGGTCAAAAATAAGATTGTTGCTAAGTCCATTGGCAAGGCCCATGTGGTTGATAGTGTCGGCATCTTCACACCAAAGCGAAAAGAGACGGGCATTCTTAGAGCTGGAGAAGTTGGCTTTATGGTCGCCGGAATAAAAGACATCCTTGGCGCGCCTGTTGGGGATACGGTCACCACACTAGCAACTTCAGATATAGACGCCTTACCCGGGTTTCAGCGTGTTAAACCACAGGTTTATGCCGGTATGTTCCCAGTAGATTCAGACGACTTTGAAGAGTTCCGGGAAGCCCTAAGTAAGTTAGCGGTAAACGATGCTTCTCTTTTCTATGAACCTGAAAGCTCAGATGCATTAGGCTTTGGGTTCCGTTGTGGGTTTCTCGGTATGTTGCACATGGAGATTATCCAAGAGCGATTAGAGCGTGAATACAATCTTAACCTAATCACGACTGCACCGACCGTTGTCTATGAAATCATCACATCTAAAGGGGAGACATTGTATATGTCCAACCCTTCTAATTTACCTGATGCCAGTCAAATTGAGGAAATGAGAGAACCTATTTGTGAGGCGAATATTTTGGTGCCTAAAGATTACGTGGGTAATGTCATTACTTTGTGTGTTGAAAAGCGTGGTGTTCAGAAAGATATGCAGTTTGTGGGCGGTCAAGTGTCAATTCGCTATGAGCTGCCTATGAGCGAGGTGGTTATGGACTTTTTTGATCGGTTAAAGTCGGTTAGTCGCGGGTTTGCATCTCTGGACTATAATTTTGTTCGCTTTGAAGCAGCGGCTTTGGTAAAGCTAGATATTATGATCAATGGTGATCGAGTCGATGCCCTGGCCGCAATTATCCATCGAGACCACTCGATTAAAAAGGGGCGAAACCTAGCGGATAAGATGAAAGAATTGATTCCGCGGCAAATGTTTGATGTTGCTATTCAAGCGGCCATTGGTGGAAGTGTGATAGCACGCACAACAGTGAAAGCATTACGTAAAAATGTTACCGCGAAATGCTATGGTGGAGATGTGTCCCGCAAAAAGAAGTTACTTGATAAGCAAAAAGCGGGTAAGAAGAGGATGAAACAAGTGGGGAACGTTGAAATACCCCAGGATGCATTCTTGGCTGTCCTAAAAACGTAAGTAGCCTTTAGTAAAGGGATGAATTGTGGATTTTAATTTTGAATTAATACTAACTATCGTATTCTTGTTAGCGTTGGCATTCTGGCTCATTAATAAGTTTGTGGTGAAGCAGGAAGAAGGTCTAATTGAATTTACAGCTTCCCTAGCCCCAGTGCTTGGGTTGGTGTTGGTATTACGCTCTTTTATGGTTGAGCCGTTTCAGATTCCCTCTAAATCTATGGTTCCAACCCTTAAGGTGGGTGACTTCATTTTAGTAAGTAAGTGGAGTTACGGATTAAGGCTGCCGGTTTTACGTACTAAAATATTCGATGTTGACAGTCCAAAGCGTGGTGATGTTGTTGTATTTTTTCCTCCCCACGAAGAGCGCTATTTTATAAAGCGATTGGTCGGTCTGCCGGGTGATAAGATCCAAGTAATTAATGGTAAGTTGTATGTGAACAATACAGAAATGTCTCAAACCGAGACGATTGTCGATGCTGGAGCTCCTCGGTCACTAGTAATGATGGAGGACCTCGATGGTGTTGAGCATCTTATTCAAAAGCGTATTCCCCCGACACGGATCAGCCAGAATTTTTCTGCAATAGTTCCTCAGGGGCATTATTTCATGATGGGTGACAGCAGGGATAACTCTAGCGATAGCCGAGTCTGGGGTCCAGTGCCGGAAGAGCGGATTGTGGGCAAGGCGTTTGCCCGATGGATGTTTTGGGACGACTTTCTTAGTATACCCAGCTTTTCTAGGGCTGGAAAAATTCAGTAGCAACCCATTATTAGGCCTTTTTTTCATCCTATGTCATGAGAAATACCTGGCGATGTTACACTAATGGCCCAAGATCTTTTTCGAGCTTTATTCTTAATGAATTTGAGTGTTCACATTGGCAAATAACATCGCCCAGCTTCAAAAGCGGCTAGGTTACCAATTTAGCGATCCAGAGCTTTTAATACTGGCGCTTTCTCACCGAAGTGTGGCCTCGGAAAACAACGAGCGACTCGAGTTTCTAGGCGATTCGATTTTAGGTTTAGTGGTAACAGATTTTCTTTATCGAGAATTCCCCCAGGCACGTGAAGGTGACTTAAGTCGCATGCGCTCTCATATAGTGCGAGGGGAGTCTCTTGCTGAAGTAGCCAAGCAATTGGCGCTTGGTCCTGATCTTTTACTGGGTTCAGGAGAGATGAAAAGTGGTGGTCACCGACGAGATTCCATCCTCGGGGATACAGTAGAAGCATTGATAGGGGCTGTATATTTAGATAGAGGCATTGAGGCAGCTCGTGAGATTATCACCGCTTGGTTTAAATCCTTTTTCGATAGTGCGTTACAAGTTCAGCCGGTTAAGGATGCAAAAACCACTCTTCAAGAATGGTTGCAGCATCGGAATAAGCCATTGCCGGACTATCAGTTGGTCGGTACTGGAGGTGAGGCTCATAGTCGTCTATTTACGGTGAGCTGTAAAATTGCTGCCGTTGAAACAGCTATGACCGCCACCGCCAGCAGTCGTAGAAGAGCAGAGCAGATGGTGGCTGAACAATTACTAAAGGAAGTGGAGAAAGCAGAGTGACAGCAGAACAGAGTTATTGCGGTTATGTGGCCATTGTGGGCCGTCCTAACGTTGGCAAGTCTACCTTGCTTAATCATTTGTTGGGACAAAAGCTGTGTATCACTTCAAGAAAGCCCCAGACTACCCGGCACACATTGCTAGGTATCAAGACTGAGGGAGAGTTTCAGATGATCTTCGTCGATACTCCGGGCATTCACACCAATCAAGAGCGAGCCATTAATCGAGTTATGAACCGTTCAGCTGCAAGCGTTATTGCAGATGTGGATGTTGTGATTTTTGTGGTTGATCGTTTTGAGTGGAGTGAAGCTGACGAATATGTTGCCAAATATCTCTCGAATAACGATGTGCCCCTTATTGTCGCGGTCAATAAAGTGGATATGATTGGTGATAAAGAGGCATTGTTACCTCATCTGAATTTCCTGTCCGGCAAAGTTAATGCACAAGAATTAATACCTTTGTCTGCTTTGCGGAAAACTAATCTAGACGTACTTGAGAAGAAAATTAAGGGTTATATTCCGCAAAAAGTTCATGTGTATCCGGAAGATCAGATTACAGATCGAAGCGAAAGATTTTTAGCGGCTGAGATAGTCCGTGAAAAAATTACCCGCCAAATGGGTGCAGAGGTTCCCTACCAGGTCACCGTCGAAATTGAAGAGTTTCGAGCTGAGAAAAAGATCACATATATTAGCGCCTTAATTCTTGTGGAACGTGACGGACAGAAGAAGATCATTATAGGAACTAACGGCGAACGTTTGAAAAAGATAGGTGAACAAGCGCGCGCCGATATTGAAAGTTTACTAGGCTGTAAAGTAATGCTGCGGACCTGGGTTAAGATTCGAAGTGGTTGGTCGGATGACGAAAGAGCTCTTCGTAGCTTGGGCTATATGGATGAGTAAATTGTCGTGAGGGTTGATTCCGAATTGGGGTTTATTTTACACACTACGCCTTATCGTGAAACGAGTCTTTTAGTCGATCTATTCAGCAAAAATTATGGTCGTATACGATGTGTTGCAAAGGGTTATCGCAGACCCAACAAAAAAGGCATTACGCGAGCTCTTTTCCCTTATACAGAGCATCAGTTTAGTTGGCAGGGGCGGGGTGAATTAAAGACGCTTACCCATGCTGATGCTATTCAAGTACCGATATTTCTACCCAGTAAAAGTCTGTTCACCGGGTTGTATGTCAATGAACTGTTTTATCGACTGCTCCATGAGCATGACCCTCATGAGTATCTCTACCAACAATACCAACAGTTTTTATCCGGGCTGGCGTCTGACTCATTTGACCAAACTATGCTCAGGCATCTTGAAATAAGTTTACTAGAAGAACTGGGATATGGGTTGGCATTAGATTCTGAGGCCATACATGGATCGGCGTTGGTAGCAGATAAATATTATAGATATGTGCCGGAGCGTGGCTTGATTAAGTTGTCTGATCAAATTAAGACGGCTTCTGGAGCGTACCTTGGAGCAGATCTGATGGCGCTAAATAAAGGGAATTTTGAGAAAATTTCAGTGATACGAACAGCTAAACAGTTATTACGTGGCGTGATAGACTTTTACCTTGATGGGCGTCCATTACATAGTCGAGAATTGTACCGGCAACACTTAGGAACCATCGACATACAGAATAATAACTTGCCTGTGGAATCTAACTAATGATCGTGAATATAGGGACAGATATTGTTGAAATTGCTCGAATAACTGATGTGGTTGAGCGTCAGGGTGATGCTTTTGCAAAGCGTATCTTATCGGGTGACGAATTCCAACGATATCAGGTTATCCAAAATAAAGTGGCATACCTTGCCAAGCGCTTCGCTGCTAAAGAGGCTATTGCTAAGGCATTAGGCACGGGCATTGGACACGGCGTTAGCTTTAAGGATATGAACGTAGTTAATAATGCTAAGGGCGCGCCTGAGGTTACTCTCACCGGCGGAGCGGCACGTGTGATGGCTGAACAAGGCGCCCACAAAGTACTTTTGAGTCTGGCCGATGAACGGCATTATGCTATCGCTTATGCTATCTTGGCTGAGTAGTTAATTTATCCTCTTTACCAGTGTGATACTCAGGTATCTTTTCTTGTAGGACAGACTATGGAATACCCCACGATTGATCAGTGTATTGGTAATACTCGGTTGGTTAAACTCCAGAGAATGCCTGGCAACACTTCCAATATTATCTTGGCGAAACTTGAAGGCGATAATCCGGCTGGGAGTGTCAAAGATAGACCGGCGACGAGTATGATAGTGAATGCGCAAGCTCGCGGTGACATAAAACCAGGGGACCACCTAATTGAGGCGACTAGTGGTAATACCGGAATAGCGCTTGCCATGGCGGCAGCCATGATGGGTTACCAGATGACCTTAATAATGCCCGATAGCGCAACGATTGAACGAAAAATGGCTATGCGGGCCTATGGCGCTGAGTTAATTGAGGTGACTCCTGAGCAAGGAATGGAAGGTGCCCGCGATCTTGCTATGCACATGCAATCTAAGGGTCTGGGCGTGGTACTGGATCAATTTAACAATACCGATAACTCGCTTTCCCATTTTCAGGGTACTGGCCCAGAAATCTGGAGAGATACCAATGGCGAGGTCACACATTTTGTTAGCTCGATGGGCACCACCGGCACTATTATGGGTGTTTCCGCTTACCTAAAAAGTCAAAAAAGAGAGGTTCAAATAATCGGTTTGCAGCCGGAAGATGGAGCCTCAATCCCAGGGATTCGTCGGTGGCCTCAAGCTTATTTGCCTAGTATTTTTGATGAGAAAAACATTGATCAAATTATTGATATATCACAGAAAAATGCAGAGGATACTATGCGGCGTTTAGCCCGAGAGGAGGGCATATTTTGTGGTGCGTCAGCTGGAGGTGCGGTTTTCGCTGCCCTTGAGTTGAGTAAGACTCTTGAAAATTCAGTAATTGTTACTATTATTTGCGATAGAGGTGATCGTTATTTATCTTCAGGAGTTTATGCCTAATCAGTATCTATTGAGCTCAGAAACCAGACGCATCTTTGCATCCTTTAACCCTCTATTGGTTAACATACTACTATGAATAAGATATCAGCCACTAAATACAGTATCGAAGACTTACTTTATCTGATGAAACGCTTGCGCGATCCTGAGACAGGCTGCCCTTGGGATTTAAAGCAAACCTACCAATCAATAGCTAGCCACACTCTTGAAGAAGTATATGAGGTTATTGATACTATTGAGCGCGGAGACTTGGAGCATTTAAATGAGGAATTAGGTGATTTATTATTTCAGATTATTTTTTATAGCCAACTGGGTAAAGAGCAGGGTCGGTTCGATTTTGGGCAGATTACGACCACCATTACTGAAAAATTATTAAGGCGCCATCCTCATGTGTTTCCAGATGGGACTTTAGAGTCTATTCGCGACTCCGAGACCGGTGATATTGAGGGTATTAAACAGGTCTGGGAGTCCTTAAAAAAGCAAGAACGAGCTGAAAAAGGTGAGATTAAAGTCCTCGACGACATACCTATTGGCTTGCCGGCCCTAAGTCGTGGAACAAAACTACAAAAGCGAGCTGCTTCGGTAGGGTTCGATTGGCCGACGACTACTGGTGTTATGGAGAAAGTTAAGGAAGAAATAGCAGAACTGGAGGTAGAGATCTCTCTTGGGAATTCAACTGCGATTACAGAAGAACTTGGCGATCTATTATTTAGCTGTGTCAATTTGGCACGGCATCTAGAGGTAAATCCCGAGAGCGCAATGCGAGCGGCAAACGCTAAATTCAAACGTCGTTTTGATCAGGTTGAGGTCTTGGCCGGTGGAGTGGAAATCCAGCAGCTATCGGCCAGTGAACTCGAGTTATTATGGGCTAAAGTCAAGCAGTCCGAGTGATATTGCGCAATAGAATAAGGTCGCTTGATAAGCGGCAATAGTGCCATCCCAGGGTTGTCCGATAATGGCAATCCGTGTATGGTACGCGGCCCCATTAGCTTGGTGGCTTATGTCCCAAAAAGCTGAAATTTTCGGCTGACACTTTATATAAGAGTTGAGGAACAGTATTAATGAAGGTGATTTTATTAGGTCCCCCTGGGGCGGGTAAGGGAACCCAGGCACAGTTCATTACTGAAAAGTACTCTATTCCGCAGATATCTACGGGTGATATGTTACGTGCCGCCATTAAGGCCGAGTCTCCTTTGGGACTTGAGGTTAAAGATGTTATGGCATCCGGTGCCTTGGTGTCTGACGAGCTAATCATTGCTTTGGTAAGAGAGCGAGTCGAGAAGGCTGATTGTGAAAACGGTTTTTTGTTCGATGGGTTTCCACGAACAATTCCACAGGCTATGGCGATTGTCGAAGCAGGTATTAGCATTGATGCCGTAGTCGAGATTGCAGTGGTTGATGAGGAAATTGTCGCCCGATTAAGTGGTCGTCGTGTCCACGAAGATTCTGGGCGGATTTATCATATTGAGCACAACCCACCTAATAATCCAGGCCTAGATGATCAAACTGGTGAGCCACTCATGCAAAGGCCTGATGATCGCGAAGAGACCGTGCGAAATCGACTTGATGTGTATCACAAACAAACGAAGCCCTTAGTCAACTTTTATATCGAACTTGCGGCTAGCGGCAACAAGACGCCAAAGTTCTCATCTGTCAGCGGTTTAGGTTTGCTTGCGGATGTTCAAGAAAGGCTCGTGGAAGCGCTTGGTAAGTAAAATTTAGAACATGATATTGTTGGTGAGTCTACTGCAGAGGTTTTAACCTGTGGCCGCTGTAACCAAATCCTGATAGCCTAATGAGTGCTAGACGGAAAATGTCCTCAATCTTCCGGTTGGGGATTTTTTTTAGGGTCCATAACGGGCTAATAAAGTGATAAGTTATAGCTAATAAGTGAGAGATATCTGATGACAACAGCCCTTGCCATTGAAACGTCCACAACAGCCTGCTCGGTGGCTCTGTTATATCAAGGTAAAATGACTAGGCGTTACTCAGAAGAGCCTCGTTCACACACTCGGTTGGTCATGTCGATGGTGGACGAAGTATTGTCTGAAGCTGGGGCTAAGCTCACCGCTCTAGATGTTATAGGAACCACTATTGGCCCCGGTTCTTTTACCGGACTACGCATCGGCTTTGCCGTCGTCCAAGGGTTGGCGTTTGGCCTTGATATTCCTGTGTTACCGATGTCCACCCTCCACGTTATGACCGCATCTTATTGTCGATTGGCTCGAGCCGCATTAAATCGTGAGTCTGGTTCAACGAGAATAATTATGCCGATTATCGATGCTCGAATGAATGAGTTTAATTGTGGTTGCTATGAGGTAAATGGCTTAGGGTTTATTTCACCATTGATCAAAGATCAATTGCTAAGTAGATCCGATGCACTCGCGTTAGTTGAGGCTCATAAACCTGGAGTTATTGTAGGGGAGGGGCATATACTTTTTCCCGATGAGGCTGTTGGAACTGAGGGTGTAGTGGCGGTTTATCCGGATGCTCAAGACTTGCTTCATCTGGCCATAGAAGGATTTCAAAGTGGAATGGCCGTACCGGTTAGCACGGTAGATTTAGTTTATCTACGTGGCACAGACGCTTGGCAGAAAAGAAAACGCTTAAGAGATGCTTAGTCGACTTTTTAGGCATTAATTTTAAGATCGACGCACAGGTATGTTAAAAATAAGGATCTTTTAAAATGAACACAAAAATAGGCTTTGTTGGGCTGGGTGTAATGGGCTATCCCATGGCAGGATGGTTAAGTAAAGCAGGACATGCCGTCACTGTGTACAATCGGACAGTTACGGTTGCTGAGAAATGGAAGGCTGAATTTGTAGGGGACATTGCCAATACACCGGGTGAAGCGGCTGAAAATGCGGATATTGTGTTTATCTGTGTTGGCAATGACAACGATGTCTTGGCTGTCACCATGGGTGGAGAGGGCATTCTTTCTATGATCAAGCCTGGTTCAATCCTCGTTGACCACACGACTACCTCCGCTAATTTAGCCAGGAATCTTGGACATGAGGCTATGCAGCGGCAATGTGGGTTTATTGACGCTCCGGTTTCTGGTGGTCAGCAGGGTGCAGAAGGCGGTCAGTTAACGGTAATGTGTGGCGGTAGTGAGAATGACTTTTCAAAGATAGAAAGCGTTGTGGGCTGTTTCTCAAAGGCGGTGACATTAATGGGCCCGACGGGTAGCGGGCAACTTTGTAAGATGGTCAATCAGATTTGTATTGCTGGATTAGTACAAGGGCTTGCTGAGGGGCTTAATTTTGCTCAACGTGCAGGATTAGATGCCCATCAGGTGGTGGATGTAATATCAAAAGGCGCGGCGCAATCATGGCAAATGGAGAACCGGTATAAGACTATGCTATCCGGAGACTATGAGCATGGCTTTGCGGTAGAGTGGATGCGTAAAGATCTGTCCTTTGCCCTTCAGGAGGCTAAAACTAATGGTAGCGCCTTGCCCATTGCCCAACTTGTCGATCAATATTACGCTGAAGTTGAGGCTTTAGGAGGGAGTCGCTGGGATACCTCTAGTCTTTTGGCCAGGTTACAATTATAGAGTTTTGGTGGGACCTTAATCACCCTATAATGATTCATTTGAGGGTAGAATAAACAAGTAAATGGGATCGATAATGACAATCCAGAACCATGATAGTTTTAATGCTGATTTAGTAGAGTTTTTAGACGCTTCACCGACACCTTTTCATGCTGTTTTAAGTATGAAAAAAATGCTTCTTAAAGCTGGATTCACTGAACTCAACGAATTAGTCGAGTGGACACTAGAGGCTGGCAATAGGCATTTTGTAACGCGTAATGGGTCATCAATAATAGCCTTTGTTGTAGGCCAAGATGATCTGGTTACTGGTGGTATAAGGCTGGTGGGTGCGCATACCGATAGTCCCTGTTTAATGGTGAAACCGCAGCCTGAAATTGTTAGTCATGGATATTTTCAGTTGGGTGTTGAGGTTTATGGGGGAGCCTTATTAAATCCATGGTTTGATCGCGATTTATCTATTGCTGGGCGAGTGGTCTATAAGAATTCAAAGAATCAGCTGAAACAAAAATTGGTTGATTTCAAGACTGCGGTGGCAACTATACCCAGCCTAGCTATACATCTCGATCGGAATGCTAATAGTGATCATTCAGTTAACGCTCAAACCGACATTATTCCTATTTTAATGCTTGGTGAGAAAGGTTCGGCCAGCGCGAGCGAAAACCCTCAGGCATTTCGGCAGTTACTAAGCGAGCGTTTCCTTGGTGAAGGTGACGCCGTTCTCGACTATGAATTGTGCTTGTATGATACCCAACCGGCAGCAGTGATAGGCCTTAAGAGTGAGTTTATTACTTCAGCCCGGCTGGATAATTTGCTAAGTTGTTTTGTCGGGGCCCAAGCAATGATTGGGGCCAGCGCAGCCCATACATGCTTGCTGGTGTGCAATGATCATGAGGAGGTAGGAAGCGTGTCTGCAGTAGGTGCAGATGGTCCTTTCTTAGAAAATATTGTTGGACGACTCTCAGGAGATCAGTCGGCTAGTGTTACCAGCCGAATCATTAATAAGTCTTTAATGATGTCTTGTGACAATGCCCATGCGGCGCACCCAAATTTCTCAAATAAGCATGATAGTGGACACCTGCCTAAACTAAATGGGGGCCCAGTAGTTAAGGTAAATGTAAAGCAGCGTTATGCTACAACCAGTCTCACTTCTAGCTTATTTAGACAACTTTGCGCTGAGTTAGACATTCCGGTGCAGACGTTTGTGTCGCGTAATGACCTTGGTTGCGGCAGTACAATCGGGCCGGTTGCTTCTGCGAGGCTTGGCGTACCAACCTTAGATGTGGGGATTCCGCAGTTGGCTATGCACTCCTGTCGAGAAATAACGGGAGCTGATGATCCGTTGCGTTTAACCAAAGTGTTACTCGAATTTTTCAATAAAGCTGAAGTAATAACGGTAGAACTTGAGTAACCCTGTATTTCTACTATCATAGGGCTCGAATCAATATGGCAGATTATTTATGAGTAAGAAACGTATTTTAACTGGGATTACTACCTCTGGGACACCCCATTTAGGCAACTATGTAGGTGCGATTAGGCCTGCCGTTGAAGCGAGTATAATGGGGACCTTCGATTCGTTTTTTTTCTTAGCCGACTACCATGCCCTTATTAAGTGCCAAGATCCTGATAGGGTCCATCAATCTACTTTGGAAATCGCCGCGGCATGGCTGGCGTTGGGTTTAGACCCGAATAAGGTGACCTTTTACCGGCAATCGGATATTCCCGAAATACCCCAACTAACGTGGCTGCTCACCTGTATGACAGCTAAAGGTTTAATGAACCGGGCCCATGCTTACAAAGGTGCGGCACAAGCCAATGAAGATGCTGGCGAAAACGTCGATTCCGCTGTGACAATGGGCTTATTCAGTTATCCGATATTAATGGCTGCTGACATATTAATGTTTAATGCGCACAGGATTCCAGTAGGACGAGATCAGATTCAACATGTAGAAATGGCAAGAGATATTGCTCAGAGATTTAATCATCATTATGGAGATCATTTTGTCCTTCCTAGTGCCCAGGTTGATGAAGATGCTGCGGTCCTACCGGGTCTTGATGGGCGTAAGATGAGCAAGAGCTATGGTAATACTATTCCGTTGTTTCTCAGTGAAAAACAGCTTAAAAAGCATATTAACAAAATCAAAACTAACCTTTTAGAACCGGGTGAAGCAAAGGATCCAGACGATTCGGCAGTTTTTCAAATTTGGCAGGCTTTTTCGTCATCTGAACAGACTGCTGAAATGCGATTGGCCTTTGATAATGGTATTGGCTGGGGAGAAGCCAAAAGGCAATTGTTCGAGTTGATCAATGGGCAGCTACAAGAACCGCGGGAAAAATATATCGAGCTCCTTGAAAACCCCTCTCGAGTAGAAAGCATTCTGCAGGATGGGGGTGAAAAAGCTCGTCAGCATGCCCAAGATTTAATGTCAGTGTTGCGCTCTGCGGTGGGTATTAGGCCATTGGGCTAGAACACCAAAAATCCATTCTTTTTTTGGGCTAGGTGATGAGAATTCATTTTTACCCATGTATACTGTCGCCCATCCTGAGCACCAACTCGATTGGTGATCTGACTCGACATTTATCATTGTGATTGAACATTCTTGGAGCCCCTTATGACCCGACCGAACCTGGTTTTAGTATTTGTAGCCACTAGCCTGCTATTGTGGGGTTGCAGTAGTGATGATGAGGGTTTGACGTTGACGGCAAGCCAAGAGCAACAGATCGCTGAACGTATAGCTCCAGCTGGTCATGCTGTAATGGAGGGTCAGATCATTGCATCTAGCCCAGCGGCGAACTCAGTATCTGGTCGGTCTGGTGATGATATTTACAATACTAACTGCATGGCTTGTCATAACTCTGGCGTTGCCGGTGCTCCAATGTATGGGGATGTAAGCGCTTGGGCTTCACGATTAGAGCAGGGCATTGAAACTGTCTACGCAAATGCGATTAATGGCATTCGCGCAATGCCCGCACGAGGCACCTGTATGACTTGTAGTGATGACGAGGTTAAATCAGCGATTGACTACATTTTGGTTAACAGCAAGTAAAATGTAGTTTACCAGACCGCTGGTTCTACCCCAGTTCCTTGGCCTATACCTAGGGTAAGATAACTAAATACCACGAAGCCAGAGCAGCGTGGTATTTTTTTGTCTCGAATTTGGCCTTGGGTCTGGTTTAGCGCTAAGCGGCAGGACTAGTGTAGGACGGTTGTACTCTGACTAAACATCGTCGTTATCTGGTCTTTAGTGAATTCATATTGTTCAGCACAAAACTGGCAGGTTATTGATACCTGACCTTGTTCTTTACATGTCTCAAGCAATTCTTCAATACCGAGTGAGACTAATGCTTGCTCTGTTCTATGCCTTGAGCAACTGCAAAAATACGACAACATTTGAGCGTCAAATAGCCGAACATTCTCTTCGTTAAATAACCGATACAATTGGTCATTATGAGACAGTTCAAGTTGCTCGCTAGATTTAATAGTGCTGAATAATGTGCACAGGTGCTGCCATTCATGTTGTTGCTCAATCACCGATTGACTACTAGGCATCTGCTGAATCAAGACTCCCGCTGCGCAGGTTTTGCTAGAGGCGAGTCTTATCTTCGTGGGTAACTGTACAGATTGCTCGAAGTAATATTCAAGGCAAGCACTTAACTCATCATTTTCTATTGGCACAATACCTTGATATCGCTCGCTATTCTCGGGCTCTACGGTAATGGCGAGTGTGGATTTACCTAGGAGGGTTGAAACGCCTTGTCGCGTACTCTGCTGCTCGTAGGTAAGATCATCAAAATTGCCACGCACTATTCCGCGCAACTTTTGGCCGTGGCTGCATTCAGCCATGATCATTGAAATTGGGCCGCTTCCTGATGCTTGTATGTTGACAATTCCAGGATACTTAAGAGAGGAACTGAGCAAGCTGGCGGCCGCTAGAAACTCGCCAAAGAGTAAAGCAACTGAAGTAGGATAATTTTTTGAGGCGATCATATTTTGATAACTCGACGCTAAGGTGGTTATTTCACCTCTAGTGTCTGTGCCATCAAAAAGGAATCGCTGCAGAGTGTCTTGGTCTTTCATAGGGGCGGTATTGTACTTTAAGATTGCAGCTCAGTAAGTTTAAATTTTTATAAAACGATGAATTTGACGACGTTGTTTTTTATTCGGGCGCGTCGACGCTGGCGTGGATCCATGAAAGGCGCGTTGCTCCGCGGACTTTCTCTCTCTCGCTTCAAGGCTAGTTGCTGTTTCCTCGTAAAGGAGTTGTGCTTCAGGGGCACCGCCGCGGTGTTCAGATGCAATAATAACCCGTACAGTTTTTTCGATGTCCCCCTGACGAATCGTAAGCATATTGTCTAATTCAATCATTCTACTAGGCTTAGCTTTTTGACCGTCCATGTGGATTTTTCCCGTCTCGATGGCTGCTTTAGCGATTGCGCGAGTTTTAAAGAAACGTGCAGCCCATAGCCATTTATCAAGTCGCACCTTAACCATGACTCGTGGCTGCCTCTAGACTGAGGACTTCGGCAAAATCGCCAATTGACCTAAATTGCTTTGACGGACTAGTCTCTCGCTGACTATCAGGCTTCTTAATACTTAGTAAATGGGCAATTCCGTAATCCTTGGCGGCACGAAGCACTGATTCAGAGTCATCAATAAATAAGGTTCTCTCTGGATCAAATGGGCACTCCTCTTGTAGTCGGAGCCAAAATCCGAGTGCCTCTTTTGGATATCCATATTGGTGCGAGGAAATCACTTTGTCGAACAATGGTTCTATGCGAGTGACTGAAAATTTTAATGCCACACTATCTGGGTGGGCGTTAGTAATCAGCAGGCAGTTTTTATTGTTGGCTTTTAGTGCCTGCAGAAAGCTGAGTACTTGAGGTCGCTCGTTAATCAGGTGACTTATCTCTCGTTTTAGCTCAATAATATTTAGACCTAATTGCCTGGACCAGTAGTCAGTGCAATACCATTCAAGGGTGCCTTGTTTGTCAAATAGCTGTTGGCGCAGAGAAGCGATGACGTCTTCGTGGCTATCTTGGTTCTGAGCGGCATAACGCTTGGGTAGATGCTCTAGCCAGAAAAAGTTATCAAAGTGCAGGTCAAGGAGAGTGCCATCCATATCCAGGAGCACCGTATCTATGTTCTGCCAATCTATATTCATCTATTGAATCTCGTGTAATTAATCACCCAAATGGGCATCAGTAGCATCTTGATTGACGATTTAAAATAAATCATCGGGCAGTGGTTGTTGCTCAGACTCAGTTGCGGAGTTTTCGTCATCCGGCGCAACAGGGACATTTTCAGATTTAAAAAACTCGTAAATACCTCGTTGGTTGGGAGCCACTCTTTTCCCGGTCTTAGAGTCAATCTTGACCCTAACGATACCGTTTGGTTGACGCTTTACAGTTATGGGTTTTTCAGATAGTGCTTCACCCATAAATTGAATCCATATTGGTAGAGCCGACGAGCCGCCATATTCGTTGCGACCTAATAGTGAATTATCATCGAAACCTACCCAGGCTGTCGCTACTAGGTGTGGCGAATAACCAGAGAACCATGCATCTCGTGGGCCGTTTGTAGTGCCAGTTTTACCGGCGAGATCAGTCCGGTTTAAGCTCTTAGCCTTTCTGCCTGTCCCGCGTAAAATAACGTCCTTGAGCATTGAGTCCATTAAGAAGGCGGTTTGCGAATCAATTACTCGTTCAGCAGGTACTGAGGCTGCTGCAGGCTCTAATTTTAAACTCTGTTTTACTTTTTCCCAGCTGTACTTATCGCCTTCCGCTAAAGAACTCTGCTCAATATCACTAAATAATTGCTCTAACTGCTGCTCTACCGTGCTGTCAGATGAACCATTAACCGACTGTGGAGATAAATTAGTATCAAAACTTTCTGGTTCGCATGGATTACAAGCCAGCCGCGGTGATGCTTGGAATATTACATTACCATTTCTGTCGATAACTCTATCTAAAATATAAGAATTTACGCGAAAACCATCATTGGCAAACATGGCGTAACCTGTCGCTATGTCTATTGGCTTCATCGCGTGACTACCTAGGGCTACGGATAAGTCCGAAGGCATTTCGCTGGTGTTAAAGCCAAATGATTGAAGGCCCTCTAACGTGCGGTCCACGCCCATTCTGCGAAGTAATCGAATCGAAACGAGATTTCTTGACCTGTACAGGGCTTCTCTAAGTCTAGTTGGCCCATAAAATTTCCCTCCATCATTTTCAGGGCGCCACGTATCTTCTAGTCTGGCATCTTTAAATACTACAGGAGCATCATTAATAATTGATGCTGTTGTGAAACCATTCTTCAATGCTGTGGTATAAATGAAAGGTTTAAAGTTGGAGCCGGGCTGCCGGGTTGCTTGAGTGACACGGTTAAATGTGCTTTGGCGGTAATCAAACCCTCCCACTAAAGCTCTGATTGCGCCATTGAATGGGTCTAGTGCCACCATTGCAGATTGAACGAGAGGAACTTGCGATAGAGAGACTCGATTATTTTCATGTTGCTCTATTCGAATTAGGTCTCCAACTGCGAATAAGCTTGCAGCGGAAGCGATAGGAGCAGATCGAGCATTCACAGTTTTAAAGAGACGAAGATTGTCTAGTCCATCTGTCCAGTTGAGTATTGCAGATTCATCATTTTTCTTCAGCAATGTTAGCCGATCATTATAGACGTGAGTTACTATGGCCGGATCCAAAGGGCCGACTTTTGGCGTTTTCCTTAAGGTCTCCTGCCATATTGCCGGGTCAAGGGTTTTAAGTTCTGCGCCTCTATAGCCATGACGTTTGTCGTAGGCCCTTATTCCTGATTGAACGGCGCTAACAGCACTCACCTGAGCAGAAGAGTCGAGGGTGGTGATTGCTGTATAGCCTTCTGTATAGGCTTTTAGTCCGAATTTAGCGATAACTTGCTGGCGGACCATTTCTGCCGCATAGGCTGCATTTAATTCCGACTGAGATCTGTGTAGAGAGGCATTATCAACTTCTAATACTGCGGCTCGATATTGTTCTTCGGTAATCTTGTCTAGGCTCTGCATTCGCCTTAAAATCCAGTCTCGACGAACTGTCGCCCGTTCTGGGTCCGCCAAGGGATTATAAGATGATGGTGCTTTAGGTAATCCTGCAATCATGGCAATCTGGGCCAAGCTTAAATCATTAAGCGGCTTACCGTAGTAGACATGGGATGCAGCTGCAAAGCCATAAGCTCTATTTCCGAGAAAAATTTTATTCACATAAAGTGATAAAATTTCCTGTTTGGTGAGCGCTTTTTCAATTCTAAATGTCAGTAAGATCTCGTTAAATTTCCGAGTAAATTCCTGGCGTTTAGTTAGGAAGAAATTACGGGCAACCTGCATGGTAATGGTACTTCCGCCGCTCTTGATGCGCCCCTCTGTGGCCAACTGAACCACTCCCCGCATTAGGCCAGAGACCACAATTCCGCCGTGATCAAAGAAGCTGTCATCTTCAGCCGCTAAAATAGCATCAATCATTAAGGCGGGAATTTCGTCGAAGTCTATTGGTGATCGTTTTTTTTCTCCAAATTCACTGATAATTTTTAAATCTCGAGAGGTAACCCGCAGTGGTATTTGCCAGCGAGTGTCTTTTAGCTCGTTGATGGAGGGCAATTTAGGGCTAAGGTATAGGAAAAGGCAGGAGGTGACTAAAAGAAAGCCGCCAAGTGCCGATACTATAAATACTGCGCTTAGCTTAAAAGCTTTACCAAGGTTCATTAACTGAGATTCCTGATTAAAATCGCTTCATTATATCTTTAATTGACCATTATAGAGCTTTGGCAGTGCGAAGTGCATCACAGAAATTAATAAACCTTATTGTTATTGTGGAACCTCTATATTTTTAGTTTGGCATACTTGTGGATATAAAAAAAATAGCAATAAAAATAGTCGCGAAAGTAGAAATATTTTTAGACGCATTGCTATTTCGTGTTCCCTCTCGCACAGCGCTGTTGGGGATAGATATTTCATCGTCTGCGATAAAGTTGGTCGAGCTCTATAGCAAACCCGAGGGTGGATATGAGGTTACAGCATATGCCGTTGCTCCTCTACCTGAGGGCGCTGTTAGAGATCATGAGATACTTGTTGAAGCCTCCGTATCAAACGCAATAACAGCGCTGGTGCAGCAGTCAGGGAGCACCTGCTCAGACGTTGCGGTTGCGGTTGCGGGGTCTTCTGTTCTCAATACAATTATTAGCGTGCCTGCCGGGCTAACGCCTCTTGAAATGGAGAGTCGGGTTCAGACTGATGTAGAGCCTATGCTGCCCTTTGAGCTAGAAAACACATGTCTTGATTTTATCATCCTAGGACAAAACCCGACCTTACTTGATGAGCTTTTAATTCAGGTGGTTGCCTGTCCAGAACAAGAGATTGAGCTTCGAAAACTTGTGGTGCAGGGCGCCGGTTTAGATCTGCGGGTAGTGGACGTCGAGAGTTTCGCTCTCGGGCGTGCCTATGATCTTCTAGTAGGTGACACTAAGAAAGAGGATGGGAAAGCTCACGCGGTAATCGATATAGGTGCATCTCAAATTACTTTTGCAGTAGTAAGCGAAAAGTCAATCATCTACTCGACGGAAACGGCGTTTGGAGGTAAGCAGTTAACGGAAGAAATTCAGCAACACTACAACCTGAGTTGGGCTGACGCAGGACGGGCTAAGCGCAAAGGTGGACTGGCCGATGATTACGCCGAGGTCATGCTTGAGCCTTTTAAATATTCGCTTATTAAGCACATCGACAAAGCATTAAAAATATTTTATTCATCGAGTGAATCTACCGAAATCAGTAAGCTTGTGCTGTCCGGTGGGGTTTCAAAGCTTAATGGATTAGCCGAAGACCTATCCTCAGCCTTATCGATACCTGCTGAGATTGGAGATGTGTTGAAACATTTGTCTATTAATGACTCCGTTGATATGTATTCTTTCGCTGATGATGGTCCGGCAATGATGTTGGCGTTGGGATTAGCGTTGAGTGAAAGTAAATGAATAAAACTTTTAACCTCCTTCCTTGGCGTGAGACAGCGAGACAACTGCGTAGGCAGACCATGTTGGTAACTTTGTTAGTGGTGTGCATTGCAGGGGTTGTGGTTGTTGGGCTTGCCTATGTCGTATCGAGTGCACAGTTAGATGAAATAACACGTGAGATTGAGATTATTGAGCAAGAAATTGTCGGCTTGGAAGATAAGGTGGCTGAAATCACGGGATTGGAAGGCAAGAAAATAGACTTAATAGGTAAAAATCGAGTTCTTCAGAACATTCAAGCATCGCGCACTGAAACCGTGCGATTATTTGATGAGTTTGTTGGTGCGGTGCCGATGGGTGTGACGCTAAGAACTCTTGAGAGAAAAGGAAATTCTATTTCAATTTCAGGGGTTGCCGAGTCAAACCGTGATGTCGCTGCTCTTATGAAGAGTTTGGACAAATCCTATCTACTTAAGAATGCCAAGTTAAAAGAAATAGAAGAAAAGGGTTCAGTCAATGGCATAGAGAATATTTTCTACATGCAGGTCGAATTAGATGTTGTTAGAGAATAGGGCAATTGCATAAGGTTACAGGTTGTTGAGGTGATGCCTACTAGAGGGTCTGCTTAACGATCAATGGTAGTTTTAAAATAATTATTTTTCAGTTCGATGTGCAAAGCTAAAAAAGAGGAACTTTTTAATGGATTCTTTCCTGGGTTTTGATTTAAATAAAATTTCACGTAATGGTGATTTTAGTCCGAGTCAAATAGAGAGTTGGACTAATGCCATATTCGGGTTCGTGCTAGCGGCAGCTTTTGGATTGATTTTACTTCTAGGTTATTCGTTCTTTGTCCACGATATTATCGAAAAAACCGTAGCTGAAACTACGATCCGTGAAACAAAAATCATGGAGTTTGAGAGTGAATATGAGTTGATTTCCGGGCGGGATAAATATCTGAGTCAGATGTCTGAGCTCGATACCATGTTTGCTGCTCTGGCTGCAAAAATGCCGCCAGAGTCTGAGGTAGCAGAAGTGATCGAGGACATTTCCAAAGTGGCTGCAGATTATGGTTTGTCGACTTCTTCTGTCAGTCCGAAAGCAGAGCTCAAGCAGAACCTTTATGTTGAACTACCGATAAATATTTCAGTAGTAGGGACATATCATTCCTTGGGCGATTTTGTAGCAGGAATTTCTCAGCTTACTCGGCTGGTCACATTGCATAATTTTAGTGTTAATTTGGAGAATAAAGGTTCTTTAGTTATGAAAATGGAGGCAAAGACCTATAAGTTCGTTGGTGAGGTAAGCAATGATGAATAGACTTCTCTGCTGTCTTGTTGTTTTGGCTACATCAGCATGCTCTGATGGAGGTGATTTAGAATTACAGGGCCGCCTTAGTCAAGTTCGAGCACAACCACCTGCGGACGTCGCGCCTATCCCTCGTTTTTCTATCCAACCGATCTATGCTTATAGTTCAAGATTTAAGCGTAGCCCGTTTATTCCAGAGTCCGAATTTAAAGCAAATATTACCGCTGAGCAATCACAAGCCCTCCCTCCAGATTTAGGTCGAGAAAAGCAGCTTTTAGAGTTACAGGAAGTGAGCCTTATCTCAATGGTGGGCCTTGTGCGAAATAAATCTAAGCTTTGGGGTTTAGTAGCTGACCAAACGGGTAAGGTGACTAAAGTTGAATTGGGTAGTTATTTGGGGAAGAACTTTGGTGAGGTGACAGGTATTGATTCGAGTAAAATTACCATTATGGAAAAAATATCGGATAACAAGGGTAGGTGGTTTGCCCGCCAAAGACTTATCTTTATGGAGGAAGTCAAATGAGAGTCAAAGGAAACAGTATGGTTAAGGTCAGTCGTTGGGTTTTTCACTGGGTTATGACTTTTGGGTTATCATTTTTTATCGCTTTGGCCGTATCCTCTCAGGAGCAGGGTTCGATTTCCGATATTGATTTTGACACTAGCGATAAAGATGGGGCGCGTCTTACTGTCAATTACTCAGATGAAGTAGCTGACTTTGATGTCTCTGCCATGCAGAAGAAAATAATGGTGCGATTTAAAAAAACTAACTTGCCACAAAGCTTAGATCGCAGACTAGATGTATCTGGTTTCCCTACGCCGGTAGCCTACATCGATAGTAAGCAAACTAATTCTGATGTGATCTTGACTATTGCTACTAAGGGGCCTTTTGCATACAAAAGCGTAGATAATCCAGGCCAACTGATTCTGGAGGTGTCTGAAAGAACCAACATGCAACCGCAGTTTGAAAAGATCAGCAAAAAAGACTCATATAACGGTGATTTAATTGATCTAAAATTTCAAAATATTAAGGTTCGCGATGTTTTAGAGATAATTGCCGATTTCAAGTCATTAAACTTAGTCGCCAGTGATTCGGTTCAAGGCGAGATTACCCTTAACTTAGATGATGTTCCCTGGGACCAGGCTCTGGATATAATCATGCAATCAAAGGGCTTAGGTAAGCGTATGACAGGAAATATTTTGCTGGTGGCGCCTATAGAGGAAATAGCAGAAAGAGAGCAAAAAGAAGTCGATAGTGCCAAGAAATTGCTATCTTTATCGCCACTTGTAACCTACGTAGCAAGAATTAAATACGCTAAAGCTCAAGACGTATTTAAATTCTTTAGTGGCCGGAATGAAGACCGTGAATCCGGTAGGGGCGGATTCAATGGAGGTGGATCCAGCGGACGCGGAGACAATGGCAGCTCTGATTCGTCCCTATTCTCTGAGCGCGGCTCCGCAACGATGGATAATAGAACCAACACTATTATAATAACGGATATCCAAGAAAAAATTGATGCTTTTAAGATATTGCTAGCCACGATTGACATTCCAGTGCAGCAGGTATTGATCGAGGCTCGCATTGTTAAAGCTACCGCGGACTTTCGAAAGGAGCTCGGCGCTTCTTGGGGGGTTACAGGTAGCAAGGGAGTGAATATGATAACAGGATTGATTACTGACCCTTCAAAGCAAATATCGGGAGTTTTAGCAACAGATCTAGGGCTAGGTAGTCCAACTAGCGGATTTAGCCTCGGCTACTTAACGGACAATTTTCTTATTGATCTTGAGCTAAATGCCCTACAAGCTAGCGGCTTTGGCGAAATAGTATCGCGGCCCAAGGTTCTTACGGCCGATAAAGAAAAAGCGTCGATTAAGTCTGGTGTCGAGATTCCCTATCAAGCCGTAACGACTGCGGAAGGGACTAGTGGGGGGGTGGTAGAGACCCAGTTCAAAGAAGCAGTATTACTGCTGGAGGTTACGCCGCAAATAACACCTGATAATAGAGTTATTATGGACTTGCTGATTAAGCAAGATTCAGTGAGCAGTCTTTCAGTTAACGGAGAGCCAGCGATTGAGATAACTGAGGTCGCGACTCAAGCCCTGGTCGGTAATGGGCAAACATTGGTCTTAGGTGGTATTTTTCAATCTGAAGAACTTAGCGATGTGGGTAAGGTGCCATTTTTGGGGGATTTGCCGGGCATAGGTAGATTGTTCAG
>JAPKEJ010000025.1 GCA_028822155.1 Porticoccaceae bacterium
ACAATATTGAAATCGTCGTTCGACTCGCCTAGCAATGAGAAGAATTTAACTAGTTTAAGCGCACTCCCCTCTATGTCTAGTTGGTCCGAAGTAATTATCTCTGTAATGTCGACTTGGCCCACCAAAATACCAACGAACATTTTTTGGGTGATTTTGATACTGGCATCGGCTGTTTTATCAAACGTCGTCTCGCGGTAGTACATAACTGAGTTTCTAATAGTTAGCACAAAATTTTGATCACGCTCGGTAAACAGTATGTTGAGTTTAAGTGCCTCTCCTTCTGCTTTTTCAGCATCTAAAGTTACCGATAGGGCCTTCATGAATTCGTGAAGAGGTACTTCTTGTAAAAAAGCCTTCGCGGATCTTTTAATAGCGCGTTTTTGGACTCTACCAGATATAAGCTCCGCTGCACCCGAGAGGTAGATGTCGCGCCAAGGCCCAGACTCTGCCTGGTAGCCCATCTGACGATAGGCCTCAGCTAACATCTCACGAGCGGCTATATTGTTAGGCTCAGCAAATACCAGGTGATTTAAAACCTCACCAACCCAACGATAGTCGCCTTTTCCCATATAACCGCGAGCGCGCTCTAATATTGCCGCTGAACCCCCCATAAACTCCACGTAACGCGTTGCAGACTGTTCTGGGGGTAATGGGTTTAAATTGGCTGGGTTGCCGTCATACCAACCAAAATAGTGCTGATAAACTGCCTTACTATTATGGCTTAAGGTGCCGTAATACCCTCGAACATGGAAGTTTTTAGCTAAGTCCTTGGGCAGTTTTAACTTTTCAGCGATCTCACGCGGGGTATATCCCAAATTAGCTAGCCGCAGGGTCTGATCATGGATAAATTTATACATGTCTTGCTGCTGTTGCATTTGGGTGATAATTCGCTCATGACCCCAGGTTGGCCAGTGGTGACTATTAAAAAATACCTCTACCTTGTCCAGTCTGTCGATTGACTGGCCAATGTAATCACTCCATAACAGGGCATCACGAACCTTTGCCCCGCGAAGGGTTAAGACGTTATGCATCACATGTGAAAGCACCTCAGCCCCGCAAAAAGCCTTCCACTGAGGAAGGTAAAACGTTAGTTCTGCTGGGGCTTCTGAACCCGGCATGTTGTAAAATTGAAAATCGACGCCATCTACATTTAAATCAACCACAGGCTTGTCGATGCTGACGCTGGGAGGGATAATAGAAATACTACCAAACACCACCTGCTTGCCTAGCCCTGCATCAACATGGCCAGTCGCTGAGTGCGCCAAGGAGCCACCGAACATAAAATTGCCACGGCGAGTCATTGCTGGGCCAGCAATAATATTTTCACTTGTGGCCTCTTGCATAAACCCAGCAGGGGCAATTATTGGAATACCGTCTTTAGCGGCTCCATCGGCTGTGGTGAGAGACAACACCCCGGCAAAGTGATCAGCATGGCTATGAGTAAAGATTATGCCGGTCAGATTTATCTCGCCCAATTGCTGTTCAGCAAATTTCATCGCGGCCGTCGTGGTTTCTAGACTCGTTAGCGGATCTACCACGATCCAGCCGTTATCACTCTTGATAAGCGTGGTATTCGCAAGGTCAAAACCGCGCAGCTGATAAATCCCTTCATCGACCTTAAACAGCCCACGAATATTATTTAATTTGGCTTGTCGCCATAGGCTGGGATTTACCGTCGCTGGGGCTTCACCCTCGATAAAATCATAGCTAGCTGGATTCCAAACAGTCAAACCCAAATTATCAACCAATTCGTCATTGGGCGCATAGGCAACCAATCCGCGCGTGGCATCTTCAAAATCTTGCTGATTGTCTAAATCTAAGTTGTCGGCAAAACCTTGGTTGTGGTCCAAGGTGAAGTCACTCGCGGCACTTTCTGCCATCGTAGACTGGGTTATCTGTGAATCGCATCCGAGCAACATAAAAACAAAAACACTCAGTGCTAAAGCACGTAAAATTTGAAATATTAACTCTAAACCCATCACTAGTAGCTCCCTTTCGGTTTTTTATCTGCCGTTACTTTTAAGACTCTTCGGTGACAATTTCTCTCTGGAGCGCAGCCGTATCAAGGATTAAATAACGATCTCTGTGCATCCCTAATATTCCAATCGCTGTCCACTCTCGAAAAATTTTATTCACCCGCTGCCTAGAACCTAGGCATAGGCGGGCAAAGTCATTTTGACTAAGTTTGATATCGAGACATATACCCAGCTCTTGTTCAACACCATGATGTAATATTAAATCTAAAATTCGTCCCGCAAGTCTAGCCCGTAAAGGATAAAAAGCCATACCGGAAAGCAATCCACTCATTTGTCTTGCGCGCTGCACACTTTCGGAAAAAAGATTTTTGTACAAAACAGGGTATTGCTCACCCACATCGATCACCGTCGCTCGCGGAATCACTAAAATGTCCGCGGCCACCTGAATCTGAGCTTCTTGAATACGACTTTTTGGGTCAACTAGAGAATAATCACCCAGCCAATACTGCGGAGTAAAGTCATTCAGAGCGAACTCTTGCCCCGATGGACTAATAATAGAAATTCGAAGGCGCCCGGATAACAGACAATAAATTGAAGCGGTATTTTCACCCATCTGAAATAGGTATTGTCGAGGAGAAAAACGCTTTACTTGCGCAAACTCGACGAGTTTTTCTAAACCCTGAATCGGTATATTTTTAAACCATATTGATTCCTGAATAATTTCAGCTAAATCATATTGGCTTGCATGGGCAGTCATATATAACTCCGTTAATTGCGCATAGCTCGCAACAATATTAACGGACTTTCTTAATATGCGCGGGATATATTCAGTCAGTAATGGAGATTTTTTCGGTCATTTTTTAATTTCTATTTATAGATGCCGCAACACAAAAAACCATCGCCCCGCGCTTAACGGAACGATGCTCTTGACTCATGCTGTGGCATAATTAAAGAACTTCGAAGAGTCCCGCCGCACCCATGCCGCCGCCTACACACATGGTGATAACAACGTATTTCTCACCACGACGCTTACCTTCCATCAACGCATGCATCACCATACGTGCGCCACTCATGCCAAAGGGATGACCGATAGAAATAGAACCGCCATTAACGTTCAAACGTTCCATAGGAATACCCAGCTTGTCTCGACAATAAATAACCTGAACTGCAAAGGCTTCATTCAACTCCCACAGACCAATGTCATCCATCTTAAGGCCGTTTCGCTTAAGTAGCTTAGGAATGGCAAAAATTGGACCAATTCCCATTTCATCGGGCTCGCAACCAGCAACAGCCATGCCACGATAAACGCCTAAAGGCTCTAAGTTTCGCTGAGATGCTAAAGTACTATCCATCAACACAACAGCCGCTGCGCCATCGGATAACTGCGAAGCATTACCACCAGTAATGGTACCGCCATCGCGAACTGTCTTAAGGCCACTTAAACCCTCAAGATTAGTACCAGGTCGGTTACCCTCGTCCTTAGACAGAGTCACTTCCTCTTCGGTTACTTCGCCCGTCTCACGATTAGTCACTAATTTGGTGGCTGTCACTGGAACAATCTCATCAGCATATAACCCGGCTTCCTGAGCAGCAGCGGTGCGTGCCTGCGATATGACCGAATACTCATCCTGTACCGCGCGAGAAATATTGTAGCGACTAGCCACAGTTTCTGCTGTATCGAGCATCGGCATATGAATCAGAGGGGCATGTTTCATTGCCAGTGGATCAGCAACACGATGAGCATTAAAATGCTCATTTTGAATCAAGCTAATGCTCTCACAACCACCAGCAACAATTACTGAAGAACCATCGTTGGTGATGTTGTTAGCGCCAATAGAGATAGCCATCAATCCAGAAGAGCACTGGCGATCCACAGTCATACCCGACACAGTAATGGGAAGTCCAGAGGCCATAGCCGCCTGCCGACCTAGATTCATTGCTTGAGTCCCTTGCTGCATCGCCGCACCCATAATGCAATCATCTATCTCTGCAGGATCAACACCAGAGCGAGCAACAGCTGCACTGATAGCATGAGAGCTCATAGAGGGTGATTGAAGATTGTTAAAGGCTCCACGGAATGCTCTGCCGATTGGAGTACGAGCTGCTGAAACGATTACTGCTTCTTTCATAATGATTTCCTTAGTTTAATTTGACGGTAACTTTTTCTAATAAAATGACGCTAGCCTTGAAGAGCTGCCATCGCCTTCATAACAAATTTTTCTGTTTGCTTGCTACCTGATTCAAGAGCCTTATGCTCTGCTGTATCTGAAAGCTCATCCCACTTAGACACTATTTCATCTGGGTTTTGACTCTCTTTAGGCACAAAAATACCATCGGTTTCATACATACTAGCGGTAGCGTAACCGCCCGCGCCAGCACACAAAATAGTGCGGGTTGGCGCATTTTCATCGCACAAAACAAGGGCGCCAGCGGAAACTGATTCGGCCGTCATAAGGTCAAGAATCTCGGCCGGCAAAAGGTCTTCGGTCATGCGAGTACCGGCTGTTGGGGCCAAGGCGTTAACGTGGATATTGTTTTTCCCACCTTCCAGCACTAGGGTATTCATAAAACCGAGGACAGCCATTTTTGCTGCCCCATAGTTAGTCTGCCCAAAGTTGCCATACATACCGCTGGCAGAGGTAGTCATGACGATACGGCCATAGTTCTGCCCACGCATGATTTCCCACACCGCTTTAGTACAGTTGACCGAACCCATAAGGTGAACGTCCATAACCAACTGAAAGTCCGCTAGGTCCATTTTACTAAATGACTTGTCGCGTAAAATACCAGCATTGTTAATAAGAATATCAACTCGACCCCATTTCTCCATAGCCTGGTTAACCATGTCTTGTACTTCGTCGAACTTAGCAACATTGGCACCGTGGGCAAATGCTTCACCGCCGGCTGACTCAATTAAAGCCACGACTTCCATCGCAGCATCTGAAGAAGCGCCTGTACCGTCTCGCGCCCCACCCAAGTCGTTTACCACAACTTTTGCACCGCGCTCAGCAAGCGCGAGTGCATGAGAGCGCCCTAGACCATTGCCCGCGCCAGTCACTATTGCTACTCGTCCTTCAAAATTAATACTCATCGTCTACCTCATAGAATTCTTTTAACGAAAGACCTTAGTGGGCCATCTGTACGCTTAACCATTCCGCAACAAGCGCTGGTTTATCCCCGCCCTCAATCTCAACAGTTATTTCAACTTTAAAATCAAACTGTCCAGGCCGCTTTTCAGTAATATCAAGAATGGTGGCATGACAACGGATTTTACTGCCAACACGGACAGGAGCGACAAAGCGAACCTTATCAAACCCTTTGTTAACCCCCATGTAGATGCCTTCAATAAGCAGATTATAACTCTCAGAAAAATAAGACAGCATTGATAGGGTTAAGAACCCATGAGCGATAGTGCCACCAAAGGGCGTATTTGCCGCAGCCACCGGGTCAATGTGTATAAACTGCCGGTCAAGAGTGCAATCGGCGAACTCATTCACCTGCTCCTGAGTTACTTCAAACCATGCTGTTGGTTCACAAACGTGCCCAACATACTGCTCAATTTCTGTTTTTTTAATCATTTGTGGCATTGTTTTATCCTCTTAAAATGTGGATGAAGGAACCGACGCTATCATATATTGACATTATATATGCCAATACATTATTAACACAACTTTATGCTACCAACACCGCGAGAAGTAACACTGGCAGGATTTATGAAAAATGTTATCACGAAAAGAAACTTCTGCTCCACTGTAATACTGACCGCTTAGTATTAGGCTCGATGTAATCGCCACGAATTTTAGGTGTGGCTCCCCACATGACTTAAGAACGCTCGCAATGTTTATATAAATAAGGGTTGAGTCTACTGGCGCTGGTTCCAAAGAGCTTGTAATCAATTTAATAACGCGAAAACAGGCATTTAGTCCTGCAAGTCCCGAATAAAAACCAGATGAAAGATGTCCCCCCATCTGGTTTCTTCAGCTAATACGTCATGAAATGAGACAGAGTCAGCTCGCAAAGGCAAACGCCTAAACATTAAGAGTCCGTCTTTTTAGCCTTAAACACAAATGCCATACCGATTAGAATGACTGCAATAACCGCATAGTACTGAATCATAAAAGTAAAAATTGGCTCGACTGAGCTTAAACCGTCAACCGTTGCATCTCCTCCAAGTAGTCCAGCCAATACCCCACCTATCGCCGAAGCAAGAAACCACAAGCCAAACATCTGTCCCATATACCCCTTCGGAGAATATTTAGAAAAAGCTGACAAGCCAATTGGGGAAAGAGCAAGCTCTCCCCACGTCTGCAGGAGGTACGTAATAACTAACCACTGCATGCCTACGGGCGATGTCACCATCGCAAGCTGAACGGCATAGACCATAACGATAAAACTTATTGCCATGAAAATTAATCCAATAGCAAACTTAATAGGTAACGAAGGATCCATATTTAGCCGCGCCAACTGAGCCCAGAGACCTGCAAAGATCGGAGCAAAAGCAACAACAAAAATTGGATTAGCAAACTGAAGCCAGCCAATAGGAATAATAAACCCTAGAACAGATAGGTCAGTATGATCTCTTGCAAAGATACTGAGGGAGCTTGCCGATTGGTCAAAACCTGACCAAAACGCTGCAGCCCCGACAAACAAAACAAATAACAATAGTAGATTCTTTTTATCTTTCGCAGACAGGCCTGCTAGAAAATACAAATACAAGAAATATAAACCCGCTACGATCGTTAAGAAGTACGCGAAATTTTCAGCAAACACACGAGGTTCAACAGCAATAAGGCCAAATAATCCAAGACCAATTACGATGACCATCAGTACTAAACTTAATTTAGTCCACTTGATCAGTCCTTGCCGCCTTGTATCATCCATAGCGTTAGGTGATCGGCCGGCATTACCCAAAAGATGCCTAAATTTAATATACTGGTAGACACCAAACGCCATACCTATCCCGGCAGCGCCGAACCCATAATGCCATCCAATTTTTTCACCTAAATAGGAACAAATCAGAAAGCCTAGCGTGGAGCCAATATTAATAGACATGTAAAAAATTGTGTATCCTGAATCTCGTCTATCATCGTTATCTCCATACAAATTGCCAACGATTGTTGAAATATTTCCTTTAAGCAAACCCGTCCCAAGAACAACAAATATAAGACCCAAAAAGAACGTTTGGTCTACTGGTATAGCCAGAATAAAATGACCTAAGGCTATTATCATGGCCCCAATAAGTACTGCTCGTTGGTGGCCCAATATATTGTCAGCAATCCAACCTCCAGGCACCACCATAAAGTACACCATACCAACATAAATGCCATAAATTGCGTTTGCATCCATTGCAGATAGACCCATCCCAGGGTTAAACCCACCTAATGATCCTGTCATGTAGAGGACCAGCAAAGCCCGCATTCCATAATAAGACATCCGCTCCCACATCTCGGTTAAAAATAGTGTTCTAAGGCCAATTGGGTGCCCGAAAAACCCAGTATCATGGTTAGAGTTATCACTTGCTTGCTGCATATTCATCGATTAAATCCCTGTTCTTATTTTTAGTGTTTACTTCTTTACGCTATAAGCCGCTTACCAGCGCCCAAACAGACGAAACTTTAGCATAGTCTACGTACCTGTGTAACTGAACTATAGCTTGAATCTTGCCACAACAGTACAATACCAAAAAGCACAGCGAGGATTGCCAAAAAGATGGATAATTTTAATGAAATTCAGCGTCAGTTTTTAGATGAGAAGCCAGCATTCTTAGATATCCTCGGATTTAAAGGAAGCTCATTCAATGATGAAACTAAGCTTTATTCATGCATCTTCGAGCCATCAGAAGTCCTAACCCACTCCAATGGCTCAATTGTTCAGGGTGGTTTTATCGCAGGTATGCTAGATTCAGCGATGGCTCAGTACATACTGCACCTGCATGAGTTCAAGGTTAATCCCTTGACTCTGCATATTGACGTCACTTACTTGCTGCCGTGTAGGCCAGCAGAAATTCAGGTGACTTCAAGAATACTTAAAGCGGGCAAAAGTATCGTATTCACCAGCGCAGAATTAACACAAGATGGGAATTTAGTTGCAATTGCATCAGCGACTAATAAGTTGGTTCCATTTTTATAATAACGAGATTTTATTTATATTAAATTATAAACTCCATATTTTTCAGTTATTTAAGAAATTTTATTAATGTAGTTTAAATTTTATTCTCAGGCAACCCAACGAACATGCACAGGGCAGTATTTGGCACCTATTCTAAATCGATTGGCACCAATTAAACAGACGTACAATTACCGACTAGATAAGGTTCAACAAGACTCTAACGGGATTAACAATAATGAAAGAAAACAGCCAACTGGCAGGCCAACAAAGCATCGAAAGCGCCGAGTTATCCGATTTCCGTAGAGGCATTATTGACTGGATCAAGCACAATACCCCTGCCGACCCAGGTTTTTTGCTACCCCAAACATTTATGGAGGTCGGTTCAGAGCAAGTTTTGGATTTCCTTCGCGAATGGCAACATAAGGTATGGTCTGCTGGTTATCTTGGCATGGCTTGGCCGAAACAGTATGGCGGTGGCGGCATGCCGCGCCTTTTTCAACAGATTGCCGATGAGGAGATGAAACGAGCCAGAGTTCCGATCTGCTTCAATGTAATCGGCCTCGGCTGGGCCGGACCACTGATTATCGACACAGGTACCGATTTTGAGAAGGAAGCGTACCTCAAAGGTATCCTGAGCGCCGAAGACATCTGGTGTCAGGGCTTTTCCGAGCCCAACCATGGCTCCGACCTGGGTAGTATTCAGACGCGTGCTGAGCGAGATGGTGATGAATATGTCATTAATGGCAGTAAAATTTGGACAACATTAGGCAACTATGCAAAATACATGATTTTATTGGCAAGAACCGATGCGCAAGCTGAGCGCAGATACAATGGTCTGTCGTTTTTTCTTGCCCCCATGGGTGCCAACGGCATTAGCACCTCCCCTATTCAAAAACTGACGGGTGAATACGGCTTCACAGAAACCTTCTTTACCGATGCCCGTATTCCAGCCAGCTGCATAATGGGCGAAGAAGGTCACGGCTGGCGTATTGCCATGCACACCCTGCAATATGAACGGGGCGCCGAGGCCGGTGCCGCAGGCGGTGTATCAATATTATCCATTGTGATGAATGACCTGCTCAAAATGGCTCAAGAAGTTGAGCGGGATGGTCAACCCCTTCTGCAAGACCCCATAACGCGAGACAATTTGGTCAAATTTTTAATTGAAGAGCAGGCGCTTTACCTAGGTGAGCGGCGTGTTGGGATTCCGGCGCTATGCAGAGACTACCCTAACTCGCTGGCCCTGTCAGGCAAGTTGCGAGGCACGGAGTTTTTTCGTCGCATGCGCCAATATGCACTAACACTGCAAGGCACGCCGGGAGCTCTATACGTTGGTGATGACCAAGCTGTGGACGGCGGTTTCTGGCAGAGAGCCTATCTAAATAACTTTTCTACTACCATTGGTGGTGGTACCAGCCAAGTTCAAGCTAATATTGTCGGCGAGCATGTGCTTGGCCTGCCAAAGGATTAGGGGACATAATGATCAAAAGAACAGCAAATCTCGAAATATCTTTTAGTGACGAACAGGCCATGATCCTAGACAGCGCCAAAGATTTTTGTCGTGACAAATCCGATATAACCACCGTGCGGAGCCTTTTAAAGAGCGAAACCGGCTACAAAAATGATGTCTGGGCAGAAATGATTGCCCTCGGATGGACTGGTCTAGCCCTACCCGAACAGTATGGCGGTTCAGGAATGGGCGTAGGAGCGACTATTCCGCTCGTTGAGAGCATGGGCCGGCATCTACTATGCACCCCGTTCATAACATCAACTATTGCCTCTCAGGCCATTCTGCGCGGCGGCACGGAGGATCAGAAAAGTCGCTGGCTACCAAGTATTGTTGAGGGCGCCATTGCCGCCATGGCAATGCTAGACAACGAAGACTGGGGGGCCACGGAAATCCGTTGCACCTTAACGCCTAAAGATGGCGGTTTTGTCCTGGAAGGCAAAAAGCTACAGGTCAATGACGCCGCCAAGGCTGATCTTTTTCTAGTCTTAGCATCCTCTAACGGAGCACCAACACTGGTTTTAGTTGAGGCAACGGCTTTACCTCAGGGCGCTATTAGCAACAATACCCTTGTCGATGAGACAAAGCGCGCGTCTAATGTCGATTTTAGTGGCGTCACCGTCAAGGCCGATGCCATATTGGCCAAGGGCTTCGAGGCCCTGCATGATGTACGTCTCATTGGCGCCCTATTGACCGCTACTGAAGCAACAGGCACCGCCGCTGCCGCACTAGACACCTTGGTTGGCTATCTGACCACCCGCAAGCAGTTTGGCCGCCTTATCGGCTCTTATCAGGCCTTAAAGCACCCTACAGTGGACATATTGTTACAAATGGACTCGGCACGAACACTTATCTACCATGCTGCCACCCTTATTAACGATGCAAGCCTAAACAAAGACACAGAAATCGCTTGCCGCATGGCCAAGGCACAGGCCACAGACGCCCTGCTATTTGCCGGTGACCGTTCGGTGCAATTCCATGGTGGTATGGGTTTCACCTACGACTGCGACGCAATGCTCTACATTCGTCGTGCTCAGTGGGCACAGCACCAGTATGGCGATGCCCAACATCATCGTAAGTTACTTGCACCACTGCTGCTTGACTAAAGACGGTGAAAAGGCATTATAAATGTCATGAAAAGTTTTAGGCTCGGACTCTTCGCGCTGCTATTTTTTGGCCAAGCCTAACAGCCTGATTTTCGCTGCCTTAAAACGCAAAAACCTTCCCAGGGGGAAGGTCATATTGCGCAAGCCTATCTTTTTGTAACCACAGGCCGCCAATAAAAATAACATTGGGTTAACCCCTACAATGACTGGTGTTACGGTTAGACTGAGTAGCTTAACTGATTGAACTTCTTCTGATGAAAATCACCATCGCCAAACGTAGTATTAATCATCATCAGCCGCTTAACATAGTGGCCAATATTGAGCTCGTCAGTCATACCAATTCCACCGTGCAACTGAATAGCTTCTTCGCCGATGGTTTTACCATAACGTGCCACTGTCGCCTTTAAAGCGTGCACGGTTTTAGCCAATGCCTCTACGTCGGTTTCGCCCTCCGCAACACTTTTTGATTCGCAAAGCCCACGATAAAGCATCGATTTGGTCTGCTCACAGGCCATAAAGGTATCTACCATGCGGTGCTGCAATACTTGAAATGAGCTAATGGGGGTACCAAACTGTTGACGTGTCTTGGTGTAGTCTACGGTCAGAGTGTTAAGTGTGGCCATGATGCCCAATGCTTCTGCAGACAAACCAATTAAGATTTGCGGCATGACTTGATCAACAAGGTCCATACCCTCACCTGCTGTATGCAGTAGCTGGCTCTCAGCAACCTTGACATCGCTAAACGTTACAGTCGCAGCGCTCTGCCCATCCATCATTTTGTAAGCTTTAACGTCAACCCCCGGGGACTCAGCATCAACCAAAAATAGGCTAATACCACTATGATCAAACTGCTCGCCACTGGTGCGGGCACTGACAATAAACTTGTTGGCGGTGCCGCCATTAGCAACAACGGTTTTCACGCCATTGAGCGTATAGCCGCTGTCATTTTCAGTTGCGGTGGTTGTGATATCAGTCATTTCAAAGCGTGATTGGGGCTCTACATAGGCAAAAGAACCTAAGCAGCTGCCATCAATAATACTTGGAATGACTTGTTCTTTGAGGTCTGTGTTCGTCGAAGCTGATACCAGCCCACCAAACACCACCACGGTGGACGCATAGGGCTCAACGACTATGCCTTTACCTAGTTCTTCCATCACTACAGCTATGTCAACAGCGTTGCCGCCAAAGCCGCCGTACTCTTCTGCGAAAGGGACTGACAACCAGCCAAGCTCGGCAAACATCGTCCAAAACTCACGACTAATACCAGCGTCTGATCCGATAATGCCGCGGCGAGTGTCAAAGTCATACTGTTCACGAACAAAGCGCGAAACACTGTCTTTGATCATAGTTTGTTCTTCGGAAAACTCAAAATTCATCTGTATAAACTCCTGAAATCTTTTTAGGGCCGTTAGTAGCCGCTTTATAGGCCGAGAACGGCTTTGGCAATCACATTGCGCTGCACTTCGTTAGAACCACCATAAATAGTTGCTGCGCGGCCGTACATGTATTTGCCTCGAGCTTCTGCGGCAAAATCATGACCAAGCTCATCGCTGCTAAGCTCACTGGGCAATGCACCACCATAATTGGCAGCCAGTTGCAGTTGCAGTTCGTGAATGGCCTGGCTAATTTCAGTACCTTTAATTTTCAATAGTGAAGACTCAGGTCCCGGCATGCCACCAGCAGCCATAGAAGCAAATACGCGTAGTTCAGTGTATTCCAGCGCCATAAGCTCCATTTCAATGTCTGACATGCGCATTTGGAAGACCGGGTCTTCTATCATAGGCTTGCCACCATTAATTTCAGCTGCTGCGCGTTGCTTAAGACCTTCAAGCATACGCTTAGAGTCAGCCACTTCGGCCATACCAGTGCGCTCATGGGCTAATAAGGCCTTGGCATAGGTCCAACCCTTATCTTGCTCACCAATAAGATTTTCTGTCGGCACGGAAACGTCTTCAAAGAGCACCTCGTTTAAGCTGTGCTTGCCATCGATAGTAACAATAGGCTTAACAGTAATGCCCGGGGTTTTCATGTCGATCAACAAAAAGCTAATGCCCTCTTGGCGCCGAATACCCTTGGAGGTACGCACCAAACAAAATATCCAATCGGCATACTGGGCAAATGTTGTCCAAATTTTACGACCATTAACAATGTAGTTGTCGCCGGCATAATCTGCGCTAGTGCTGAGTGCAGCCAAATCTGAGCCGGCACCTGGTTCTGAGTAGCCCTGACACCACCAGTCGTCGCTGTTCAAGATACTCGGTAAAAACCGTGCTTTTTGCTCTTCCGTACCAAAGGTATAGATAACCGGTGCTACCATTTTCAAACCAAAGGGCACTACATCTGGAATACCCGCTAGGCCACGCTCGGTTTCATAAATAAATTTCTGTGTAGCTGACCAGTCAGTACCGCCATACTCTTTGGGCCAACCTGGTGCTATCCAACCCTTGGCGTACAACTTCTTCTGCCAGCTAACAATGGCACTCTTGTAGTCAGTTCCTGGACTACCACTCAGTTGTGCCGCGACAGTTGCGTCATACTCTGTTGCAAAAAACTCTCGAACTTCACCCCGAAATGCAATGTCTTTTGCTGAAAATTTAATATCCAATTTGTTAGCTCCTGTGATATGAATGCGCCACTCAACATGGCATCCTATAAATGCTTAAAGGCACTGTAGGTTATGGCAGTTATCGCGTCAATACAGCGCGCCGCCTATAAAAGCGTCCAGCCGGTCATGTTATTAAGATAATACGACGTTCCAGATTTTCAGTTGGGGAGTATTCAACCCCGAGCCTACCTTGGGGAATGCGTTGATGTCTAAAAAAGTGTTCCACTCGGTTTTCCATCCCGACTAAAATTAGTCCAGTAAACTAGTATTGCAGCCTACACCACTCGATCACACAATTTATATAAGCGTTGCAAAATCTAGCCACTTCACTGATTAGCCAGCATAGGCCACTTTGAGTCGTTGCTTAAATACTTTTCCGCTTTCTTCTCTAGGCAAACTTTCATGTAAATCGAGTTGTCGGGGATATTTAAAACGTGATATTTTTCCATCAAGAAACGCATGCACTTGCTGCAAGCTTAGCGAATGGCCCACTTGACAGGCCACTGCGGCAACGACTTTTTCACCAAACTCTTTATCGGCTATGCCAAATACGGCGCAGTCCAATATCTGTGGCATTTCGATCATAGCGGCCTCAATTTCAGCTGGAAATATATTCGCGCCACCTGAAATGATCATGTCTTTTTTGCGGTCATTGATATACAAATACCCCTGCTCATCAACATATCCAATGTCTCCAACCGTGCTATGACCCTGGTAGCGCTCGTCTGATTCGTTTTCAGCCGAATTGGTATAAGCAAAATCTCCGAACATGGGTAAGTAAACATAAATTGAACCAGACTCACCCACGGCAAGTTCGTTTTTATCATCGTCTAATATTTTTATAGATCCTCCAGGTAATATTTTACCCACCGAGCCAGGTTTGTTGATCGCTTCTTCTGATGAAATCAATGTCATAAAGCCTATTTCACTAGCGCCATACGACTCATAAAATATCGGGCCAAACCAATCTATCATGGCACGCTTGACATCAGCTGGCCAAGCAGAACCGGATGAAATCCCAAACTTAAGAGAAGAGATGTTGTATTTTTCTTTTACCTCTTTTGGTAGCTTTAACAAACGTATCATCATCGTGGGGACTATGTAGGTATGGGTGATTTTGTAACGCTCGATGTCAGCTAAAAACTTCTCAGCCTCAAATTTTGGTTCAATATACATATCGGCGTCTCTAGCAGCGATACAGCACAAGGACAATGCATTTGGTGCGCTGTGATAAATCGGTGCTGAGATGTAAAAACGGTCATCTTTTTCCAGCTTCAAGAGCGTCCGGGCCAGCCCTTCATAGACGCCATAGGGATCGGACTGGGACTGACTCACCTGTCGCCGAATACCTTTAGGACGTCCTGTACTGCCTGAGGTGTAAGAAAAAATGCCCCTAAAAGGCTTGATTTCTGTTGAGATCGGATTGGCGTGTTCAAGTAAGGTTGTCATATCCTCACATCGACTTTCTAGAACAGTTTTCTCTTGTTTTTGAATATTGTAACTAACAAGGATATTTTCAGGCGTAGGGTAAACTAATATACATACTCGGTCAGACAACTCATTCATTGCCGCGCTGACAAGGTCGGCATGGGCTATTAAGACGGAGGCGCGCGAGTCTGTCAGGATATGTTGTAGCTCTGAGCCAGTCGCGTGCCAATTGAGCGGTACGAAGCTAATCTCCAGATATCTGCAGGCTTCAATTAGCTCGAACTGCCTTACATCATTACGCAACAATATGGCAATGACGCCACCGGCTTGCAGACCTTTAGAGCGAAGTACAGTAGCTAGCTTTTTGACATTGTTATCAAATTCTTCACGACCAATTTTACTGTTATTAAAAAATATATTCATAGCTATAATACTCTAGATGAAAAATGAAAAACCCTGGTAGCTATGAAAAAAGATGGCAAACATGCTGTGGATTCTATATAAAACCGCGCTTGTCTTACTTTGTCGCTAGACCTGCAACGGTGTTGGCCGGCTTAGGTCTGCATTAGTGATATACAGTTTTTGTAGCTTCGGTATCCCCTAAAGTTATCAAGAAATGTAGATATTCTTGGCCCGTTAATTCCGCGAGGGCCAGCCCAAATGCTTCTGCGCCGCTTTCAAAGCATTGCTCTAATTTCGATTTTTCGCTGCTCTCACTACTCATAATTTTTAGCCTTTTCCACGTTAGATATGCCCTCGTCTGCCGCGAGCACGGTTTCCTTTAAGATACTGGTAACATCTATTACTAAGGTTGGTGGCCGCGCACTTCGGTGATGAAGTGACCTTTGCAAGCCTTCCTGTCTGTCTACATAACCAGCACTGATCTCTGATGAGATAATTCTGTAAAGCCATGCTTGCCGTGGTACGCGCCGATACCGCTGCCGTTCACACCACCAAAAGGTAATGCCGGTACGTTAAAATGCACGGCGCAATCATTGACAGTCACACCGCCCGAGGATGTTTTACTTAATATCATTTCTATAAAGTCATCATCTTTGGTAAATATGTAAAGAGCCAATGGTTTGGGCTGTTGTTGAATGCTTGAAACGGCCTCATCTACGTGATTATAAGTAAAGATATTGAGTATAGGTCCAAACGTTTCTTCTCCCATGATTTTGGCGTTGGTGGGTACGTCTGTCATGATTGTGGGATGAATTGAGCGCAATTCAGTGTCAGCTTGACCGCCGAAAACGATATTGGCCCCCTTTTCTCTGGCATCGTCAATATAACTTTTCACACGATCAAAGTTACGCTCATCAATCATTTTGCCATTTACGTCTGGGTTGAGCTTCCCATCCTTATAATACAATGACTGGAAAGTGCCTTGCACTATGGCCATGAACTCTGATGCCATTTCTTGTGGAACCCAAATATTTTCCGGGCACAGGCATACCTGACCATGGTTGATGTTGCGCATCACCGCAATTTTTTCGGCCGCATCTCGTAGGTCGGCTGTACGATCAATAATAACCGGGTTTTTCCCACCTAACTCAAGCGTGACAGACGCCAGATGCTTGGCCGCCGCGGTCATGACAATTTTTCCAACCGCTGGGCTGCCGGTAAAGAAGACATGGTCGATGGGCAGTTCTAGCATTTCGTTGGCGAGGGCGACGCCCCCTTCAAAAGCGGCTACATCTTTTTCATCAAATACATCACGAATAATGTCCGCCGCAAGTTTGCTGATATTAGGTGCCAATTCGTTTGGTTTAATCATGGCGCAGTTACCCGCAGCTATGATGGACACTAGAGGTGCGAAAAGCAGAGCGAAAGGAAAATTCCAGGGGCTAAATAAGAGAACGATACCTCGCCCTTCAGTAATGATTCGTGCGCGGCTATCAGCCAAGGGGGTTGAGTCGACCTCAACGGGTGCCATCCAATTGGCCAATTCTGCGACACAGTGTTCAATCTCACCATAGGTTATTAACAATTCAGCTTCTGCTGTCTCCGCATCTCGCCGCAAGTCAACGTGAAGCGCTTGTATGACGTCTTGTTTCCGCGACTGAATTACCTGCTTTAAACGTTGCAGCTTGTCGATTCTTTGTTTGGCGCTCGATGCTTTATTAACCCATTTTTGTTGGGATTGTATTTCGAATACAGATTGAATATTGCTTGATAATTTAGTCATATTTAATTCCCTCTACAGATTGAATATTGCTTGATAATTTAGTCATTTAAGCACTGCACACTACTTGGCCGTCAATTCCAGTGCCTAGTCTTCATTGGCGGCTTAATCAAATATTGCCTAATCACCACGGCCTCCTCGGCTGTAATCAAACGTTTGAACGACACCATCCCGTTATACCCTAAAGCGCTCGAGCCAAAGGCTGCCAGGTAAAAGCCTTAAATGCCGTTAGTATTTTGCAGATATTCAAGGCGGCATTTTCTTTCAGTGCACTGTTACGGCGTATTTGGTTATATATGTAGTCCGCGGCAAGCTTCCTGAATCATTCGGCATCCGGCATACTGACACTAAATATAGTTATCGTCAATCTGTCGCCCGCATGAATATGTTCCAAATTTTTTCGAGTCTAGATCCAATACTCCAGCTGCCTCTATCTACTAATTACATATAACGCGTGGCTTAGCCGGCCCCGTCAGGCTCAAATTACGATTGATTGTCGTACAGTTGAAACTCCCTTTTTCTTAGTTTGGATGACAATATAGCTTTACAAAATAATCCTGAATGTAAATTTAATTGACACTTAGTACATCTTATGTCATTTTGATGCACGCGCAAATACACGGATACGCGTAGCCGCAGAGTTCGATGTTATCGAGATAACTCTGCGATTTTGATAAAAACAACTAAATTGGAGGATCCTACATGTCCCTAATATTCAAAAAAGCACCCCTACTTGCCGCAATCGCTCTGGCAACGGCCACATCATTTACTCAGGCGCAAATGCTTGAGGAAGTTATTGTCTCCGCGCAAAAAAGAGTTGAGAGCCTACAAGACGTACCCATCTCCGTAACAGCCATGCAAGGGGACAAACTGCAGTCTGCCGGCATCGCCAATATGTCTTCACTGGCAGATAATATCCCTAATCTTTTCATCTCGGATGCAGCGGTCAATACCAATATTTACATGCGCGGTATGGGCTCTGGCAACAACCAGGCGTTTGAGCAATCTGTCGGCATGTACATCGACGGGGTCTATATGGGCCGTGGACGACAGTACCGGTCACCTTTTGTTGATGTAGAGCGTGTCGAAGTATTGCGCGGCCCACAGGGCACCTTGTTTGGTAAAAATACGGTGGCGGGTGCAATCAACGTCACTACTGCATCACCCGATGCTGGAGAAGAGCTTAATGGCAGCATCGCCGTTGTCGCAGAAGAAAACGGCGGTAAAATTGCTGAAGGTTATGTGAGCGGGTCGGTCACTGACAACTTTGCCCTACGCTTTGGTGGTAAGTGGCGTGAAACAGACGGTTACATGAAAAACCAATTTCTGGGTACCGATGAACCTGCATTGGATGAAACATTGTACCGCCTTACCGCAGTTTGGCAGCCTACCGATAATTTGGACGTCAACTTCAAATACAGCCATTCTAATTATGACCGGGTGGGCGCGCCTTCCACAGCCAAATTGTTTTTAGACGCCGAAGGTCGAGCCCGAGATGTTCCTAATGCAAGCGCCTTTGCGGGGATTGCATACGCGGCCATGGATAACTTTTTCCCTGATTTTGTAGCGGCCACACAAACAGAATTCACAACGTATAAGGACAACAACCTAGGCTTTGACGGTAAAACAGCACAAATTGGTAGAAATCCAGAAATCAGCGAGAATAAAACAGACAATCTGGTTCTGAAAGTCGATTGGGATGTGGCGGGTATGCTGTTTACCTCGATCACCGGCTCGTCGTCCTATGAGTCGCTCGACGGCGTTGATGTTGACTGGTTACCACTGCAGTTTATTTCTCGGGATGATGATCAGGACTTCGAGCAGTTTAGCCAGGAATTTCGCATTACGTCGCCGGGCGGAGAGTTTTTTGATTATGTTGCCGGCTTATACTACGAGAAAAGTAATCTGGAGTTTGATCGCCGAGTGGATCTTGACACCAATTTAGGTGATCTTACGCCTCAAATCATTGGTATAGACAACTTAATGATTGTTCTGAGTGGCGGTCAGTATTCGGCCAACCAGATAGCTCGAAGTCACGCGTATTCACAGGACTCGGATTCTTGGGCTGTATTTGGCCAAGGTACCTTTAATCTTAGCGACTCGCTTCGAGTAACCGTCGGTCTGCGTTATACCGAAGAAAATAAGGATGTGGAGACCAGTCAGTTTCTTTCCGATGACAATACGGGGCTCTCTACTCCGAGTATGAATCCGTTTTTGGCGACTATTTGGGCGGAAAACTTTAACTCGTACAACTATCAGTTCAAGGAAAAGCGTGCAACGGATAAATGGCTGCCGTCGCTTAATGTACAGTGGGACGCCTTTGACAGCACCATGCTGTACTTCAGCTTCTCTCAGGGCTTTAAAAGCGGCGGTTTCACCGGTGCTGATGATGGAGAGCCGGCCGGTTATGTCGCGGGTCAGACCCCTGATCCTGTCCAGACAATCTTTACCGACCCTGCCGATGCGTTTGAGTTTCAAGATGAAGAAGTGGATGCATTCGAAATTGGTGGCAAACACACATTGCTCGATGGTGGTATGACCTTGAACTGGGCGGCTTTTTACACCGAGTATGATAATCTGCAAGTATCGGTATTTAAGGGCGTGGGCTTTGGTGTGACCAATGCAGCCTCTACAATAGTGCAGGGTATCGAGGTCGATCTCAATTGGCAGGCTACGGATGATCTGCGCCTGGGTGCCAGCGGCGGTTGGTTGGATGCTGAATTTGAAAAGTACCCCGATGCCCCATGCACGGCGATCCAGCTTGATGTGGACCAAGCCTGTGGCACACCTGCCGGCTTCACCAATAATGATCTGTCAGGACAAGAAACCACCTACGCGCCGGAATACACCGCCTCACTCTTCTTTGATTACATTACCGGTGTGGGCAGCAATGGCATGGAGTTTTTCGTTGGCGGTGAACTCAACTATAGCGATGAGTTTTCCTCTGCAGGTGACAACGATCCTCTAGATCGTATCGATAGTTACAGCAAAACCAACTTGCGTATAGGTTTGCGTGGTAAGGATTGGGAAGTGATGGCCTTTGGGCGTAATATCTTCGACGAGGAAGTGTTTTCTCAGAGTGTTGACGTTCCCGTCCTGGCTGGTTCACACTTCAGGTTCATTGATGAAGGTGCTGTATTTGGAGCACGCGTTAAGTACGACTTTTAGACCCTTTTTAGTCCCTAGGAAGTTAATGGCTCATTGAGCAAGCCTGCATTTATTGCAGGCTTTTTTTTGCCGTAAAAAAAGACCCTAAGGCCTCTTTGATTTCGAACAAATCGATATTGGAGCTATTCAGTCCAGCCTTGGCCAGCACTTTACGTACCGCAGGTACACCTTCCGTTTATGAGTAGGACGCTCTAGCTGTGCTTGGATCGAACGACCCAATTTCGTTGTTTACACAGGATTTAACCATCATGTTGATGCTATTTCTAGTAGTGGAAAGACCCACATTCCCATTTACTTCAATCTACGACAAGATCTAGGTTATTGGCAGTCCTCAGTATACTTTTCAACGCCAACTTCATGTGGTGCATATTGACTTAGGTATCGGTTAACACCGCAGGATTTTGCAGCCCACGCATAAATACACTCACAAAACGGTTTACCCGCATTTTGTAGATTTCTATGTCCGCTGAAGTATGCCTGAGACCCAGGAGAGTAAGGTTCAAAAGCTCAGAGGCTGCAGGCGCCGTAAGCAAAGCTGCCTTCAAATCAATCTCTTTCTTACGATTTGCCGACTTAAGAGTAGCTGTCAGTATATCCTTAGATTGCGCAAATGAGTCCGCAAAGCTATCGCCACAAAGGCGAAAATAAGTCTCAGCAATCTCTTCACCATGCACTGATTCAATGAGCATCTGATGAAGGGGGAGATATCTAGCAAGCAAAGCAGCCTCGATTCTTGATGTCAGATCTAAAGCTGCTAACCCTAAGCATCGCTTCGCTTCAACTAACCCAGATTCAGTGACGGATATTAATACGCAGCGAAAAATATCATCTTTATTTTCAAAGTATGAGTACAGTGACGCCCTCGAAATACCAAGGGCAGTTGCGATATCGTGCATTGATGTCTTGCGGTAACCGTAATGTTTGAACGTTGTGAAGGCACCATTGAGTATTGCTTCGCGCTTATTTTCTTTGGCTAAATTTTGCATATTTTTTCAGTCAATATCCCATGCTGGTTTTGAAATTAGGACAAAAATGTCCTTTATGCCAATTTTGACAACACTATCCCTTTATGTCAATTCGTTGCTCTGATCACCATAGCCGTACAATAGTAAGCACAACAAATGGAGAGCGAGCCACGCAACAAGGCGATACTTTTTACCCATTAAATCGCCGCGGCGAGATAACTGGCCTGATTAATTGCGGCCTTAGCATCCAATTCTGAGGCTTCGAACGCACCGCCAATCAAACTCGCGTCTAGACCCATGGCGGTAATTTCATCGAACAACCCACGCTTGGGAAGCTGGCCAGCACACACAATCACTGTATCCACCTCGAGCACCGATGGCATACCATCCGTGCTGATGTGTAAGCCTTGATCATCAATTTTATGGTATTCAAGACCATTCAACATTTTAACGCCACGCTGAGCCAATGAAATACGGTGAGTCCAACCCGTCGTTTTGCCTAAACCACGGCCAACCGGACTAGATTTACGTTGCAGCAAGTAGACCTCACGATCAGCTTTAACAATCTCAGGCTTAACGCCTGTAACGCCTCCGCGCGGATGATTTTCAAAATCAATGCCCCACTCTTTAGCAAACACGTCTCGATCAACGGCACCAGAGACACCGCTGTGCATAATGAGCTCAGATACGTCGAAACCAATACCGCCAGCGCCCATGACCGCCACCCGCTTGCCGACTTCACAGTTGCCGTGAATAACATCGATATAGCTGACGACACTCGGGTGATCGATACCCTCAATATCAGGTGTTCGTGGCGTAATACCGGTCGCTATAACCACGTGATCAAAATCGCTCTGCTTTAGCTGCTCTGCTGATACCGTAGAATTCAGACGAACATCGACATTATGTATTTCCAGCATACGTTTGTAGTAGCGTAGCGTTTCAACAAACTCCTCTTTGCCTGGCACCTGCTTGGCCAAATTAAACTGACCGCCAATTTCACTAGCCGTATCAAATAAAGTGACATTATGGCCACGCTCTGCAGCAACCGTGGCGTAGGACATACCTGCGGGACCCGCGCCAATGACAGCGATTTTCTTGGCGTTAGCTGTAGGCTCGTAGTTGAGTATTGTCTCGTGGGCCGCTCTGGGATTGACCAAACAACTTACCGATTTACCAGCAAAGGTGTGATCTAAACAGGCCTGATTGCAGGCAATACAGGTGTTGATTTCGTCTTCACGACCTTCAAAGGCTTTATTGACCAAATCAGCATCCGCGAGCATCGGACGTGCCATAGAGACTATGTCAGCGTGGCCGTCGACCAATACCTGCTCGGCAACATCGGGCATATTGATACGGTTGCTGGTGATGGTTGGAATGTTTAGTTCTTTTCGTAAACGACCGGTAACACCAGCAAAGGCCGCTCTTGGCACCATAGTTGCGATAGTAGGCACGGTAGACTCATGCCAGGTAAAGTGGGTGCTAATAATTGTGACACCTGCTTTTTCCATTTCTTGAGCTAGCAGTACCACTTCATCCCACGACATACCACCTTGCAGCATATCCATGGCGGCAATGCGGAAGATCAATATGAAGTTTTCACCCACTTCTGCTCTACAGCGGCGCATGATTTCTAAGGGAAACCGCATGCGATTCTCGTAGCTACCGCCCCATTGATCATCACGTTGATTGGTTTTTTCGACTAAAAAAGTACTCAGCAAGTATCCAGCGGAACCAATAACTTCGACACCGTCATAACCAGCTAAGTGGGCCATTTTTGCGCATTGCACATGGTCATTAATTTGCTTTTGAACCCCCTCTTCATCCAGTTCGATGGGCACAAGTCTCGCTATTCGTGATGGAATCGCTGAAGGAGCAACACAGGCTGGGGTGCCAGCTAATGGTCCTGCATGCAGGATTTGCATGCAGATTTTAATCTCGGGGTCAACCTCGTGAACCGCGTCAGTAACCAGCCGGTGGTCCTCCGCCTCTTCTGGGGTTGACAGTTTAGCGCCAAAGCCTCCTTCTATATTCGGCGCGATGCCACCGGTGATTATCATGCCAACACCACCTCTGGCCCGTTCTGCAAAATAGGCGGCAAGACGCGGAAAGCCATTTTCAGCTTCTTCCAAACCAGTGTGCATAGAACCCATCAGTACACGATTTTTAATGGAGGTAAACCCCAAATCAAGTGGCGAGAATAGATTTGGATATACGGCATGTTTGATCATTGATTTTCCCAATTTTGATTGTTTTACGTTGCTGCGTTTACAGCGACGCGGCTTTTTGGAAGGCAGGACGCGCCTTTAAGCGCTTATAGTAGTCTTTGGTATTTGGCTTGAACCCATCGGCTAGGCCCAACTGTTCAGCTAAGTTAAGCGCATAGCCTACCGCAATGTCAGCAATAGTAAAACGATTTGCCGCTAGAAATTCATTATCTGCGGTGGCTAATTCCACCGAGCGCAGGCGCGAGTAGAACCATTTGGTGTAATCCTCCGCCACCTTGGGCAGGCGCGTTGCCTCTGGCTCAAGAACGGTGTAGCGCAAGACCAGAGTTTGCGGGAATGTCAGGGTTGCATCGCTGCGATGTATCCAGTTGAGATAATCACCGTAGCCTGCCTCATTAACCCCTACCGCCAGGTCACTGGGCCCATAACGATCAACCAAATATTGGCTAATACCGGCCGATTCGGTCATTTGAATAATCTGCTCGGGGCCATCAGCATCATCGGTAAAAAACGGTACGGTCCCTATGGGGTTAATCTCGGCATAACCCGCATGCATAAATCGTGGTGGAAATTGCATGACTTCAAGCTCGTAATCAAGGCCCATTTCTTCCAATGTCCACAGTGGACGAATTGATCGTGAACCGGCGCAATGCCAAAGTTTTAATGCCATACCATACCCCTATATTTGTGCGTTAAGCGTCTTGTTTTTCGTTAATTTCAATAAGTACATCATCCGCCGCAACCTGCTTGCCCGCAACCGCGGTAACTTCATCGACTGTGCCGTCAATTTCAGCTTGAATCTCGTAGTGCATTTTCATCGCTTCTAGTACGGCAAGGGTTTGCCCCTTGCAGACTTCATCACCTGGCTTAACCAAGACTTCAAGTAACAATCCGTGCATGGGGGCTATAACACGACCACCGCCCACGGCTTCATCCACCGCACCGTCGAGAATAATGAGATCTTTGAAGAAGGCTCCGCGACCCCCAATAGAGCAATACATTTGGCCACGCTGGCGCTGCATAAACTGAGCGACTAACTTAACCCCATCCAATAGCACCACAGCCATGTTGTCCTGTATGGATACTACCTGGATCACAGCGCTCTGCTCGGCTGTGGCGTCAGTGACATGATAGGTATCTGCACTGCTGTTTACGGGTGATATTGACAGGTCATGGATGAGATCGCCAAATTGATATTGCTTGCGCGAGACCATAGCGCTGGCAATGGTCCAATTTTTTAGCTCACAACTGACCAACAGACTACGTTGCAAATGCGCTTTGTTCTCTATCCAGAGTTCCAGTGTTGCTGCCACTGCACTGTCGGCAAAGCTTATCGGTGCGACTTCAAGGTCAGCTTCTGAGAACTCTTCAGCAATAAAGGCGGTAGTTGCCGCGCCATCAATAAAGCTCTGCTTTTCTAGACATTGAATCAAAAAATCTTTGTTGTTGGGGGTACCAAAAAGAACGGTTTCTTTAAGCGCTCCAATTAGCCGCAAGCGCGCAGCTTCGCGGGTTGGGCCGTAGCCAATAACCTTGGCTACCATGGGATCATAAAACGGTGAGATGGCCTGCCCCGAGGAGATACCATCGTCAATCCGCACGCCCACACCTGAGGCTGGCGCCCAAAGATCTACTGGGCCAGAGGTCGGCAAGAAATCTTGGCTTGGATCTTCTGTGTATAGGCGCACTTCAATGGCATGCCCCTCTAAACTGATATCGGCTTGGCTCAAACCAAGAGGCTCGCCCTGGGCAACACTGATTTGCAACGCCACCAAGTCTAGGCCGGTGATGAGCTCGGTCACAGGATGTTCAACCTGCAGGCGAGTGTTCATTTCCAAAAAGTAAAAGAAGCCGCTGTCATCAAGTAAAAACTCAACGGTGCCTGCGCCACGATAATTGACACTTTTAGCCGCATCAATCGCCGACTGGCCCATTTTCTCGCGCAGCTCTGGGGTCATTACCGGACAGGGGGCCTCTTCAACGACCTTTTGATGGCGCCGTTGTACCGAGCAATCACGCTCACCCAGATGGACGGTATTGCCCATTGTGTCAGCAAATACCTGAATTTCCACATGACGAGGTTTGATAATCGCTTTTTCAAGGATAAGCTCGCCTGAACCAAAAGCCCCTTCTGCTTCGGCACGGGCTAGTTTTATCGCATTGGCAAGATCAGCCTGATCGTGAACCAAGCGCATACCGCGACCGCCACCACCGGCGGCGGCCTTGACCATGAGAGGTAAATCAATCTTAAGCCCCTCTGCTAATAGGGTTTTGTCACTCTGGTCGTGGCCCTCATAACCAGGCACACAGGGCACACCGGCTTCAATCATGCGGCGCTTAGACTCGGCCTTGTTACCCATGACATCAATCGCTTCACGCGTCGGCCCGATGAAAACCAGTCCTGCGTTCTCTACCGCTTCAGCAAAAGCTGCATTTTCACTGAGAAAACCATAGCCAGGATGAATTGATTCTGCACCACTGCTCGCGGCTGCTTGTAAAAGAAGCTCTGGCACTAAGTAGGACTCACCAACAGGTCCTGGGCCAATGCGTACTGCATCATCGGCCAGCTGAACATGGGGCGCACCCGCGTCAGCATCGGAGTAAACAGCCACTGTTCGGTAGCCCAGTTTTTTAGCCGTACGGATAACTCGGCAGGCTATTTCCCCGCGATTGGCAATTAATATACTATTAAAGTTATGCATTAATATATTGTCCTAACTCTTTGTTTTATATTATTTATATAAAGGAAAGCAAAGGGCGCTAGGCCTCTTCGTTCCAATAAGCTTTACGCTTCTCTACAAAAGCCGCCACACCCTCCAACCCCTCTGGACTGAGCATGCATTGCGCAAAACCTCGCGACGCAAAATCCAAAGCATCTGCTCTCGGACGGCGTAAGGTTTCAAACAGAATACCTTTGGTCACTGCATTGGCCCCTGGGGCGCAGGCATTAATTTGCTGTAAAATAGTGTCACATTGCGCCTCAAGATCCTCAACATTGTCGGCAACGCCATGAGCAATGCCTAACTTAACCGCCTCTTCTCCCTTAAAACGCGCACCGGTAAGCATGAGACGACGGGCTTGGGTAAGGCCGACCCGCTCAGTGACAAAGGGCGCAATTTGTGCCGGGGGAATGCCTAAACTAGTCTCGCTGAGACGGAAACGTGCATCTGCGGTCACCAGAGTCACATCAGCAACACAGGCAAGGCCCAGCCCTCCGCCGATGGCGGCACCTTCCACCAAGATAATCACCACCTGAGGCTGCTCATTAAGCATGATCATAACGTCACCAAAAGAGCGATTACCCTTAGCTACTTCAGCAGCATCAACTGTCTGCATACCGGACTTAAAGCCTTTAATGTCACCGCCTGCGCAAAAGAAGCCGCCTTTGCCACGCAACACAATAGTGCGAATACTGCGGTCGTCTTTAACCAGGCTGAGCACGTTGACGAGTTCATCAGTCATCTCTGCGTTCAGGGCATTCTTAGCCTCGGGACGGTTAAACCAGATCTTTAGTACAGAACCTTGCCGCTCTAAGACCAGCGCGTTGGTTGAGGGTAACTGTGTTTGGGCTAGATCACTCATGTGAATACCTCCGCTATTTAATTAATCAGGTTACAGACGTGCAACACCAAAACTGTTGGGGCGCAATTTTCTGCAACGGCCTTCACGCACCGTCTCTAGCAACATCCCCAAGGTTTTACGCATGTTTCGTGGATCAATCATGCCGTCGTCCATCATGTGGCCTGAGGTATAAAACGCATCAGATTGGGAGTCGAAGATGTGCGCCATCATCTTTTCTTGCTGCGCCAGCATCTCCTCGTCTGCATCTACGCCCATAGCGGCCGCTTTACCACGAGCTACCATAGACATGGTCTTAGCAGCCTGCTCACCGCCCATTACCCCCATTTTGGCGTTGGGGAAGGTGTAGAGGAAGTCTGGATCATAACCGCGCCCACACATGCCGTAGTTGCCGGCACCGAAGCTGGCGCCGGTCATAAAGGTAATGCGCGGCACATCAATGTTGCGCACCGCCTGAATCATTTTCGATCCATGCTTAATCATGCCCGCTTGCTCAGACTTGGTACCGACGATGTAGCCGGTGGTATTTTGAAAGAATAATGCGGGAATATTGGCCTGATCTAATAGCTGCAAGAACTGAGTAACCTTGTTGGCACCCTGAGGATCAATTGGGCCGTTGTTACCAATAATACCCACCGCTTGACCAAAGATTTCAGCCTGAATACAGACCGTAGACACGCCAAAGCGTGGCTTAAAGTCTAAGAAGTCCGAGCCATCAACGACTCTAGCGACCAGCTCACGCATGTCATAGGGTGTACGATAATCGGTTGGAATGACCCCGGCTAGCTCGTCAGGGTCATAGATGGGCTCAAGGAACGATCGTTTGGGCGGTAATGAGCAGTTATCGTTCCATTGCAGACGATCGACGACTTCACGGCATATTTGCAGCCCCTGACCGTCGTTCTCCGCAAGGTATTCAGCCAAGCCCGAGATCGTCGCATGCATTTCTGCTCCGCCTAGCTCCTCTTCGGTGGCTATTTCACCAGTAGCTGCCTTAAGCAGCGGCGGCCCAGCCAAAAAAGCCCGTCCCCTACCCTTAATGGCAATAACATAGTCACTGAGGCCTGGCATATAAGCACCGCCAGCGGTAGATGAGCCATGCAGTATGGAGATCACCGGGATACCAGCTTTACTCAACTGTGCGAGGGAGCCAAATAACGCACCCCCGACACTAAAGCCCTCTACGGTGTAGTTCATTAGATCGCCACCAGCACTCTCTACTAGGTGAACAAAGGGTAATTTTTGTTCCAGAGAGATTTGCTCAGCGCGACGAATTCTATAACCGCCCGCAGTGGTTAAGGAGCCAGCTAAAATACCGCTGTCATCAACCACCACAACACAGCGCACACCGGAAATAAAGCCAATACCCGAGATAACCGTTGATCCAGGGATAGATTTTTCTTCTTTCTTGGTATCGACCATGTAACCGGCAATGTTGCCGATTTCTAAAAAAGGCATACCGGGGTCGAGTAGGCGGGCTAAACGCTCACGCGGTGTTAGCTGTCCACGGGCATCAAAACGTGGCTTGCGCTTCTCGGAGATTGCACGGGCCCGGCCATTGAGTTCATTGAGCCTATCAACCAGCTCTAGCATTTCTTTGCGCTGACGCAAAAAGGTCTCTGAGCTGGTGTTTATTTTTGAGGAAAATACTGCCATATGGCTGTCTCCATCTATCTTTTAAGGTAATTTTTCAGGCGTTAACTTCAGCGGCAATAGCCTTACTGACCGGGATTGAAGCATCCAACATTAATTGACCGAAACCCTTCCCTTGAGCGTCGTTGCGAATACTCGCCATACCGCCGCCACCCAACACATCATGGATCAAAAAGTTAATCGCGTTGGTACCTGGCATGAGGTAGCGCTCGACGTAGGACAGGCTTTGTTGCGTGGCACCCTCGGGTAAAAAGTGTGCGAAGCGCTCTGCCACGGCCTGTTCGTTCAAGGCGGCATAAATGTAAGGAAGATACTCAGGCTTACGGGCAATGATGCCAACATTAGCCTTATTGCCTTTGTCACCGCTGCGAGCCAGCGCCAGCTTAATGAGGGACACATTCACGGTGTTGCTATCCAAGGGCGCGCTGGGCGCCTGTGGGCGCTCGATGAGGGCTCGATTTAGCGGAGCTCCCAGAGCGTCTGGGCAGTCAATATAGGCGCCGTCGAGCTCGATCTGAATCGGCATATTGCCTTTAGGTAGTAAAAAGGAAAACAGCCTTACTACTGGGGATGGTTTGGGCCTCGCCCCAGCGAAGCCAGACAAACCCGGTGGTGTCGCCAAGCCAAGACCCACGCATTCTTTTAACAGTATGCCGATACCCGCAGGATCTGCGTGTTTTACGGCAATCTTCATAGACAGTTCTCGACAATTGGCCACAGCCGCATTAGCGCCATACTGACTTTCAGCGCCAATTAACTCGACACTAGTTTCACTATAATCCTCTAAACCAAACATTTTTAGCGTTCTTCGTGACGCAGTAAAAATAGCAGCAGCCAGCTTATTAGCCTTTTTATCGGCATCAAAACCATAAAAGGTCATAGTTGTCCCGCCACGAAACTGATCAGCGTAGGTGCTACAGACTTTATAGGTGTCTGGTGCAGGCAAACCAGTGGCGCCCGTCACTTCGACAAGATTTTCACCAATCTCAGTTAATGTCACGTTGGAGAAGTCGCAAACAACATCCGGTAATATATAGGCTTGGGGATCACCAATTTCATAGACCATCTGCTCTGCGATGGTGCCTACTGAAATAAGACCACCTGTACCCTCAGGCTTAGAACAGACAAAGCTACCATCTGTTTTAATTGCTGCAATTGGATAGCCAATATTCTCAAGATTGTTAGATAGCTCCCAATCAGTGAAGTTGCCCCCAGTTGCCTGTGGCCCGCACTCTAAGATATGACCAGCAAGAGAACCCATAGCCAACTGATCAAGATCATCACGGCCCCAGCCAAATACGTCGATACAAGCACCCAGAGTGACTGCGCTGTCTACACAGCGCCCGGTAACCACAATATCCGCGCCCTCTTTCAGCGCCCGAGCGATCGGAAAGGCACCCAAATAGGCATTAATACTGGCGACTTTTTCTACATCAGGAAAATCATCACCAGAAAACATTTCTTTGTAACCTTGGGCTGCCACTTTATCTCGCTGGCTAATCATGTCATCGCCCAATATACAGGCAACTTTGAGGCTTAACCCTAAGTCAGCAATCGCACCGCGTAGCGCATTAGCGCATGCCTGAGGATTGACACCGCCGGCATTGGATACAATACGCACACCCTGACGAGCAATTTCTTTGAGGTTGGGTTTCATTGCCGCACTGACAAAATCTAAGGCATAGCCAGCGTCTGGGTTTTTAGCCCGGGCACGCGCCATAATCGACATAGTGATTTCGGCAAGATAGTCATAGACAATAAAGTCTACGTTTTCATCTTTCAGTAATTGCGGCGTCGCTCGCGCAGCATCGCCCCAAAAGCCGCTAGCACCTGCAATACGAATCATTTTCTCACTCATATTAATTCCTCCTCAAAATGTCCCAAACTGCACTCATAACGCCATGAATAGTACTTTGCTATGGTTACTTAGTCTTTGGATTGTATGCCACCAACATTAGAGCCCATGCCAATCGTTATTGAGGTGAATTCGAAGATGAGGACTTAAATTTACTTCTTTCAAGGTAAATCGAGGCGACAATAAAGCTAGCAGGTGCAGCGCAGCTGATAATATCAGCCGTCAATAGCGCCTTAGTTAGAGGCTCAAAAACTCCGTAGGAGGAAAAGGCATCACTAAGATAACCTGTCATAAATGCACCTATACCAAGACCCAGAAGATTGCAGGCTACCAGCAGTAACCCCGTCATCACACCCCGCAATCGCACGGGAGTAAGGTCCTGCACCGTTGAAAATGCCGGACCATAAAATGAACTAACACTGAACATACCGGCCGCCATACCGACATAAAACAAGACTGACGAGGCTGGCACGAACCGATAGGAGACTAACAACGGGGTTAACATCAGCATCAAATAGGCTAGGAATCTTACCCTACCACCCTTATAGCGAGCCTGATACCAATCGCTAAGAATACCACCTAAAAATGTGCCAGCTGTGCCAAATATTATATAAATGAGCCCATAGGTGGCACTGATTTCACCAAGACCAAAACCCCGCTCGCGCTCTAGCCAAACAATCACAAACTGGCCTGCACCCAATGGTATATGCAAAAATACTGCACCAAGCATGGTCCAAGCTAGGGCTGGAGTGGATTTAACTGCTGAGAACACATCAACGACTACCTGCCACCAGCCTTTACCGATTAAGCCCTCTTCTTGGTCTCCCGCTCCTGCAGCATCCTGTTCCTCCATTGCACCGCGCTTTGGATCCTTCAGAAACAATAGGCCTAGGGCCAACATAAGCCCGATGGCACCCAAAAGAAGAAAGCAGTTACGCCAGCCGATCATCGGCCCGAGAACACCTGCAACAATAAAACTGCCGCCCGCCCCTAAGGGCACACCAAGATAATAAATACCCGTGGCTGTGCCTCTTTTTGCTTTAGGAAAGAGGTCAGCAATCATTGATATAGCAGACGGTGTCATTGCCGACTCACCGACACCGATAAATAGGCGCGCCATACCAATCTGCACAAAGTTTTTCGCCATGCCGGACAATGCCGTCAGAACGCTCCAAAGCACCAGGCCTAATGCGATTAAACGCGGCCGATGGACCCGGTCAGCGAGCGCGCCCATAAAGAGCCCCATAATGGAATAGAAGAAAACAAAGATCAGCCCTGTCAGCAAGCCAAATTGAGAATCGCTCAAGTTAAGGTCGGTAATAATAGCGGTACCAAAACTGGTAATTAAGGTCCGATCGACCATATTTAAAATATTAAGGGCTAATAAGAATACCAAGATTCCAGTTGCACGAGGTGGCGACTTAATTTGATCCATTCTGAGAATACCTATTTGATTGTTCTAATTTTTATACTAAGTCAACTCATCAAGCAACAAAGTAAGCTCAAGCTTGGCCACAGACTTAGCTTAAGATGCCAATTTTTTGATCAACCGCGCCAATTGTCGTTTAGAGCATCGCTATAAGTATCACTTTTTAGGTATCCAAAATCTGCCCACTAAATCAGAAAATCCTTGAGGAAAAAGTCGGACCAAGATGTCAATAATGACAGCATCCTTGCCAACTAACAGGCGTTTGCGATTTTTAATCAAGCCACTAATAATTTTTGCCGCAGCTTTCTCAGGAGTAGTCGATGCTGTTTTATCAAACTGTTTAACGCTTTCGTTTTTTTCTAGTACCCCTTTTCCAAATCGAGCATTGCGCACTATATTGGTTTTTATACCGCCCGGATGAACGGACATGACAAAGACTCTGGTATTTCTCAGCTCTTGCATTAAGGTCTGATTGAGTCCTTTTACCGCGTGTTTGGCTGCGTTATAGGGTCCATTATTAGGGAATGGGAAGAAACCATTCACACTGGATATATTGATAATGTTGGCTTCAGGTCGACTTTTTAAATGTGGCAAAAATGCTTTGGTACCATACAGTACCCCGTAAAACACAATATCAAACACCCAATTGAAATTCTCATAGGAGATGTCATCGATACTCTCATTAGACCCTACGCCTGCGTTATTAATGACAACATCCACATGGTTATGTTTTGCAATCACGTTATCTGCCCAAGCATAAACCGCGTCTTTATTGGCAACATCAACGATATGACAGCTTGTCTGAGTCTCCAAAGGAAGTAACTTAATAGTTTCTTGAAGACCGTTATCATCTATATCCGCAAGAGCAAGAATACATCCTTTTTCGGCCAACTGAATGGCGAGACATCGTCCGATTCCTGATGCTGCGCCTGTTAACGCAACTACTTTCCCGCTCAAATTCTTCACTTTTGGTACCCCACCCAGAAAATCGTTGATTAGTTAGCTAGTGCTTCTGCTTCAGCAAGGTGCTCACCCGCGCGATTAAACTCTATAGATTCATCTTGCAATGAACCCAGTTTCAGCGACAAAAAGTCCAAGAAATAGTTTTGGTAGAGTTTCCAGGGTTTGTGATCCCCTTGCTTGGGCAGTAGGTGAACGGAGCGCTGCACGTATCCTGAAGTGAAGTCGAGCGCCAGTTCCGACTCCATGCTGGCATCGCGCACTCTTGCTACGCAGTAGTCCTGGTTAGCACTATCCATATGATTTAGTAGACGGCAAACGTAGGCGTGTATGAGATCTGCTTTTAGCGTCCAGGAAGCATTGGTATACCCAGTGGTATTTGACATATTAGGCACATCACTAAGCAGCATGCCCTTATAAGTGAATGAATTCGGATAATCCACCGGTTTGCCATCAACAATGATTGGCGTGTCATTCGGGTCTCGTAAAATCAGGCCTGTAGCGGTAATAATAATATCGGCTTGAAGCGTTTCACCTGATTTCAATTGGATGCCGGTTTCCGTAAAACTCTCAATGTGGTCGGTAACAATCGAAATATCCCCCCTGTTGATACCTTTAAACATATCGCCGTCGGTGACCGCACACAGCCTTTCATCCCAAGGGTTATATTTTGGGGTGAAGTGTTTTTCAACTAAGGAGTTATCGTCCAATTGCATTGATACGCCCTTTAGCAATAAGTTCTTAATCCATTTTGGTCGGGATTTGCTCATCCTAAAAAAGGCAGCGCCAAAGACAACTTTTTTGGTCCGAGTAATTGAGTAGGCCAATCTCTTGGGTAATATTGCTCTTAACCTATTCGCCCCTTTATCTTCAGTCGGTATAGCAGCCATGTAACTGGGAGATCGTTGTAGCATGGTCACATGCGCGGCCTTGTCGGTCATGGCGGGTACTAAGGTGACAGCTGTTGCACCACTACCTATAACAACAACCTTTTTCCCAGCATAATCAAAGTTCTCCGGCCAAAATTGAGGATGAACCACTTGGCCCTTAAAGTGTTCAGATCCCTTGAAATCAGGTGTGTAGCCTTTGTCGTAGTTGTAATAGCCAGCACAGCTCATTACAAAGTTGGCAAAAATTCGTTTAGTGCTGCCATCACTTTTTTCAATATCTAAAGTCCATCTTGCCTCTACACTTGACCAGGAAGAACGTACTAACTTTTGCTGAAACTGAATGTGTTTCTCAATATCATTTTCTTTAGCGGTTTCTTGAACATAGTCTCGAATGGAATCACCGGGCGCTATTGACTTGTCCGTTGGCCAAGGCTTGAAGGCGTAACCCAAAGTGAACATATCAGAATCTGAGCGAATACCCGGGTATCGAAATAGGTCCCACGTGCCGCCAATCTGTTTTCGGCGCTCTAGAATGGAGAAAGTCTTATTTGGGCAGTTTTTCTGCAAGTGGTAGGCCGCAGAAATACCCGATAGACCCGCACCCACGATGACGACATCGAATTCTTGCATAGACATAAAATACCTTTCAAAGTTAACAAGCTCTGAGATTTTCGAATACTGATTTTGTGTTGACGCGCTACCGCTAGATTCAACCCATTCGCGCAAGCATAATGCCTATTCACGATTAAGTCAAAAGACTTAAATGAAGTCGTTTGACTTAACTGGGTTGTTTTGGCATACTTTACGGGCCTTCTTTATGAGGAGGTCAATTCAACAAAATGGTCTATTGAATCAATATGTCTTTGTCAGCCGCTAAGCAACCCAAATCCCCCCGCCCGAAAATCAAGCCGCTAATGGTGGATGTAAAAGCCGATTTAAGAGAGCGTCTTCTTCTGGTGGCAGTAAGACT
>JAPKEJ010000026.1 GCA_028822155.1 Porticoccaceae bacterium
CATGGTAACCACACATGTATCTAGTTTAATATTGTCATTCAAAAGTCAGCGATACGTGTAAGTATGGATAGTAGGCAACCGGCTTCGGTTGCAATTAATGGACCTAACAGGACCACACAATGAAAAAAATATTGATTCTTCTCTTAACCCTTATAGCTATGCTCTTAATTAATGGCTGTGATTCCAGCAATTCAGGAAAGATGTCAAATACATCCGTAAAAATGGACTCCGTAGCCGTTATCCAATTACTTGACGATCTATTCATGGAAGAGCTGCAACAAAGCCCACAATCGCTGACCTATTTAGGCCTGCGCAATCGTTACGGGGAATGGGACGATATTTCAGATGACGCTAGAGACGCCAGCATGAAAATGACAGCTGAGCATTTGGCAAAAGTTAGCAAACTTGATTTAACCAATCTTGATGATGCCACCACACTAAGCGTAAAGATGTTTATCCAGCAGGCGACCCTTCAGATAGAAGGAGACAGATGGCGATACCACAGTTATCCGGTCAATCAAATGCGGGGTGCCCACAGCATGATCCCTTCGTTTTTAATCAACCAACATCTCATCGCTAACGTCGAGGAGGCAAACGCCTATATTCAGAGAATCGTCAACTCATCGACTCTGTTAGACCAACTAATTACTAAGATTAGGATTCGCGACCGAAAGGGAATATTACCGCCTAAGTTCGTCTTTCCATTGGTCCTAAAGTCCATTGAAAATATTACGACTGGCACACCTTTCAACGAAGGCGCTGACAGCACAATACTGGCTGACTTTAAATCAAAGGTCGCAATGCTAGATATCGCTGAATCAGAAAAAGATAAACTAGTTACTACCGCAAAGGCTGCGCTGGAAGATTATCTTGCGCCTGGCTACAAAAAGCTCCATAAATATCTGACCAATTTACAGGACAGTGCAACTAATGATCATGGCGTTTGGAAGTTTCCTGAAGGAGTTGATTTTTATAATTTTGCCCTAAAACGCACTACAACTACTGATTTAACGGCGGTTGAAATCCATCAATTGGGCCTTGGAGAAGTTGCACGTATTCAATCTGAAATGCGACGAATAATGCAGCGGGTTAAATTTGATGGTGACCTACAGGCCTTCTTTAGCTTTATGCGCACAGAACCTCAATTTTACTATCCAGATACACCTGCAGGTAAGCAAGCTTACCTAGATAAGGCCACTTTACTTATCGACACAATGAAATTACGGTTGGATGAGTTATTTATCACAAAGCCAAAAGCTGATTTAGTGGTGAAAGCAGTGGAACCATTCCGTGAAGCCTCGGCTGGCCAAGCTTTCTATCAAAGTCCCGCGCCGGATGGCAGTCGTCCTGGAACATATTTTGCCAACCTTTATCGGATGAGTGATATGTCCAAATACAACATGGAAGCGCTAGCCTATCATGAGGGCATCCCTGGTCATCACATGCAGATATCTATTGCCCAGGAACTTGAGAATATGCCTAAGTTTAGACTCTTCGGAGGCTACACTGTATTTAGCGAGGGTTGGGGGCTCTACTCTGAATCTGTACCCAAAGAGATTGGCTTATATGCGGATCCATACTCAGATTTTGGTCGGCTATCAGGAGAGCTCTACCGTGCCTGTCGGCTGGTAGTTGATACTGGTCTCCACGCAAAACGCTGGACTCGAGAAGAGGCCCTTGAGTACATGAACAATAACGTTCCACATTCCAGCAGCTATAACGTACGTCAAATAGAACGGTATATAGTTATGCCATCTCAGGCGACAGCATATAAGATCGGAATGCTAAAAATTCAGGACTTACGCCGAATAGCTAAGCAAGCACTAGGCAATAAATTTGATATTCGCCAGTTCCATGATGTGGTACTTAGAGATGGGTCAGTTCCTCTTCCTATCCTTGAAGAGAACGTGAATAACTGGATTACTAGGTCAACCTTATAAAGAGAATTAACATGATAAAATTACTAACTTTTATAGTACTTGGGCTCCTGTCATTAAATGTATCTGCAAGCCCCGCTGAAGAGCAAAAACTAGCTACCTTGTTTGATGATATTTGGCATCAAACAATGCTTAGCAACCCAACCTACGCAACCTATGTTGGGTATCCAGGGCAAAATGCACTATGGCCTAATCCCTCTATATCGGCATCTGCTGAAAATGCGGCTCAGCGTAAAAAGTTCTTAACCAATCTGCGGTCTATTGATACGGAGAAACTTGACCCGGATCGCTATCTAGAGTGGATGCTAGTTGAGAAAAGCCTCGCCGACGAGGTGGCGGGACATGCCTACCCAGAGCACTTTATCTTGCTTCATCAGCGCACAGGTGTGCAACAAGACATTGCCGACACGCTTTCCATGATGCCAAAATTCAACCTTCAGGATTTTACAGATCGTCTGGCTAGGCTAAAAAATGCTGCAAGTTATATTCGGAGCACTATAGAGGTACTGCGTGAAGGGCTGGCCAAGGGCATTACACCACCTAAAATTACTCTACGCGATGTGCCTGAACAAATCCGTAACACAATCCCCGTAGACATAGATAAAAGCCCCTTATTTAGTAGCTTCAACAGCTTCCCTGACAGTATTAGTCAGGCCAAACAAGAAAAGATAAAAGCCAGTGCTCGACAAATCATTAAACAGCAGGTTTATCCAGCATTTGAGAGCCTTCTTCAATTTCTTGAAGACGACTACATACCCAATGCCAAAATGTCAATTGCTCTCATTGATATGCCAAATGGCGCTGAGTGGTATCGCCATCGCGTAAAAAGCTTTACCACCTCTAATCTTACGCCAAAGCAAATACACCAACTTGGGCTCTCTGAGGTTAAACGTATACGTAAAGAGATGGATAAGGTGATTGCGGCGTCAGGCTTTGATGGGACCTTTGAAGAATTTACCCATTTTCTTCGCACTGATCCACAGTTTTATATGACATCGGCAGACGATCTTATGATTGGCTATAGAGACATAGCCAAACGCGCTGACCCTGAATTAGCCAAATTATTTGGCAAACTCCCCCGAATGCCCTATGGCGTGATCGCTATTCCTGACTATGCGGCCAAATCGCAAACTACTGCATACTACTGGGGAGGCTCTACAAAGGATGGTAGGCCTGGCTATTTTTATGCCAACACCTATGCTCTTAATACGCGTCCGATCTGGGAAATGGAGGCTTTAACCCTGCACGAGGCCATGCCTGGACACCACCTGCAGATATCTCTTGCAAAGGAACTACCGGAAACTCACCCACTACTACAAAATCTTAGTTATACCGGTTTTGTTGAAGGCTGGGGACTCTATGCTGAGAGCCTAGGCGTAGAAATGGGTTTTTATAAAGATCCCTACAGTAAATTTGGCCAATTAACCTATGAGATGTGGCGTGCCGTGCGCCTAGTAGTTGATACCGGCATGCACATATTTGAGTGGGATCGCCAAAAGGCGATCGACTATTTCGTTAGTAACACTCCCAAAAGCCAACATGATATAGAGGTAGAAATAGACCGCTATATCTCTTGGCCGGGCCAAGCATTAGCCTACAAAATCGGCGAATTGAAATTTAAAGAACTGCGTGCACGTGCAACGAAAAAGCTCGGAGTGAAATTTGACCTCCGCGCGTTTCATGATCAATTGCATGTGAAAGGTGCCCTACCCATGGATGTTCTTGATAAACGTATGGACCAGTGGATCGAGGCGCAGCTGTAAGTGATTTAAACAGTGCAGGCAAGAATTCGGCTGATCTCGCAAAGGGATCGGCCAGATTGTTCTCGCAATGACTCAAAAATCGCCTCTACTTGCTTTAAATCACGTTGTGAAGTGGGACTTATTTTTACCATAAAACCATGATTAACCAGCGCGGCACAGACATCCTTAGTCATCAAAAAAGTGTCTTTACCCATGCTTCTCAACATCATGGGCCCGCTATTGCCACCTAGCCTGCAGCCATTTTTCTTTAGCTCTAACCATAAACCAGTAATATTACTAATCGGCCAATCAGCAATAAAAGCACCGAAACTACCATGGCTACGCTGTTTGTCCAGAACGTAAACAGCGTTGTTTCTCACAGATACTATCTTGGTGAAGTTGCGCACAATACTTTTATCTTGAGCTAACTCTTCTAACCGCTCATCGCTAAAGTGAGCAACAGCCATGGGGTTAAAATTAGCGAAAGCACTTTCAAATCCAGGCCATTTATTGTCAATCACCCGCCACACGAATCCCGCTCGAAAGACACAACGGGTCATCATTGAAAGATAGCGGTCATCGGTTAACTCGGCCAGTGCCTTGGGCGTTTTAGGTGTCGGTAAGATCGACTCGAGCAACTCAACTGAACCGCGGTTTTTAGCCGCTATGTCATAGATTGATTGAAATGATGTCATGGGTGTTATTTCCTAGAAGCGTTACCAACGGTGCTTGCCACTAACGTAGCAAGCCCACTTATTTGAATCTAAAGGATAAGAGCTAAAGTCATTCTTAGCCATCATGTGATATTTCAGCCTTGGGTAATCTGGAATATAAAGTTCGATGCAATGATAATCAATACAACCGCAAAAAGCTTATCTAGCGCCCAACTAATACGCTGAAAACGGATAATAGACTGAAAGTGTGAGAGTGTCACAGCGACCAACAGGTACCAAAACGCATCAACACCACTCGCAATCAATACGAGTATTAGTTTTTCCCATAAATCACTCTCCAATCGGACGAACTGGCTGAAAAGAGCCGTGAAAAATAAGAGAATCTTAGGATTTATAAGGGCAATAAGAAAACCATCACCAATCGCTTTAATACTAGACGATCTAGAGGCAACGGGCAGCCCGGTATCAATAACTGTCGGGGTCGAAAAGAGAATCTTAGCCGCCATAAGTAATAAAAAAAGACATCCTAACAGCTGGGTAATATCAAATATTTCCTGATTTCTCTGGATAACCACAGCTAACCCAAAGACTGTTATGAGCGCATAAACACCGACGCCAAGACCATGGCTAATGGCTGCATAACAGCCTGCAACCCTGCCGTGGGCAAGCGTATGGTTAACCACTACGGCTAGGCTAGGCCCCGGCGACATAGCGCCCAGCGCGCAGGCCAAGGTAACCGTGACCCAAAACCCATAATTGACTTCGTTAATCCATGACATGTCCATATTAGGTTTTATACAGGGATACCCAAATAAAACAAGTCATACTTTTGTTGTTAAAACCGATTCGCAGTCACGAGGGCATTTTAAACTTAGGTTAAGAACGCGAACTACATCACGGTTATTGAAACTCACAAGGACTATTGTTGCCCCCTTAGTCGACATTCTTAAAGACAGGCATTGGACTGAATTATCCAACAGGCAATTTAGGCCAATAGCAATCAGATAAAGGAAGGCAGCATGACAACCAATAAAGACCATGGCCATCAGGTAAAACCGGCCATCGAAACAGCCTTTGAATCAGGATACGATATTTTTCGTGAGTTTGTAGCAGAATTACCAGATGACGAATGGGTGAACTTAATCACCACGCTCGACGAGTACTCTATTTAAGGTTAGTGGACACCCTATCGAACAGCTGTGCTCGTTCGGTAATACTTAGCATAGCGATGCGTTTATATATTTCTTCTACCGTCTCTGCTGTTGGTGTTCGTGGCGACTTGGCACTTCCTGATTCATAAAGCGACTCAGGCGTGATACCGAAAAAATTAGCTATCCTGACGACTGAGTCTCTTCTTGGTTCGCGAGTCACTTCACTAAGAATACGGTTAATAGTAGGCTGTGGCACACCCGTCGCTCTCGATAGCGCACTTTGTGACAAGTTATTGTCTCTCATTAGTTTCGACAGTTGCTTGCTGATATCTAGCTTCACAATTTTCTCCTAAATAGCGCACTGACTCTTCCTTGCAAGTGCGGTTTGTTGGCATGTCATGAGACATCAAAAGATAGCTAAAATTCAATATCTAGTAAAAAACAGTCTGACTAAGTTAAATTTTAACCATACCGGCATTTCAATATGTAAACGAGTATAGGCTCTATTTATAGAGCTGATTACATTTGTATAGACTCAAAATGCATGAGGCACAATCTTTTCATTATAACTGTTTATTGCATTTTTATTAAAATGTCAGGCCAATCAGTAATAACGCCATCTACACCAATATCTATTGCATATTGCATAGATCTAATATCATTAAGCGTCCAAGCATCAACCCGAATATTGCGCTTATGCATCACTTTTACTAAGTCTAGTCTAAGAATATCGATCCCGCCAGCTGAAAAAGGTATTTGGATAGAATATCCTTCAGATATGAATAGATGGCTAAGACTTAACCTTTCAAGTAAGACTAATTTTTCTATTTCACTTTTCCCTAAAGATGTCGGGACCTCAGGACACACTCCCCTAAAATGCTTAAGCATAAGTGTATGAAAAGATCCCACCATGACCTGATTTTGTTTTTTATACTGCCGAATGAGTCCACACAGATTATCTGCTGCAGAAACATCTTGCGGCTTTAATTCAATTAGATAACGTTGGTTAGGTAGTTCTGAAAAAAGAGCTCCTAAAGTTGGAACCTTAATAAGCTTTTCGTACTTTGTATTAGGATAATCTATTTCATGAAATCCAGCATCGTAGGCCTGTATTTCAGACAAACTCATAGCTGATATCTGACCGGAGCCATTGGTGGTAGTATCAATAGAAGCATCATGCCTCACTACTAGGACATCATCTGCGGTTAAATGGACGTCCACCTCTATAATATCTGAGCCAATATTGACAGCATTTATGGCCGCCTCGATGGTATTGCCAGGCACCAATCCCCTGCCGCCTCTATGAGCGATAACCGAGAACCCCGAATCACTATAAAAAGGGATGTCATCCATGGGTGCTGGTTCTGGGAATAACCAGAGTGCGCCATAAAAACAGGCTAAAACCAGTATCAAATTAAAAAACAACTTCATCCTTTAGCCTCTCCTCCGCTCAACATCGAGTTGCAATAGCTCTATCTGATATTTTGAGAACCTAATAAAGCAGAGTGATTAATGCGGCTTCAATTATCCCAAAACTAAACGCCCTCAGTCGACATGACGATTAGCTATTAACTCCTCCACCACAGACGGGTCCGCGAGCGTTGACGTATCTCCAAGATTTTCCAGCTCATTTGCAGCCACCTTTCTCAAGATACGACGCATGATTTTTCCCGATCTCGTTTTCGGCAGCCCCGGCGCCCATTGGATAATATCGGGTTTCGCAATGGGGCCAATCTCTTTAACACAGAGTGCCACTAGTTCTTTTTTTAACTCATCATCCGGCTTAATATTGGACATTGGTGTTACGTAACAATAGATGCCCTCTCCCTTGATATTATGGGGATATCCGACCACCGCGGCCTCTGCGATAGACTCGTGGAGTACTAGCGCACTTTCAACTTCGGCAGTACCCATGCGATGTCCAGATACATTTAATACGTCATCAACACGGCCTGTGATCCAGTAATAGCCGTCAGCGTCTCTGCGTGCGCCATCACCGGTAAAGTAATACCCTGGATAGGCACTAAAATAGGTCTCAATACAGCGCTTATGGTCCCCATAAACAGAGCGAATTTGACTGGGCCATGACGATTTAATCATAAGTAAACCCTCGCCTTCGCCCTGAATTTGATTTCCTTCCGTATCCAATAATATAGGCTCAACACCAAAGAATGGCTGCGTGGCAGAGCCGGGCTTCAAGTCAGTAGCCCCCGGTAATGGCGTTAGCATATGAGCCCCAGTTTCGGTCTGCCACCAAGTATCGACAATAGGACAGCGCGACTCGCCAATGGTCTGGTAATACCACTCCCAAGCTTCCGGGTTAATCGGCTCGCCCACAGTGCCCAGTAATTTAAGTGATTTTCGCGAGGTCTTGTTCACAAAATCATTACCCTCAGCCATCAGGGCTCGAATAGCAGTTGGTGCCGTGTAAAACTGATTGACCTGATGTTTGTCAATAATCTGCCAAAATCTTGATGCATCTGGGTAGGTTGGCACACCCTCAAACATTAGCGAGATACCACCATTACAAAGTGGCCCATAAACAATATAACTATGCCCAGTAACCCAACCGACATCTGCTGTGCACCAATACACATCGCCCTCTTTGTAATCGAAGGTGTACTTATGACTCATAGCGGTCATTAATAAGTATCCGCCGGTAGTGTGCATTACGCCTTTAGGCTTGCCGGTAGAGCCAGAGGTGTAAAGTACGAAAAGAGGATCTTCAGCATCCATTATTTCTGGCGGGCATTGAAAAGACACCTCGTCTATCGCTTGGTGATACCAAATATCTTTACTTTCGGTCCAGTCAATCTTGCCTTTGGTTCGTTCTACTACCAGACAGGTATGCACATCAGGGCAGCCTTGCAATGCTATATCGGCATTAGCCTTTAAAGGAACAGTTTTGCCTCCCCTATACCCCTCGTCGGCGGTAATAATGACTTGGCAGTCTGAGTCAAGAATTCGATCTTTTAGCGCCTCGGGTGAGAACCCACCAAAGACCACTGAGTGCACTGCTCCAATTCTCGCACAAGCCAGCATTGCATAAGCCGCCTCAGGAATCATCGGCATGTAGATACACACACGATCACCCTTTTTTACCCCTCTTTGGCGTAAAACATTACCCAAACGAGATACGTTGTTATGCAGCTCCTTATAGGTTATTTTTTTATCTTCTGTAGGCTCATCACCTTCCCAAATAAGTGCAGTTTGATCTGAACGTTCAGCAAGGTGTCGATCAATACAGTTTACTGAGACATTTAATTTACCACCCTGAAACCAAGCAGCCTCACCCTTAGCAAAGTCATAATCACACACTGTATGCCACGGCGACTCCCAACTCAGAAATTTAACCGCTTGTTTGGCCCAAAACTTCTCTGAATCGTCGATAGATTCACGATACATCTCTTGGTAAGTTTCTTTATTGATCCACGCTGTTTTAGCCCAGCTTTCAGAAACAGGATACAACTGAACGTCAGACATATGATGGCACCTTGTTATTTGAGTTTAGAGGCATTGAGGGTATAAATTTATGATGTATCCGTATACGTTTTTAAGTCAATATTCAAAAATAATGAACATATTTAAGTCTAATAATACCTCATTCAAAAAGATTAATGATTGCGCTGGGCAAATAATTTTTCAAACAGAACCCTCCAACAAAGTTCAATCAATTATCTTTCTTTAACCTTGTTGGTAAGAGACTATTCTTAATTTTTTCAAGATGAGGAAGGAAATCAGGTCCGCGGCGCAAGGTAAATCCTGTGGCCAAAACATCGAGAATAACCAAGTGCACGATGCGTGAAGTCATGGGCATATACTCATCGGTATTTTCTGGGACGTCGACATCAAGGCTAATACTACTGATTGCAGCCAACGGCGAACCTGGCGACGTAAGGGCTATAATAGTTGCGCCGTTCTCTCGCGCAATCTGCACCACGTCAATAATCTCTTTTGTGCGTCCAGTATGGGATATAACGAAGAACACATCGCCGGTGGTACCGGTCGAAGCGAGCATTCGCATCATAAGCACGTCATCATGATAGGAGACCGGCAAGTTAAATCGGAAAAATTTATTCTCAGCATCTCTAGCAACTGAGCCTGATGTGCCCAAACCGAAAAAATAAATTCTTTTTGCCTGAATAAGCTTATCTACGACACTATTGACTACCGTATGACTAATTTTATCGCGAACCAAGGCTAAATCATTAATGGTGCTATCAAAAATCTTTGGTGTGTAACTCGTCACATCGTCATCAGGGTTCACATTACGATTAACAAAGCGAATGCCGCTGACCAATGATTTCGCTAACTTGAGTTTAAAATCAGGGAAGCCTGTTGCGTTAAATCGCTTACAAAATCGATTAACGCTTGGCTCGCTCACGCTCGCTTTTTTGGCGAGGGTGGCAATACTAGAACTAGTTGCGGCGTCAGGATCGGCAAGAATAACCTGAGCGACCTTGGTTTCTGATTTATTTAAACCGGGCAAGGCATCGGTGATTATATTAATAAGATTCTGACTGTGCATTAAAAACATCCTATTTTACTGCGTAAACTTACGTAACTAACACTTAGTTTAGTTAGTTTTTAACTAAAAATCTGTAAAAAAGCAAAATAGTGTAATAAATCTCCACAACTCCAGCTCTAAAACATCACAAATCCTTTGTTATTAGTAATAATACCAATATATGATGCTATTTCATTGCCTAAAAGGGTCCTTTTGTGTATTATTTACGTTATTTTCTTACATAATATAAGTGAAACTCATGTATAAAATCGCTATTAATGGCTTTGGCCGCATTGGACGCAATATTGTCAGGGCACTCTACGAGCGCCCTGACCTTCAAAATAAAATTAAAATCGTTGCCATCAATGATTTAGGCGACGTTAACATCAGCGCTCACCTTTTAGCATTTGATACTGTGCATGGCCGCTTTAACCAAAAGGTCGAAGTAGACGAAAACTCCCTTTCGATTAATGACGATAAAATTCAGTGGTTCTCCGAGCGCAATCCAGCCAATCTCCCTTGGGGCGATTTAGGTGTCGATCTAGTCTGCGAATGCACCGGTGTATTTACTAGTCGCGACAAAGCCGCGCTGCATATTGCTGGGGGGGCTAAAAAAGTATTAATCTCGGCACCGGGATCCAACGTTGATGCCACCATTGTTTATGGTATTAATCATAATATTTTGACTGCTGAACACCAAATCATTTCCAACGCCTCATGCACGACTAACTGCCTTGCTCCATTGGTTAAACCTCTGCATGAGTCATTGGATATTGTGTCTGGCTATATGACGACGGTCCACGCCTATACCAACGACCAGCAACTGAGTGATGTCTATCACTCAGATGTCTATCGCGCACGATCAGCAACCCAGTCAATGATTCCTACCAAAACCGGGGCTGCCGCTGCTATCGCCGATGTTATGCCAGAGCTTGCAGGCAAACTCGATGGCCTAGCAGTGCGCGTGCCCACCATTAACGTCTCGTTGGTAGATTTAACGTTTAATGCTGGGCGTGACACGTCGGTCGAAGAGGTAAATCAAATTCTTAAGCAGGCGGCAGAAGGAGAACTTAGTGAAGTACTAAGTTACTGTGACAAACCGTTAGTTTCAGTCGATTACAACCACATACCTTACTCAAGTAACTTTGACTCCCTGCAAACTCGCGTCAATGGCTCTTTAGTCAAAGTAATGGCCTGGTACGACAACGAATGGGGATTCTCCAATCGAATGCTCGACAACAGTGTCGCTTTATTATCCGCTAAAAGAGTAATCGAGAGTGTTGAACTTATCGAACCTCACTCTCAAATACTCGGCAATAGCGCCTCTTTATTATCAATGAATGAAGATCGGTTTATTTAGCCCAAAATATTGAGAGCGGAGCGACCTGCTGATTTAAAATCGCCCGAATAGGTAATTCAGTAATATCATCCCCCGCCTGAGCAGCCTGCAAGACATCCTGCTTTCCGGCACCACTGATATGAATAATAATCTGCTGACTGTTCAGTAAGCAAGGTAATGTCAAACTCATCCGCTGATGAGGCGCTGCTGGCGGCGTTACTGCAATCGCAGTGCGGCCTGAATTCATATCCAAACCCAACGCCAAGGTCTCAGCACCAGGGAATAATGATGCAGTGTGGCCGTCGTCACCCATGCCTAGTATCACTAGAGTAAACTGCCCAATCGGTTCAATAGCACTCTCAGTCTGGATTTCACCCTTTACCGCGTCCATCGCTGGATTTTTCAAAGGTATGAATTCTGCCGTGTGAGCCTCATTGATTAACAGATTTTCACGGACTAACTTTTCATTACTGTCGCTGTGGTCAGCGTCAACCCACCGCTCATCCGCAAGCGTCACAACGACCTTAGACCAATCGAGAACCTGTTGCGAGAGTAGATGAAAGAAGGCGACTGGCGTTCTTCCTCCAGATACAGCTAAAGATGCAGTCCCGCTCTCTTTGATCGCAGTGATTAAAAGTTCAGTCACCTTATTGACCAAAGCTGCATCTAGGGCCGAGGAGTTTTCAAACTGTATTAGTGTCATATTAGGCCTGGTACCAACTTCGATCATCATTCTCTATGAGAATCTCAGCCTTGGACGGCCCCCAAGAGCCGGCACTATAACTTTTTGTTCCAATTTTTTTATCCTTCCAAGTCGCCAGTAATCGATCACACCAACGCCAAGAAGCTTCAATTTCGTCTTTACTAACAAACAACCACTGATCACCCTTGATAACTTCAAGAAATAAGCGCTCATAAGCATCGGCTATTCTTGACTCACCAGAAGAATCAAAAAAGTCTAGATTAAGGGTTCGCTTTTCCGTGCTCAGCCGCTCTTTTAGACTTTGTTTTTTAGACACCATCTCCAACTGAATACCTTCATTAGGCTGAAGACGAATCACTAATTTATTATTAGCTTCCCCTTCAGTTTCAGGAAATAATGAATGTGGATTATCCTTATATACAATCACAACTTGCGTGACCTTTTCTCTCATTCGCTTACCTGTGCGCAGATAAAAAGGTACGCCAGCCCATCGCCAATTGTCGACGTGTACTTTTAAGGCGACATAAGTCTCATTGTCACTATTATCGCTTTCACTACCATCCTCTTCCATATAGCCCACTACCGGTGAGCCCTCAACCCAGCCTGCCGAATACTGGCCACGCACGGCATGATCAGTGACATTATCCTCACAAATAGGGCGTAAGGCCCTTAATAACTTCACCTTTTCAGCACGTATCTCGTCAGCTTGAAGTGCGCTAGGAGGCTCCATAGCGACCATACAAAGTAGCTGTAGAAGATGATTTTGCACCATGTCACGCAACTGACCTACCTTATCGTAATATGACCAACGGCCTTCTATGCCTACGGTTTCAGCCGCGGTGATTTGTACATGATCAATACAACTATTATCCCACTGGGAATTAATCATTCGATTGGCAAAGCGAAGTGCTAGTAAATTTTGCACTGTTTCCTTGCCAAGGTAATGATCAATCCGATATATATTACGCTCTGAAAAGTATTCGCCTACGGCGCCATTGACTTCTCCAGAGCTCTTTAGATCGTGCCCAATGGGTTTTTCCAACACAATGCGTGAGGTTTTATCAACACAGTTCGCATCATGTAAGTGCCTGGATATAGATCCAAACAAACTGGGTGGAGTCGCTAGGTAATAAATAATCGTACGCTTTTCAACAGTCCATTGCTTAAGAGCCGCAAATTCTTTCTTTTGAGAGAAATCGATTTTTATATAGCTGAGTCGTCGGCTAAACCCTTGCCAGACTTTTTCATCAAAATCTCCATCAACATTATCGCCCTTGAGTAGCTTGAGAGTATCTGCGATGAACTCAGCCGTATCTATAGCTTCGCGAGCAACGCCGGCAATACGCACGCTGTCGGCCAGTAACCCGGCTTTATGAAGCTGAAACAACGCTGGTAGCAATTTGCGTTTTGCTAAATCACCTCGAGCGCCAAAAACTACCAGATCAATATTACTGCTCATTTTATACCTCAGTATTTATTCATCAGCTAACATTACGCTGACAGATATTTCATCACCAGTCCAGCTCTATCCTGCCGCAAGCTTGACTGCCTCTTTGGCCAATTTTTCTATCTCACCCCAGCGCTTTTCTCGTATTAAATTGGCGGCGGCAATCCAAGATCCGCCAACACTAAGAATGTTATCTAAAGCTAGATAATCTGCAACATTATGCAAGCCAATACCACCGGTGGCGCAAAATCGAGCATCAGGAAAAGGTCCTGCAATGGACTTCAACATATTGACGCCACCAGATGCTTCGGCGGGAAAAAATTTAAAGTCGCTATACCCATAGTCTAATCCTCTCATCAGCTCGCTCACTGATGATACGCCAGGCAAGAGCGGTATAGAGCAACGCTCAGCAGCCGCAAGCAGACCTTCCGTGCTCCCAGGCGAAACCATGAACTGACATCCTATATCCTCAGATAACGCAACCTGCTCAGCATTACAGACAGTACCAGAACCCACTATAGCGCCCGGAACCTGTTTAATAATTTCCTTCATACCTTCAATAGCAGCCTCGGTTCTTAGTGTGATTTCCAACACATTTAAACCGCCAGCCAGCAACGCCTCTGCGAGAGGCACAGCATCACTCACCCGGTCTAAAGTAATGACGGGAATGATGGGACTCCCAGATAATATATTTCGCACTAACAACTCCTTAAATTTGCTGTAGCTTTTTTGCCGCACCGAGAAGACCTAGATTGCTACGAACAACTAAATAGACGGGTATCGACTTCAAGTAGCTAACAAAACGACCTTTGTCCTCGAACTTGCTACGAAAACCACTCTTGATGAAAAATTCTTGGAAGCGAGGAATTACACCTCCGGCTATATAAATACCGCCTTTAGCACCAAAGGTTAGGGCCAAATTTCCCGCCGCGGCTCCCACACCCTCACAGAACATATTAAGCGTCTGTAATGCTTTAGTGTCACTCCCATCTAACGCCGCAGCGACCACTTCAGCCGGAGTTTCAAAATTAGTATCAGTATTTTCAATGCTACACAACGCAGTATAAATATTAAGCAGTCCCTTACCGGACAATAATCGCTCTAATGAAACGCGCCCAAAACGTGCCCTAAGCGCGTTAACCACTGCACTTTGTAAATCATCAATAGGTGAATAATCGGCATGGCCACCCTCAGTGTCCAGCACATGATAACCGTCAGCATGAGGAACTAAGCAGGCTACGCCCAAACCGGTCCCTGCACCTAGTATGCCGACAGCCTTGTTGGCAACTGGCGTCTCTCCACCGACCTTTACTAAGTCATCCTCAGATAACTCGGTAATGCCATGGGCGACTGCCTCAAAATCATTAATAATTAAAATCGTGTCACACCCTAACAAAGTCTGCAATTCAGTCTTCGTGAATGTCCAGTGACTATTGGTAAAGCTAATTATTTCAGTATCCGGTGGGCACGCAACCGCAAAACATGCGCTAGAAGGAGGGTTCTGCCAGCCAGTGGCACTTTTTATCTCCTGGAGTAAAATGGCGAGCAAATGCTCAAACTCAGGATACTCTTCCACCGAGTGATGGAATTCATACTGACTCTCTAAGTGCCCCTCTAAGAGCGCTGAAAATCTTGCATTGGTGCCGCCAATGTCAGCCACCAAGTTCCAGTTATGACTCATACTCTACTCTCCTGAAAACAGGTACGATGCGCCCTGCTCTGCATTACTTATATTCGCCCGGTTAACAGCAAACAGTTCACGTCCACAACCTCGTTGCCCTGCTGCTGGTTGCAGTGCAGACTCCCGACTATTGAGTGTATGAATATCGCCAACATAAGATAACTCACCGGTAACGGCATTAACTCTAATTGGATCGCCATCTCGTAACTTTGCTAAAATACCTCCGCTGGCCGCTTCGGGCACTAAATGAATAGCCGCCGGCACTTTACCTGAGGCTCCGGACATTCGTCCATCAGTGACTAAAGCAACCTTATGGCCCTTGTCCTGTAGTGCGCCCAAGAAAGGTGTTAACTTGTGTAACTCGGGCATCCCTAATGCTTTAGGCCCTTGAAAACGAACGACAACAACACAGTCTCTGTTTAACTTACCCGATTGAAACAACGGCTCTAAATGATCTTGGTCGTCAATAACCACTGCTGGGGCTTCGATAATTTGGTGCTCAGTCGCAACCGCAGACACCTTAATAACGCCTCGCCCAAGATTTCCAGTTAGCAGTCGTAGGCCACCCTCTGTTGAAAAGGGTTGATCTACCGTTGTTAGAACCTCTTTATCTAGCGGCGTTATGGGTGACTCACGCCATATGATTTTGTTGTTATCTAAAAATGACTCTTGAGTGAAATCAGCAAAGCTATTGCCCCAGATGGTTTTAGCATCTGAGTGCATAAACCCACCATTAATCAACTGCCGAAACATACAGCTAGTGCCACCAGCCGCATGGAAATGGTTCACGTCAGCATGTCCATTTGGATAAACACGAGCAAGTAGGGGAACAACTGCCGACAACCCAGCTATATCATCCCAATTTAAAATAATGCCTGCTGCTCGAGCAATCGCTACAAGGTGCATTGTATGGTTAGTGGAGCCGCCTGAGGCAAGAAGTGCGACCGTTGCATTAACAATAGAGCGTTCATCCACCAATTCACCTACAGGTCTATAATCACTCCCTAATGCCGTTATTCGTGATAACTGATGACTGGCTTCTACCGTTAAGCGCTCGCGCATGGGGTCGCTTGGATTAACAAACGAGCTCCCAGGCAATTGCAGGCCTAGTGCCTCAAGCACCACCTGATTGCTATTTGCCGTACCATAAAAAGTACAGGTACCGGCGCTATGATAAGAGTCTGACTCTGCCTGTAAAAGTTCTTCACGGCCAATCTTGCCCTCGGCAAATAGCTGTCTAATTCTCTGCTTTTCTTTGTTACTTAGTCCTGATTCCATTGGACCTGCAGGAACAAAAATAGCCGGCAAATAACCAAAACTTAGAACCCCTATTAACAGACCAGGTACGATTTTGTCACAAATACCTAAGGCCAAAACGCCATCAAACATCTGATGAGATAGCGCAATCGCTGTACACTGAGCAATAATATCTCGACTGAGCAGACTCAACTCCATTCCATCTTGACCCTGAGTCACTCCATCACACATAGCAGGTACTCCACCCGCGACTTGCGCCGTGCCGCCTACCTCTCTCATCGCTCGCTTAATAAGTTCAGGGTATTCTGCATAGGGATGGTGCGCCGACAACATGTCATTGTAGGCCGTAACAATTGCGACGTTGGCTGCCTGCATGAGCCTAAGGCTATCTTTATCACTGTCACCACAGGCGGCAAATCCATGCGCGAGATTACCGCAACTCAACTTACCTCGTTCAGGTCGATTATTACGATCTTCAGCAATTTGTGCTAAATAATCAGCACGTAAAGTCCCGCTGCGCTCTATAATACGCTTTGTAACTGCAGCAACTTGAAGATTAAGATGGCCCATAATAACTCCGAAAGGGTAAAGGTGTATTGTAACTAAATTACATCATAAGGTCACATTTAATCAGAAATAAAGCTGATAAACGTAATTTTATTACATTTATTGACCCTAAATACGACAAAAAGTATTATCTGGTTGGCAATTTTACTCTTTTATTAGATAGCCCGAAACAGGAATAAAACACTCAATGAAAGATAATATGTACTCACCAAACACCACTAAAGCATGGTCAACGCTGAAATCACTGGCCACCAGTATGGACGGTCATACAATCCAAGATTTTTTTAATTCCGAGCCAAACCGCGCCAGTGGAATGACGCTAAAGGTAGACGAGTTACTTCTCGACTATTCAAAAAATCTAGTCAGTAATGAGGTTTTCCAACAACTATTAGCCTTGGCTGAAGAGTCCAACTTGAAAGCACACCGTGCCGCCATGTTTGCTGGTGAAGTTATCAACACTACAGAGGGTCGCGCAGTGCTCCATGCCGCGCTTAGATCGGAGCCTGAGGATACAAACTCACCAGAGGATTTAACTCGAAATGAGCTAGTTAAGGCGCAGCTCGCGCAGATGCGCCTTGTTAGTGAAAAAATTCGCAATGGTCAATGGCTGGGCTCCACCGGAAAAACGATTACCGACGTCATTAACATCGGCATTGGCGGCTCGGACTTAGGCCCAAAACTGGCCTGCAATGCCCTTGCTGAATTCTCTCACCCTGATATTAATCTGCATTTTATTTCAAATGTTGACGGCGCTGAGATCCTAACAACTTTAGCCAAACTAAACCCAGAGACGACACTGGTTGCACTGGCTAGCAAAACGTTCACCACTCAAGAAACTTTGCTGAACGCCAAGACCGTTATAAACTGGTTTGAAAAGAACCTAGGCTTGGCCCAAGCACAAACCTCCACCCATTTCGTCGGCCTAACGGCAAATAAGGCCAATGCCCTAGCTTATGGTATCCCCGAATCGCAAATTCTAGAGTTCGCTGAATGGGTGGGAGGGCGATACTCCCTTTGGTCAAGCATAGGGCTATCTATAGCCATCAGTATTGGTTTTGATGGATTCGTTCAGATGCTAGCGGGTGCGAGAGAAATGGATTTACACTTCCAGACAGCACCACTGAACAACAATATGCCGGTCATCATGGCCTTACTGGGTATCTGGTACAGTAATTTTATGGGGGCCCAATCGAGTGCCGTAATCCCTTATTGCGAGCGTCTATTGCTTCTCCCCTCCTATTTACAGCAGCTGGATATGGAAAGTAATGGTAAGGCAACTACGTTGCATGGGAATCCCACAGACTACGATACAGGCCCTATTATTTGGGGGCAGACCGGCACTAATGGTCAACACGCATTTTTTCAGTTACTTCATCAGGGGACACGATTGGTTCCCATCGACTTTATTGCTGCCGTGAAAGATGGGCTCAGTAATGAGGAACATCACCGTGTTTTACTCGGTAATATGCTGGGTCAGTCTGCCGCACTAATGATAGGCCAACCGGCACCAGACGGCGAGCAACATCGATATTACCCAGGCAATAAGCCATCAAACACCTTATTTATGGACAGATTATCACCTAGAAACTTTGGCGCTTTGATCGCTCTTTATGAGCATAAAGTATTTGTGCAGGGCAGTATTTGGAATATTAACTGTTTCGATCAGTGGGGTGTTGAGTTGGGTAAGGAAATGGCTAATAGGTTATTAGATGCCAATCTCGACAGGTCTACTTTAGACCCATCATCTCAACGTTTGTTTGCGCACATTGACAAGGTTAAGTAGAAGACTCTGACGCGGCCACACTGGGTGGTCGCAACTCTTTAGGTAGAGAGAAACTTATGTTCTCCTCTACGCCTTCAAGCTCATGAGGTGGTGTCGCACCAAAACTCACTAACTGAGAAACCACCCCCTGAACCAAAATTTCAGGAGCCGACGCCCCAGCGGTAACGCCAACTGTCATTACATCGCTAAACCATCCCGCGTCCATGTCTTGCGGACCATCAATGAGATAAGCAGCACAGCCGCAACGCTCTGCTAACTCTTTAAGCCGATTAGAATTAGAACTGGCCACCGAGCCTACCACTAGAACCACATCAGACTCTATTGCCAGCTGTTTGACCGCGTCTTGTCGGTTTTGGGTGGCATAGCAGATATCATCTTTACGTGGCCCCTGAATGTCAGGGAACCGCAGCCGCAAAGCCTTAATGACTCCAGCCGTATCGTCCATAGAAAGGGTCGTCTGTGTAACATAAGCTAATTTAGAGGGATCTCTCACCTCAAGCGCCAAAACATCACGCTGATCTTCGACAAGATGTATTGCGCCCCCCTGCGATGTATCAAACTGGCCCATTGTGCCTTCCACCTCGGGGTGACCTGCATGGCCTATCAGAACGCAATCAATTCCATCAGCACTATATTTTACTACCTCAAAATGAACTTTAGTCACCAACGGGCAGGTCGCATCAAATACCTTAAGACTGCGATCGGAAGCCTCTTTACGCACCGACTGAGAGACGCCATGAGCGCTAAATATAACAATCACATCATCAGGGACCTCGCTCAGCTCCTCAACAAATACAGCACCTCTGGCACGTAAGTTATCAACCACAAATTTATTGTGAACAACCTCGTGTCTAACATAGATCGGAGCGCCAAAAAGGTCGAGGGCGCGATCAACAATGTCGATCGCTCGATCAACGCCTGCGCAAAAACCTCTAGGATTGGCGAGTTTGATTTCCATCAATGTAAGCTCTCTGGGACAACATTTATTATTTGGACCTGAAAAATAACATTCTTTCCAGCCAGTGGGTGGTTAAAATCAATCAATGCTCGATCATCATTAATATCCACAATGACTCCCGGCAGCTCTCCGTCGCCATTTTGGAAGGAAAACATGGCGCCAATTTCTATTTCGCCCTCATCAAAATTACTGCGGTCGACTTCCTGCACATTTTGGGGGTTATGCTGACCAAACGCATTTTCTGGGGTAATAGTGAACTCGCGCTCATCACCACCAACTAAACCCATCAGAGAGGACTCAAATCCGGGCAGTAAATTTCCGTCTCCTACCGTAAAGGTGGCGGCCTTTGCCTCAAAGTTTGAGTCTATAATATGGCCATCCTCCAGCACTAATGCGAAATGCAACGTAACGGTCGTACCCTTATCTACTGATAATGTCATCTCAAACCTAATTTTTTGAATCTTGATTGGATATCAAAGTATCCAATATTAATAAAAATGCGCCAACTGTAATCCCACTATCCGCAACATTAAATGCCGGAAAGTGTCTTCCAGACCAATGAAAGTCAAGAAAATCAACGACATAGCCTAAAAATGCTCGATCATAAAGATTACCTAAAGCGCCGCCTAATATTAGCGCCAGGGCTAGACTCTCAAGCCAGCGTTGCTTAGGCAAGCGAGTTATCCATACCACGATGACGATACTTACCATGGATGACAAAACCGTGAAGAACCAGCGCTGCCAACCCCCTGCATCGCTTAAGAAGCTAAAGGCCGCACCATAATTATGCACATGCACTAAATTGAAGAAATCGGTTATTACCCTGCCCTGCCCATAGGCAAAATCAGCTACTATCCATGCTTTTGTTAGCTGATCAGCAACTACGATGAGAGCTGCCAGAAAAAACCACGCGAATCTATATGAGCCTTTATGTTCAGACTTAGGCATGAGCGCGGGTTTCTCCAACTCCGCTAATATTATCAATGCAGCGCCCGCAGACTTCAGGGTGGTCCTCTTGATCGCCCACATCTTCAATAAAATGCCAGCAACGAACACACTTTGTCGCTGTCGAGTGAGACACAGCCACCCTCAAACCGCTGAGAGATGACTCTGGGAGGTCACCTACATCAGACAATGGTGAAAGCACTGCTTTTGAGGTAATTGTCACAAAACGTAACTCATCGCCCAATTTGGCCAAAGTCTTATGCAGAGCTTGATCAGCATAGACTGCAATGTCAGCACCCAGAGATCCTTTAATAAGGCCCTCTTTCCTCTGTTCTTCGATAACTTTATTGATCGCTTCTTTGGCCAATAAAATAGACGCCCAGTCGTCCTTGCTAATCCCTTCTTTACTGGACAACCGAGGAAGCGGATACCATTCCGCGACAAAAACTGACTCGCTTCGGTCACCCGGCATACAGCTCCAAATTTCATGGGCAGTAAAGCTCAGTATCGGTGCAATCCAGCGAACAAATGCCTCGGCAATATGAAACAGAGCGGTCTGCGCTGAACGTCTAGCCAGACTATCTTCGGCACAGGTATAAACCCTATCTTTAATAATATCCAGGTAAAAACCACCCATATCACGGACGCAAAAGTTATGTAGCTTTTGATAGATTTGGTGAAATTGAAAATTATTGTAGTCGCTGATAATACCGTCCTGAAGCTGAGCGGCGCAGTCAATTGCCCAGCGATCAAGCGCAATCAAGTCCTCGTGCTTTACCGCATGAAGCGATGGATCAAAACCGTCGATATTAGACAGGAAATAACGCGCAGTATTGCGAATACGGCGATAGGAGTCTCCTGCTCGATTTAGTATTTCATCAGAGACGGACATCTCTGCACTAAAATCTGCTGAAGCGATCCATAAGCGCAGTACATCGGCACCTAGTTCATTAATGACTTTTTGTGGTGATACCACATTACCAATCGACTTGGACATCTTTCGACCATTTTCATCGACCGTAAATCCATGAGTTAAAACCGCTTTATAGGGTGCAGTACCATTGATTGCTATAGCCGTCTTTAATGAGGACTGAAACCATCCTCTATGCTGATCCGAACCCTCCAAGTAAAGATCAGCCGGATAACTAAGTTCTTCTCGAGCGTCAATGACCGAGGCATGGGTAACACCTGAATCAAACCAAACATCGAGCGTGTCAGTGACCTTTTGATAATCTTCCGCATCAGCACCCAACAAGTCTGCTGCGTCTAAAGAATACCAAGCATCGATACCATGAGTTTCAACAATGCATGCCACCTTCTCAATCAAACTGGCGCTATCAGGGTGAATCTCACCAGACTGTTTGTGGACAAACAGGGCGATCGGAACCCCCCAAGTACGTTGCCGAGAAACGCACCAATCGGGACTATTATCTAACATACCCTCAATACGCGCCTCACCCCAGTCAGGGTGCCAACTCACATTTTTAATCGCTGCTTTAGCTTTATCCAACAAGCCTTCCTTATTCATAGAGATAAACCACTGAGGCGTTGCTCTATAGATCAAAGGTGTTTTAGTCCGCCAGCAATGAGCGTAGCTATGCGTGATCTTCCCGCAGGCCATCAATCTACCCTGCTCGGTCAAAACGTCGATAACATGCTGATCGACCTTATAAACGTGCTCTCCGGCAAACAACTCAACATCGTCTCGGAAAGTACCATTGTCGATCACATAATTTAAGGTGCCGATGCCGTATTGCTTAGCGACATTGAAATCTTCTACACCATGGTCTGGTGCTGTATGTACACAACCCGTGCCAGCATCTGTCGTGACATGGTCGCCAAGTAAGACAGGGATTCTGCGATCATAGAAAGGATGGTCAGCGATCAGATTCTCTAGAGCCTCGCCCTGACAGCTTGCCAATACGTTGTAGTCTGCAATTTCCAGACGCTCCATGACCGATTCGAGCAACATCTGTGCACAGATTAGCCGTCTAGGGCCTGCCGCGGTAGCGCACTGTACCAATGAGTATTCCAGCTCGGCGCCCATTGAGATCGCCTGACTGCTTGGAATAGTCCAGGGGGTCGTAGTCCAGATTAAAATGTTAACTCCCCCATCACCCGCCAGCCCATCAAAGGCGACAGACAGCTTATCTAACTGCTTAGAATCAGTCACAGGATAGGCTACGTCGATAGAAAATGACGTCTTATCTTGATATTCAACTTCAGCCTCAGCCAGAGCTGATCCGCCGACAACACTCCAGTAAACCGGCTTGTATCCTTTAACTAAATGACCATTAGCAACAATCTTACCCAGTGCCCGAATAATATCCGCCTCAACACCAAAATTCATCGTCAGGTAAGGCCTGTCCCAATCACCAAACACGCCAATACGAACAAAATCTTTACGCTGACCCTCTACCTGTTTCATCGCATAGTCGCGACACTTTTGACGAAAAATAGAATACTCGACCTTGACCCCAGCCTTGCCAATTTTCTTTTCTACATTGTGTTCAATAGGTAACCCATGACAATCCCACCCAGGAATATAAGGTGCATCAAAACCACTCATAGTACGCGACTTGACCACTATATCTTTTAAGGTCTTATTAACCGCATGGCCCAAATGAATATCACCATTGGCATAGGGAGGGCCGTCGTGAAGAATATATTTTTCACACCCAGATCGAGCCTTTCTTATTTGTCCGTAAATATCTTTCTCATGCCATTCTTTTAAGATGTCAGGTTCTCTCTGTGACAAATTGGCCCGCATCGGGAAATCCGTCTTCGGGAGATTTAACGTTGCTTTATAGTCTATTGTTTGGTCGCTCATTTTCAGCCTTAAGGTCTACTATTTGTTTGTCTGGCTAAACCAGACTCTTATGTCATTAACGTCACGACGGATATTTTCCACCAAGTCATCTAACGTTGTGAACTTTTTCTCATCACGAACTTTATGCTTAAACTCTACTTCAATACGCTGACCGTAAAGATTACCTTCGAAATCCAAAAGATGGACCTCTAAAATTGGTTTTACTAAATCGCCAACTGTCGGCCTAATGCCCACATTCGCCGCGCCTTGAAAAACCTCTCCGCCAACGCTCACCAATACAGCAAAAACACCTGACAGCGGGGCACTGTATCTATGGAGTTGCAGATTAGCCGTTGGGAACCCCAATTCAGTGCCAAGCTGTTGACCGTAAACAACCCGGCCTTGGATAGAAAACGGCCGTCCTAATAATACCTTCGCCCCAGTAAAGTCCGATTGCCGTAAAAATTTTCGCACCAACGTGCTGCTAACGCGTTGGCCATCAACCTCCAGCGTTTCAGTATCTTGCACTTCAAAATTAGCCTTAGCTCCGGAGCGCTGTAACATTTGAAAATCACCGCTGCGGTCACAACCAAAACGGAAATCATCACCAATAATTAAATGACGAGTGCTCAAACCCTTAACTAATACCTGATCAACAAACTGTTTAGCCGTTAGGCTTCTCAGCGCCTGATTAAACTGCAGGCAGACTACCTGATCGATACCAAAATCCATCAGCGCCTCTACCTTCTCCCGCAGACGCATTAGCCTAGCTGGAGCCTTTTCTCCCGAAAAATATTCCTGAGGCTGAGGTTCAAAAACCATGACGACCGAGGGTAAATTTAGCTCTGCAGCCTTATTTTTTACCTGATGTAATATAGCCTGATGACCGAGGTGTACGCCATCAAAAGAACCAATGGTTACAACCGATTCTTGGTCAGAGCAATGCAGGTTATGTAATCCTCGAATAAAACTCATTTTCCCTCGTTGCACAGCCAATATCATTACTCTTTAAATAAGGCGCAAAGTATACCTAGCAACGCACAGAAAGGTAAGAGATAGGGCCATAATCGGGTGTTACGTTGACGATTTTATAGGCCCATATACTCGTGCGTCTCTAGCCTCAAAAAAAGCTTATTATTTATGGTTGGCGTGAAGTCGCCTTAGCGGGGCCTCGCATATCTGACACTTTAAACCCTGTGATTAACAGCATTAACACATAGGCTCCGAATCCTGCGGCACAAAGACCAAGAATACCCCTTGTTCTCTGCCACCAAAGCATCTCTTGCCAAACCTCAGAGTTTAAAGCACCTAACTGGCCAGCAACCAACACCAAGACTACTAACATCGCGCCAACCGCGCCAATTAATCGACAGAAGAAGGCTAACCAGTGATCTGAAGCCACATAAACGCCACTCCTCTTTAGGTAGATATACAGGAGAATAGCATTTACAAAAGCAGCAACTGATGTCGCAGCTGCCAGCCCTAGATGACCGATTTGCCAATAAAAATGGAGAGGCGCCACGAACAGAATATTAAGTACCATGTTAGTTGCCATCGCAATAATACCAATGCGTACCGGTGTGCGCATATCTTGACGAGCGAAAAAGCCAGGAGCTAGCACTTTGATCAACATAAAGGCAATCAAACCTAAGGCATAAGCCCGCAAACTTAAAGTCGCCATCGACATATCCCGAAGAGTCATGACGTCACCATAATAAAATAGGGTGACTAAAATCGGTTCGGCTAACAACACCAGCGCTGCTGCAGCTGGCACCGCAATTAGCAAAATCATTTTCAAGGCCCAGTCTAATGTTTCAGAATATTCCTTGGTTGAACTCGACGCGTGATGGCGAGACAGGTTAGGTAATATTACCGTGGCAATGGCAACACCAAACACACCTAGAGGCAGTTCTGATAAACGATCAGAATAATACAGCCAAGAAACGCTTCCCGTGGGTAGGAAGGTCGCCAGCATGGTGTCTAGTAGTAAATTTATTTGGCTAACTGAAACCCCAAATATCGCCGGGCCCATTAGTTTTAAAATTTTACGTACACCAGGATGATGCCAGTCGACTTTTGGTGCGGGTAGCATGTGAATGCGCAGTAAAAATGGTATCTGAAAAATAAACTGCAAAACCCCAGCTATTAATACTCCCCAAGCGAGGGCAAAAGCAGGCTGGTCAAACATTGGCGCAGCGAGTAAAGCAGAGGCAATCAGCGTTATGTTCAGCCAAATAGGCGTAAATGCCGGTACCGCAAATCGATCATAACTATTGAGAATACCTCCAGCGACACCGGTCATCGAAATAAACATCAAGTATGGAAAGGTAATGCGCAACATGTCCGCAGTCGCGTTAAACTTCAGAGGGTCATCGAAAAACCATTTTGGTGCAAAAATGGCAGCCATGGCAGGTGCCGCAAGGACAATTACCAGCGTAAACAATAAAAGGGTAAGACCCAAGGTCCCACTGACTCGGCTGATTAAACCTCGCACCGCAGCTTGACTGCCCTGCTCTCGATACTCGCCCAGTATAGGTACAAAAGCCTGCGCAAAAGCGCCTTCAGCGAACAGGCGACGAAAAAAATTGGGGATTTTAAAGGCGACAAAAAATACGTCAGCGAATGCCTCAGCGCCAATCACTCTTGCAAAAACAACGTCTCGAGCAAGCCCCATGACTCGGGATAGCATTGTAAAGAAACTAACGACGCCACTAGAGCGCAACAAACCGCTATCTTTAGGTTTGCCTGAAGACTCGACAGAAGCCCCGACGGGCCTGCCTTGATCATCCAGCTGTGACCGTTTCTGAGTCAAAAGAGCACCTGTTTGTTGTGGGTTCAGAGAATACAGTTTAACCACTGATATCGCTGCGGCCAAGCGAATCTAAAAACCCTAAGTTTAGATAATACTGTTAGACTTGCAAGCTAGGAATGGCGTCAACAGTTTTTAATATAAATAAGCCGAAATAAAGCTTACAAACTAGGTTGAATATTACATCTAAACCCTGTATATTTCCGCGCCTTTAGCGAGTCCATAAAGTTAGGAGTAAGAAAGTTGGCAAATTCAGTACAAGCAAAGAAACGCGCACGCCAAAACGAGAAACGCCGCCAGCATAATGCCAGCCTGCGCTCTATGGTTCGCACCTATTTAAAGAAAGTTGATGCTGCAATCGCCTCCGGTGATAAAGCAGTAGCACAAGAGGCCTACACTGCTTCCGTGCCTGTTATAGACCGTATGGCAGATAAAGGAATTATTCATAAGAATAAGGCCGCTCGTCATAAGAGTCGTTTGAACGCTAAAGTAAAAGCCCTCGACGCAGCGTAAGAACCTCTTAAAATAAAAACCGGCATCAGCCGGTTTTTTTTCGTCTAAAGATTAGTTAGTCGCACACCCTAGTTAGGTGTTAACTACCATATTGTCTCGATGAATCAATTCATCGTCCTCTCGGTAGCCTAGTACTTCGGTAATTAACTCTGTGCCTTTACCTTTTATTTGCAGCGTTTCCGCGGCACTATAATTAACTAACCCGCGCGCTATTTCCACGCCTTCTTTATTCACACAACTCACCAGGTCACCCCGACTAAACTCGCCACTTACACCCGTAACGCCAACAGGCAGTAAACTTCGCCCCTCTTTGGATAGCACGGCCACCGCACCAGCATCAAGGGTCAACTGTCCCTTAATCTGTAACTGCCCCGCTAACCACTGTTTTCGAGCAGCGATAGGCTTCTGACTAGCGGATAAAAATGTTCCAATAACATCACCACGGCCTACCTTAAGCAGAACCTCTTCGTTGCGACCACCGGCAATCACTGTATTACAACCTGAGCGCGCTGCTAAACGCGCCGCCTGAAGTTTAGTGACCATACCGCCGCGGCCCAAGCTACTTAAACTTTCACCGACTAAAGCGTCTAGAGAAGCATCATCTGCCTGCGCTTGAGACACTAATTTAGCCGACGAATCTTGGTCAGGATTGGCACTATAAAGGCCATCTTTGTCGGTTAGAATCACTAAAAGGTCAGCGTCAATTAGATTGGCGACTAAAGCAGCCAAACTATCATTGTCACCAAAACGAATTTCATCTGTAACGACGGTATCGTTTTCATTAACAATAGGAACAACGCCTAACTCCATAAGTTTTTTTAGGACACCACGAGCATTTAAATAGCGCTGCCTATTGGCTAAATCATCATGGTCGAGCAATATCTGTGCAGTACCTCGATTAAATCTCTCAAAGCTACTCTCATAGGCCTGTATGAGACCCATCTGACCCACCGCAGCGGCCGCTTGCAATTCGTCAATACTATCAGGTCTTTTTGTCCACCCTAAACGGGCAATGCCCTCAGCGATAGCCCCGGAGGAGACCAGCACAATTTCATTGCCCTGATCAAGTAAAGTGGCTATCTGGCTAACCCATCCATCAATAGCTTCACGATCAAGACCAGCGCCGTCATCAGTCAACAGGGCGCTACCGATCTTTACGACCCAGCGTTTAGTCTCTTTAGCGACAGCCCTATTCACCTTACATTACTCCGCGTAAACCACTTCAACATCGTCATCATCATCGTCGTCATCGTTAAGATCATCCAGCGGGGGTTGCTGGCGAGCCACCCGACGCGTTTCTGCAAGGCCATCAATACGATCGCGTGCCTCGGTCTGAATTGTAGTGCGTCGCGCCTCTGCTAACTCAGCCAAATTAGGATCAGCCAACTCCTGTTGTCGATGATCATCGATGTAATCCATAATCGCTGCACAGAGTGCTTTGGTGCCCACAGACGCTAACCCAGACATTCTAAAAACCGGGCCTTGCCAATCCAAAGCGTCAACAACCTGCTGGCACGCTGCATCAATATCTTCCTCGCGCAACAAATCAACCTTATTGATCACCAACCACCGATCTCCAGCAGCCAGTGTAGGGCTAAAGGCCTCCAGCTCACGCTCGATAACCTTAGCATTCTGGCCAGGTGTAGACCCGTCAAACGGCATCATGTCGACCAAATGTAATAACAGTCGCGTCCGAGTAAGGTGCTTTAAGAAACGAATACCCAAGCCAGCGCCTTCCGATGCCCCCTCGATGAGACCTGGAATGTCAGCAACCACGAATGACTTGTCGCCACTCATGCCCACAACACCTAAATTAGGGACTAAAGTAGTGAAGGGATAGTCGGCGACCTTAGGGCGTGCCGCAGAGACTGATCGAATAAACGTCGACTTACCCGCATTGGGTAATCCAAGTAGACCTACATCGGCCAGCACCTTGAGTTCGAGCTTTATTTCTCTAATTTCCCCTTCCTGCCCAGGTGAAGTCTGGCGAGGTGCGCGGTTAGTGCTCGACTTATAGCGCGTGTTTCCAAGGCCATGAAACCCGCCTTGAGCCACTTTAAGTTGTTGATCTAGCTCGGTGAGGTCACCCATCACATCGCCAGTTTCATTATCGAGAACCGTGGTACCTACAGGCACCTGCAAAACTAAATCATCACCACCACGACCAGTGCATTCTGCACTACTACCCTGCTGTCCACCCTGAGCTTTAAAGTTACGGGTATATCGAAAATCAATAAGCGTATTTAGGCCCTCTTTAGCGATCAAGAAGACACTACCACCGTCACCACCGTCACCACCGTCAGGGCCACCTCGGGGAATATATTTTTCACGCCGAAAACTCATGGCGCCATTACCGCCTTTGCCTGCGTGAACTTTAATTGTCGCTTCATCAACAAATTTCATAGGATCAGTTTACAGTTGCCATAGGGTTTAGTCATTTATCACATAAAAAAGTATTGTAGGGCAAAAATAACCGCCCATAAAAAAAGCCCCGCGTAGGGGCCTTTTTAACTGAATTGGAGCGTCTACGCAGACACTACTTCAGCATATTTACGATTTTGCGGGCCTTTTTGCACAAACTGCACCTTACCAGTCGCTGTTGCGAACAAAGTGTGGTCCTTGCCAATACCGACGTTGTTACCTGGATGAAACTTAGTTCCACGCTGTCGAACTATGATGCCACCTGCATTAATGGCTTGTCCGCCATAAACTTTAACGCCGAGACGTTTACTTTGCGAATCGCGACCATTACGCGTACTACCACCAGCTTTCTTGTGAGCCATTGCTATATCCTCTTTGGATTAACCAGCATTAATGCTAGTAATCTTAACTTCTGTATACCACTGTCTGTGGCCCTGTTGGGTGCGCGAGTGCTTACGACGACGGAACTTGATGATGTTTACTTTATCACCACGACCGTGAGATACGATCTCAGCTGTCACTTTACCACCCTCTACCAGAGGGGCACCAATCTTGACTTCAGCACCTTCACCGACCATCAAGACTTCTTCGAAATCGATACTATCACCAGTTGCGATCTCCAGCTTCTCAAGACGCAGGGTTTCTCCCTCTACGACTCGATGTTGCTTTCCGCCACTTTTGATTACTGCGTACATGTTTTGCTCCAATTTATAATGACCCTTTCGCGGCCAGATTCTGTCGCTTAAAGTCTTGGAGCAAATAGCCCCTTTGCGAGGGCGGCAATTCTAATGGAACACCCCCGTCTTATCAAGCATTTAAACAGCGAAAACAGCAGTAATCCACCGGATTCAAAACAGGCACCACAAACTGAGCAATAATGAGTACAACAAACCATGCTCTAGGCTGTTAATTTAGGCCCCATTAAACCATATCAGAGACGCGTTACGCCCAGTTACCCCGTCTCGACGGTAGGAGAAAAAACGATCTGAATCATTGACCGTGCAAAACTCTCCGCCAAACACGTCAGATACGCCACAAGCTACTAACTCTGCCCGCGCTAGTGCATAAATATCGCCCAAATACTTGGTCTTTGAGTCGGTAAAGGCATTTTTAATAGCATCCTGTTGGGTGCTGTTTTGGGCATTACTAAGAAACGCCTCCCTAACCTCAACCCCAACTTCGAATGATTGATGTCCGATAGCGGGCCCCAAATACGCTAGGATATTTTTAGCAGAAGAAAACTGACTAATCGCTCTGCGCACTATGCCATTAGCAAGGCCACGCCAACCCGCATGAACTGCTGCTACCTGGGTACCGGTGTAATCGCACAAAAGAACCGGCAGACAGTCTGCCGACATCACCGCGCAAGGAACATTGGCTTGATCACTATAACTTCCGTCTGCACTGGGAACTCCCTGCGCGTCCGGGGCATAAATCACCTCAATACCGTGCACCTGATCCAGCCATACTGGGGATTGTGAAAGGTGGAGCATAGATTTCAGTGCATCACGATTAGCAAGAACATCCGTCTCGGTGTCACCCACATGCAATGCAATATTGTTTTCATTAAAAGGTGCCTCACTGCAACCTCCTAGCCTAGAGCTAATTGCTGAGCGCACACTATCAGGGGCAGGCCAATCAGGAACAAAAAAAGACATGGCAAATCTACCCTGCAGCCAAAGCGTCAAGCAAGTGTTGCATATCCTCAGGCAAATCAGTTTTCCAACCAATTTCCTGACCGGTGCCTGGATGCACAAGCGCCAACTCTCTAGCATGTAACGCTTGGCGACCAAACTGCCTTAGACAGTCTTGTAATTCTGTAGAGGTACCCTTGTGAATGCGCAAACGCCCAGCATAGGTATCATCACCAACAATAGGATGCTTGATATGAGCCATATGTACTCGAATCTGATGAGTACGCCCCGTTTCGAGTTTAAGCCGCAAATGACTGTGGCCTTCAAATTGCTTAAGAACACGATAATGGGTTCGCGCCTCTTTGCCATCACTGATCACCGCCATTTTTGTGCGCTGTTGTGGATGGCGGCCAATAGGCTGATCGACAGTGCCCCCCGCTATCACACGCCCAACAGCAACAGCTTCATATTCCCGACGCACAGTTCTGGCCTGCAACTGCAAAACCAAGTCAGTATGCGCCTGCAATGTTTTAGCCACCACCATCAACCCAGTGGTATCTTTGTCCAAACGGTGCACGATACCGGCGCGTGGCACCGACTGCAGGGAAGGACAATGATAAAGTAACCCATTAAGAATAGTGCCAGAACGGTTGCCCGCAGCCGGGTGGACCACAAAATTCGCGGACTTGTTGATCACTAAAATATGATCATCTTCAAATAAAATATTTAAGGGAATATTCTCTGCCACCCAGTCCCCTTCCGGCTCGAGATGGGCATTAATAGTCAGTGTCTCACCGCCAATCAATTTATACTTGGGCACCTTCTGTTGATCATCAACTTTTAGCTCACCCTGCTTGATCCACTGTTGCAGGCGCGATCGTGAAAATTCACCAAACAGCTCGGCCGCAACTTGGTCTAATCGGCGGCCACACTCTCTGGACTGCACGATGGCGGTACGTTCAATATTGTCTACATTATTTGTCAATTTAACTGATCCATTTTTGCTTATTTTGGTAATTACTAAACTTATTTTAAATTAATCGCTCTAACGAAGGCTAATTACCGCCAACTAGCCGCCATAAAATGGAAGAATTATTGGTTTAGTTAGCGGGCTGTGGTTAAATAGCCGACCTCGTCGAGCGGTGACTCGACAGTGCCTACAACTGAGAATATTACATGAAAAACTTGTCGTTTATGTTGTTGATTTTGAGTTTGTCGCTCACCTCTGGATGCTCTTGGCTTGGATGGGGCGATGACGAGCAGCCTGAAGATGAAACTGCCGACTTTACCGAGCGTGACTTTTACAACAAAATTCAGTCGAGTCTTAACGCAAAAAACTGGAGCATTGCGATCAGGAACTTGCAACTTTTAGAGTCTCAATTTCCCTTTGGTAAGTACGCGGAACAGGGACAGCTCGAGTTAATTTATGCTCAATATAAGTCTGCCGACTACGAGTCGAGCATTGGCTCGGCAGATCGTTTCGTACGCTTACATCCACAGCACCCCAATGTTGACTACGCGTTTTACGTTAAAGGCTTGTCCGAGATTTCGCAAACAGGAGGGTTCTTCGACAGCTTTATGCCTACAGACAATAGTATGCGTGATATAGGCACCGCTCGCGGCGCGTTCACAACATTAAGCGAACTGCTCTCACGCTTCCCCGAAAGCCCCTATGCTGACGATGCTCGCAAACGACTGGTTAGTTTACGCAACCGATTGGCTCGCGCTGAGATTCATGTTGCTAACTACTACTTTACTCGAGGCGCCTATTTAGCGGCAGCCACTCGCGGACGTTACGTCGTGGAAAATTTTCAGCAATCACCGGCAGTTCCCGATGGGCTAGCGGTTATGTCTCAAGCGTATTACATGTTAGAAATGCAAGAACTGGCAGACAATTCTGTCAAGGTGTTGGCAGCCAATTACCCAGAGCATCCTTCACTTGACCTGAACGGTCAATTTGATTTTGATCAACGTCTTATTGGCAACGAAGATTCATTTTTAGATAAAGTATCCTTTGGATTGCTTAAACGTATTAAACCGCCAGCGTTTGATACCCGTACTATCTATGACAAGGCAACCCGTGAAGCTGATTTAATTAATGCCACAGACGCAGCTGCAGGTACGATATTTGGTATCAATAAAGCCACAGCTATTGCCGCCGGTGTCCTTGGGGCAGCTGCGATCGCTGGTGGTGGTGGTTCTTCAAGTAAAGGTGAGACTGGCACCACTGGCACCAGCACAGGAACTACAGGTACCACAGGTACTACAAGTACGAGTACTACAGGAACTTAGTTGTTTTAGGAAGGTGGCGATAGTCAGCATGTTTTCCTAACCTCAGGCGGACAAAATATCATCATGAACAAGCAACAAATTATCAATGAAATGCGGGTTTTACCTAGCATCGATGCCGGTTTCGAAATAACTCGCAGAGTCGCCTTTATACAGAGCCAACTAACTAATGCGGGCGCTAAGACACTGGTTTTGGGCATCAGTGGCGGTGTTGATTCATCTGCCTGTGGCCGACTTGCTCAGTTAGCCATTAATGGTCTCAATGAAAAGCATAGTTGTTCAGACTATCAATTTGCCGCGGTGCGTCTGCCCTATGGCACTCAGAAAGACGAAGATGATGCGCAAGTCTCTCTTGCCTTTATAAAACCCAGTCTAAGCCTAACTGTAAATATAAAAGACGGCGTTGACGCTATTAATGCCAGTGTCTGTGCAACGCTTGACGAGAATGGTTTATTACCCGATGAAGATGCCACCGACTTTGCTAAAGGCAACGTTAAAGCCCGAGCGCGCATGGTGTCGCAATACCAAATCGCCGGCATGCTAGGCGGCCTTGTGCTAGGCACCGACCATTCGGCAGAAAACATCACTGGTTTTTACACCAAGTTTGGTGACGGTGCCTGTGACTTGGCTCCCCTATTTGGTCTTAGTAAGCGTCAAGTGCGTCTGCTGGCCAAAACCATGGGTGCACCTGACTCACTGGTGAACAAAACGCCAACAGCCGATTTAGAGTGCTTGAGCCCGCAAAAAGAAGACGAGCAAGTGCTTGGCCTCTCCTACGAAGACATTGACGATTTTCTCGAGGGTAAAGCAGTCAGTGCTGAGGCAGAACAGCGGTTAATTGCAATCTACGCCAAAACGCAGCATAAGCGTTTGCCTATTGCCACGGTTTACGACTAACGTTTTATTCGATCTCTAGATAAGCATACATAACCTAATCTAACCAATGACTTCCATGCGCGTGATCTCTGGTGCACCAGCCATCAGCCC
>JAPKEJ010000066.1 GCA_028822155.1 Porticoccaceae bacterium
GATCTAGCCCTGATTTGAATAGCCCATCCAGTCAAATCAGGGCTAGATCGAGGTGCCCCTCCCGAAAGAGCCTATTGCTGGTATCTATTTGGCCGACCAACTATTCGACCGATTCTATTCCGACCCTGATCAGCTAACGCCTCTAAATACAAAGGTCTTTTCGTATTTTCAGCAGTATTGCTAAATCTATTAGTCGATCCTTAACCTGTCAATAATGGCCAAATTATTATGGACTGATGAGTCATCTTTTTTTTGTAAAAAACACATCTCATATCACCCAATTCTAAAATTTGATCGTAATCAGTATCAGTAACCAAAAAAAAGAGGTGTGCAGATGGTGCAGACCGGACTTCTAAACTGACTAAAAGGATATGAGTTATGATGATAAACAAACTTACCGCTTTTCTCTTCGCAGCAGTACTTGCTCTGCAGGGATGTGGAAGCGGTACAGAAAACCACAAACCTGCCCCAACCCCCGAGCCGGAACCGATGAGCATAGTTGACGTCGCTGTGGCCAACGGCAGCTTTACAACGCTTGTTGCTGCCTTAGAAGCAACTGGTTTAGATGTTACGCTGAGCGACATGGATAGCTCATTCACAGTATTTGCCCCAACGGATGATGCTTTCGCACTCCTCGGGGACGACACCATAGCCGCGTTGCTTGAAGACACAGAAACTCTTTCGGACATTCTCACATACCATGTGATTGATTCAGAAATCGATTCCGCCGCCGCGATCTCCAGTGCCGGCTCAACCGTGGAAATGGTGAATGGTGATTCAATCGGTTTGTCTCTCGATGGTGACGACCTTCTGGTCAACACCGTGACGGTTACCGCTGTTGACGTCGAGGCCGATAACGGAGTAATCCATGTCATAGACGCGGTTTTGATTCCCCCTGCAGAGAAGGGAACGCCCACCATGAATATCGTGGACACAGCAGTCGCTGCTGGAGACTTCGATACGTTGGTCACTGCTTTGCAAGCAGCAGGTCTAGACGCAACTTTGGCAGACGAAACTCAGACTTACACCGTCTTTGCACCGACCGATGCAGCATTCGCGATGATCGATCCAGACACTCTAGACCTTTTACTCGCTGACACGGATGTTCTATCAAGTGTTTTGTTGCAGCACGTCGTTAGTGGCGAGGTAAGTTCTGTCACTGCCTACACGCTGAATGGACTATCAGCCACCACAGCTTCAGGTGCAGACATACCCGTTGCTATCAACTCTGAACTTGACACTCTTACGTTTGGAGGCGCCACCGTTACAACCACAGATATTTATACTACTAATGGCGTGATTCACGTCATTGACACGGTGGTTGTAGCTGACGTTGAACTCCCTAGCCCACCCGCATCAATCGTAGATGTCGCTGTTGCGAATGGTAGTTTTAATACGTTAGTCGCCGCACTGCAGGCCACAGGTTTGGATACAGTGCTTGATGACCCCGACGCTACGTTCACAGTTTTTGCGCCTACAGATGCAGCCTTCGGTTTACTCGGTCAGGGTACGGTTGATGCTCTTTTATCTGATACTGATACCTTGACCGATATTCTTTTGTATCATGTAATTCAGGGAAGCGCGGTGTTGCAAGATGGCGCCTTAACGGTCGCCCAGTCAGAAGCAAATAAGGTTGAGATGGCCAACGGCGCTGAAGCTGCGCTTTCGCTGGCAAATAACACACTGTTTGTCAACAAATCAGCTGTGTCGCTTGCTGACGTTATGGCAGACAACGGTGTCATCCATGTTGTAGATCAAGTCATTAGTGTCCCAGCGGCTAAAGGCGAGCCAACACAGACAATTGTTGATATCGCTGCTTCCAACGACGACTTCTCAACCCTTGTAACTGCTTTAACGGCGGCGGACTTAGTTACGACACTTAGCGATACCTCTGCTACCTTTACGGTGTTTGCTCCAACTAATGCAGCATTTGACAAAATTGAAGATTCTACTTTAGATGGGGTTCTTGCTGATACTGACGCCTTGACTGCTATCTTGCTCAAGCACGTGGTAACTGCCGCGGAAATAGATTCTGTGTCTGCGTTCGCAGCGAACGGGACAGATGTTCCCTCGATCGGCGGCGACAGTCTCAGTGTCAGCCTACAGAACTTTTCTCAAACTGTGGATGGCGCCTCAGATGAAGTGGCTTACGATAGTGCCTCTGAAATGCTAGTGGGTGGAACTAACTCCTCACAGCCAGGACTTACTCTGTATGTGTTTGATAGTGACCTAGGAGCTTCAGGCAGTACCTGTAATGATGGGTGTGCAACTACTTGGCCACCAGTCGTCGTAGCAGATGGGGAAGTTGACAACATTCCTGGTCTAAGCCTAATTACTCGAGATGACGGTTCCTCACAGGCAGCTTTCAAAGGAAGACCACTGTATTTTTATGCTAACGATACAGCAGCTGGCGATACCAACGGTCAGGCGGTTGATTACGCTTGGTGGAAAGTTGACCAAGAGCAAGTAGAACTGCAAGTCCAAGGATCGGGAGTAACAACGTTCGATCTTTACGGGACTAATGGTGTTATCCATGTCATTGACACGGTTATCACCAACTAAGCGTGAACCAAGATGTAAAAGCGCTAAGCCCCTGTATCTGCAGGGGCTTTTTTTATTGTCTGTAAGTCAGCCCATGGCCAAATTCAAATGCTGGAGCTTCTGAATCATCTGGCATATCCTCTTGTTGTGCCATTACAGCCGCCATGAATGACGGTATCTCAAAGGGTAGTGTTCCCTGCGGATCAAAGCGGCCATTTGCTCATCACGTGGAGAAATTGTCATTTTCTTTTTCCTATTAAGCGTTTCATTATTGACTTTACTTTTGCAATTCGTCTCGTATCTCTTTAAGTAATTCAGTGTTCTCTTGCTGCCTGGTTACGAAGAAGTAGAGAGGATAAATGCCCAGAGTAATAACTGTGAGAATCAAGAAGAATATAAAATTACCAAGACGTGCGACCATGAAGCTAATCCTTTGCTTGTGATGACCCAATCATAACCAAATAGCCCATCCAGTCAAATCAGGGCTAGATCGAGGTGAGAGATATGCAGATTGTTGTGTACTCTAGAGCTTTGAGTGGTTAATTGCTTATCTAAAGATTTTTGTCCAAACTCTAAACAAGAAGTTATCTGGTATACATAGTCAAAGGAGGCATTCTGATGAAAGACCCATTAACTGAGGGATTGAAGGAAGCAGGGGACATGTTAAAAAAAGTTTATACAGACTTTATGAAAATCTACGAGAGTGAAGATAAGTCTGAAGATAGTTCTGAAGAAGTGGAAGACAGCAAAGAAGAAAGTTAGTGTCGGGTACCACCTATACAAATATTTTCGAGTCTAAGGTGGTCTTTTATTAAAAATCAAAGGGCTTTTGTGGATCATCACGTTCAGTCTCTAGTGGATTCCTGAACAGACAGCGCTCTACTAAAGCAGTATCAAAAAAAGCATGTAATTCAACGATTTTATTATTTCTTATCGTAAATACTTCGCAGTATGTTTGATCGTAAGCATCGCCACTAAGGGTGGGTCCGCCGCCCTGCATTATACCGACACCACCATTGTCATCGACGCACATGATGCGCCACTTTTTTGCGAATGCTACCGCTCCCATATCCAGTTGACCTAATAACTTTTTGTTGATCATATCGCCAATACATTGATCCTTGCCAACAAGCGTGCCACTGACTGGTGTACTTCCTAACATTTGATAAACCACATCATCGGCATGTAGATCAGACACTGTCTGCCAATCTCCACTCGCTAATGCTAGATACCAACGCTCAATTAGCGCTCTGTTTTCTACTGCAGACATGCTTTACTCCTTCAAAATTATTAGAGCCAATATCGCCGGCTAAGATCATTACCTTGGCTGCTGTCTAATCATAGCGAAATAGCGCATCCAGTTAAATCAGGAATAGATCAATGTCCCTCTCCCAAAAGAGCCTTTGCCTGATATCTATATGGCCGACACAAAAAAGGCAGAAGAGACTCTACCTATGCTGAGTGTAGTCGATTCCACGGCGATTAATTAATTGGGCATTTCATAGGCACAACAACTGCGCTCGGATATTTCCACATCGCTCCTGTAGCGGCATCAACTCCTATGCCAATGATGCCTCCAAGTAATAGGTTTCCAGCATTCATTGCCTCGTAATTAGAATCAACAATTAGTGATCCAGAAGCTGTTTTGTCTCTAGATGAGCAAGTGATAGTCAATGCATTACGTGTTTTTTCAACCGAGACTGATGCTGGGGCGGTAAGGACCGAGGAGCCTTCACTATTTATTACTGTGCAAATCATAATTCCAGAATCTTCACATCCCGTAGTATTAACATTTATAACATGATCGCTTCCCTCCATGACGCTTGCGCATCCTGTTGCTAGCGCCAGTAAAAACCCTAAAAACAAAATTTCAGTGATTCTTTTCATCATGATGCCTAATGTTTTACTACGTTGATTTTCAAATCGAGACAAAATACTCTGCCGTTATACCAATATGTGTTCTCTAAGACAATAGAACGGATCTTTGTAATGACGTTAAGAATATTTTTCTTGTTGCTAGCCACTCTAGTAATTCAGGGTTGTCCAGTTAAACGCCTCGATATACTTTTTTACTTATAAAGGGCTGTTTTCACTGAAACCTAACCCACCGGTGGTGAGCCATAGATATTAGAAGACGCCAAGCGCTACAAGCTGAGCGCCAAGCACAGTAATGCTGCACTCGAGGCTTAAACCACAATGGGTTTCATCGCTGTTTAATCGGGCAGGGTGGGTCTGGCTGTAATGTAAATCCATTTGATTTTGCCGTCTTTTAACAACACATCAAACACCTCTTGGCTGTTCACTTCTTTGCCATCAATCACATCTTTAACCGCCCACTCAGTGGTAATCCACTCTTGCAGTTGGCCGTCTTCATCTATGAAGTTATTGGCAATCGAGTACATATGGGTCCACTGTGGGTCAGAGCTGGCAAACCACTCGGTGAGCAAGGCAGCCTGTGCGTCCGATCCGTCGATAACTTGGCCATTGGGTACCCAGGCCATAAAGTCATCGGTATTAGCCGCACGAATGGCCTTTAGATCGCGAGCTGTATGGGCCGCAATGTAGTCGTCCCAAATTTTAATATTGTCCACAGAGCCCGCATACAGGGGCTTTTTAACACCTTCAGTGGTGTCATAACCGATAATGGTTTTGCCTTTATGGCCTCCATCTTCGTGATGCGCAGCAAACGAGAGCTGAGCGAGCAGTAATAGGGTAATACTAAGCAGTATTTTATTCATGGTGACGTCCTGTAATGTTGAGTCGTTCAAAACAGTGGGAAAGCCCACACTAGTTATATATGCATACCCCCTTAGCCTAGCCTAGTTTTGCCTGGGACACCACGCAGGCCGTCTTATAGGCTGCAGTCATATCGCGCTAGTCTCAATCAGACAGACCTCAACATCAGGATTAGCGCTCAACCGATTAGCCAAAACACAACCAGCAGACCCAGATTTCAAACGGGCCTTTGAAGCTAGTATTTTGGGGATATTGTCCAATAGTGATGTTGTTGACGAGATACAGAGGGAGTTGAGTGTTTGAGTAAGGGACTAAATACTAAACTAAATCGCTATGAAATTAAAAAGGCCGGTGCCAGCCGGGCATAGTTCAACTTCGGTCTTAACCACGAATACGATCGCGGTTACACCCAACCCTCTTGTCTAAACGCCTTTAAGGTTTGGGCAAATATCTTCATTTCATCAGGTGTCCCTAAAGATATACGATTCCAGCGATCATCCAGCGTCATTTTTCTGCCGACACGCACGCCGTTTTGCTGCATATGTTTGGCATAGTCAGCCAGTGGCGTACCTATTTCATGTAAAACAAAATTGGTGTCACTGGGTATATGCGCTAATTCCAGTTCATTTAAGGTGTCGACTAGTATGGTTTTAGATAACTGATTGTACTCAATGCTCTTTTTATAAAACGGCTTATCATCAAGTGCCGCAGATGCGGCCGCTAGGGCCGCAGCACTTAGGTTAAACCCTGCGGCAAAAGGCTTTATTTTATTGGCGGTGTTTACCGTAGCAATGCCGTAACCCATGCGCATGCCAGCCATGCCATGCACTTTAGAAAATGTGCGGGTGATGACCACATTGTCTTTGCCTTGGTTAATTAGCGCTAATCCGCTTTTGTAGCGGGCATTGGCTTGGGCATAGTCAAAATAGGCCTCGTCGAGCAAAAACAAGTGTGTCTCTGGCGCATTGTTGATCCAGTCAAACAGGGTTGTGAAATCAACAATATTGCCAGTGGGGTTATTAGGGTTACAAATATTAATTAGCACTGAGCCAGTTTGTGCCATGGCCTGTTTTTTCAGGGCAGCAATATTCATCTCAAAGTTTTGCTCAACGGGTACTTGAATAACCTTCAGATTTTCTGATTTACAGTAACCGTTGAGGTCTCCAAAGGTAGGGGAGGGTTCAACCATGGTGGCGTTGTTTTGCGCTGCATAGGTAGCAATGGCCTGCAATACTTCAGTTGAACCGTTGCCAAAGACTAATTGTTCGGGCTTAACGTTATGATGGTCTGCCAGTTTAAGTTTAAATTCATCAACAGAGGCATCTGGGTAGCGGTTGCCACAATTTTCAATGGCATATTTTGCCGCTGATAAGGCATTGGGCGACATGCCAAGAGAGTTTTCATTCCAATGTAACAACAGTGGCGCAGCATTTTGGCGAAAGGGTAAGGTATGTGTGCTATTGGCCAATACCAATGGCGCATTTGTGGCCAGTCCTAGCCAAGCAGCGCCTAGCCCCAATTGTTGTATAAACTGTCTACGAGAAGGCTGCATATCCAAAGTTTTCACTGTTTGTCCTCCTTTTTTTAATGACACCAACTTTAAAGGGGTTTGCGTAAAAAAGAAACGACACAAAGCATTTCTGCAGTAACTCCATATTTTATATAAATATTATTTAGTTAAAGTTATATGTGCGTTCATTTTCATAACTCCTACAGCTTCCATAAGCAGCCATGTAACTTACCTTGCGGCCGTCCTCTCTTTTCATTGATTTAACCATCTCTGTTTCATGGGCGCTTAAGATACCATTCTCCTCCCAGTTTTCATCGCGGACTGCTTGTGCAACCTCTTCGCAATCTGTTCTAGGGTTTAGATGAAGCCAGACGTACGAAACGAGAAAAGTAAACCATATAGTCACCAAATGACTTTTTATTTTGCTTTTATTAGCTTTTAGATATGCCTTAAGCTTCATTTTTTCTTACCCCAGTTTCGCTGTTCTTTCCGAAGAATATTCAACATAAGAGGTATCGAGCCGTAAATCAAGGAGAAGGGCTTCTTAAATCCCCTCCGCTTTTTTTTGCGACCCATATAGATATCAGTAAGAGGTTGCTTCGGGAGGGGGTCTTCCAATACGCCTTACAGAGCAGGCATCAAAGTTTTAAGGTGAGCCTCAATTTCAGCCTTAGTCCTTGTTGCGTCCGTAGCGACCACACCATTAACAAGAGTATCCCCTTCCAATCCAAACAAGTACCTCAATGTCAGCAAGCCATCTGTAAGGGCGTCTATCGTGCCGTTGCCATCGATATCTGCAAGATCACCCAGAGTGGCAATAC
>JAPKEJ010000027.1 GCA_028822155.1 Porticoccaceae bacterium
CGTTGGCATCAGGTGCATATGGTCAATACACTACACCAGGAAGTGTCTGGGGTGCTACCATTAACTTCAGCTTCTAGTCTATATTTTAGAGAATGTGCAAAACAAAAAAGGACGGGCTTGCCCGTCCTTTTTTTTGTCTATGCATTCACAAAATTGCACCTTCAATTATAAAATGTGAATAGTCTCTTATTTCCCGATACCCACTGGTCACAGTCTATTAATTGCATATTATGTGAAAATGTATTACTTTCCTTCCGGGAAAATTCTAACCAAAATCATCAGGGGTAAATTATGCATAACAAATCATTTCGCACACTCAGTGCGTTAGCTGTCGCTATCGCTACAGCGTCTAGTGGCGCCTATGCAGCGCAGCTAGAGGAAATTATAGTAACGGCACAAAAGCGGGCGGAAAGCTTGCAAGAGGTTCCTGTTTCTTTGACTGCTATTAGTGGATCGAAAATCGAAGATGCTGGCATGCATAGCTTTGCTGAGCTATCTGCGTATGTCCCTAATTTGGCCATTACAGAAAACGCAGTAAACACTATTATCTCAATGAGGGGCATTAGCGTTGGAGCCAATCAGTCTTTCGAGCAATCAGTAGGCGTTTTTGTTGATGGCATTCACTACGGTAAAGGTCGTCAAATCAGAACAGGCTTATTTGATATCCAGCAAGCTGAAGTAGTACGGGGTCCTCAGGGAGTTTTATTCGGCAAGAATACGCTTGCAGGTGCGATTAATGTAACCACAGCAACACCAGACACTGATGAAGAATTTGGCGGTAAAATATCTATCGGTAAAGAGTCGTTTGACGGTACAACAATTCAAGGTCACCTAACAGGCTCAATTGGTGACACCATCGGATTACGTCTCGCCTACAAAGATCGTACTAATGATGGTGCGTGGAGCAACACATATGCTGGCGCGGTAACTAAGAGCATGCCGACAACTGATGAGACAATGTGGCGTGCTAGTGCTACTTGGGAGCCTACTGACTCGACGAGAGTAGAGCTTAAGCATTCTAATAACGATAATGTGAAACTCGGCCAGGACTCAATGGCGACCTTGTTTAGCCCTGTACAGAATCTAGGCGCGGCTGCAGGCCTAATGTACGGCGTAATGGGTGTTGTTCATCCTAATTTTGCTTCAATTACTACTAACGGTGAGAATGACCCTTATAGAGATGCAATTGCCCTTGGCGGTTGTGTACATGAGGCTTCCTTAGGGAAGAGTTCCGCAGTGTGTGCTGCCGGTGGTGAGCGGCCCGAAGGGACTGACACCTCAACAGCAGATACATCTCTGAACTTCGAGATGGAACTAGATAATGGCTACACCATAAATGCTACCTTAGGTAGAGGACGGTACTCTTATCAGGACGGCTTAGATGCTGATTGGTTGCCGCTTCGCTTTATCGGCCAGTCTACATTCTCAGAGTATGATCATACGAGCCAAGAGTTCCGCATCGCATCTCCAACTGATGAGAAATTTTCGTGGGTGGCTGGCGTTTATTTATCTAAACAAACCCAAGAACAGTGGACGCTTACCTCGGTAGATGGCACGTTTGGGCTTCCTTCGATGCTAATGAAAACGATTCTAGGTGGTGGTAATCCTGCGTATGGACTGCCAACGTTCCTTGCATTCAGTCCTGCTCAAGTAGCTGGAATTAATGCAACGACTGTAGTCCCTGGAACAGGCGGCTTAACGCTGGACCAGCTAGCTGCTGCAACGGGTGGAGCATTAGACTATCGTTTCCAAGTCGGCGTTGAGGGTTCTACGATGTGGTCACAGATGGCGCGAGTTGGTGAATATAGACAAGATTCAAATGCGAAAGCTGCCTTCTACCAAGGTACATGGAATCTAACTGATTCAGTCACCTTTACAGCTGGAGCTCGATACACAGAAGAAACAAAACGAGCTCATGCCCAAACTTATAACACATCTAGCTATAACGGTTTAGCGACTCCAGACGCTAATCCACTACTGGGTGCTCTCTCGGGTGCTCTGTTTAGCATTTATGATCATTCGTTTGATGAAGACCGAGGAACTCACCAGTTTATTCCTTCTATGAACTTGGAATGGGCAAGATCAGAAGACAGTATGCTCTACCTAAGCTACTCGGAAGGATTTAAGAGTGGAGGCTTTAACTCAACAGACTCTCAGCTTCCTCTGTTCACAGCAGATGGTCCGCAAGCAAATATTCCTGGACCAGGATTTGAATATGAAGATGAGAATGCTGAATCCTGGGAGATCGGTGGAAAGCACACTCTAATGGACGGTTCTATGACCTTGAACTGGGCGTACTACGATAGTGAATACAAGAATCAACAGGTATCAACGTTTGTGGGTCTTGGCTTCGTAGTGACTAACGCAGCAAGTGCTAGCGTTTCAGGCCTCGAAGTTGACATGCAGTGGCAGGCGACTGATCACCTAAGATTAGGCACTAGTCTCGCCCTCAATGATGGTAAATATGACGACTTCCCTGGAGCTGGCTGTACCGCTGCTCAGCAGTCTGACTTAGCTGTAGGTGCATCGTCTGGAACCTGTGTAGCTGAGTTTGGAGCTGATGGAACACGGATTGGAATAAGCCAGAATCTAGCAGGTGGGCAGATTGGAAACGACTATAACGGTAGTATTAACATAGACTATACTCGCTCTGTATTTGGTAGCTTGGCCTGGTCTACAGGCGTCGACTTCCAATTCACTGATGGTTTTTTCATGACCGGTGATCTTGATCCTATCGATTATGAGTCAGGGTTTACTAAAACCAACATCCGTACTGGTGTAGCTGGAGAGAATTGGTCGGTGATGCTTTACGGTAAAAACGTATTTGATAAGGTTACCCCTCAAGGCGCTTTTGATATACCACTTGCCTCCGGATCACACGCACAGTATGTTCTTCCTGGGGCAATCTGGGGTGCTACGCTTAACTACAGCTTCTAATCTATATAATAGAAAAGTAGTAACTCTTAAAGGGGCAGTTTTTAACTGCCCCTTTTTTTGTCCAGAATTTTATTTCAATCATTATCCATTCTGAATATATCTGGCCACCACATGCTGCCTGATGTTGTGACTAACCTGTCATGTTGGGACAGTACTATGGCCTTCGGTTGGGTTATGATCAGCGAAAGCATTTTTTGGCGATAAATTGAAAGACTTCTACAATAACCATAGATAATCGCGGTTTTTGCCGATCTCAACAGATAAGCAAGAGACTATGATATTCGACATTCACCGCCACTAATCAAAAATACAGTTAACTCGGTCCTTTTTTGTTTTGTGACCCTAACGTCATATTCAGTCGAAGCGGTAATGCTGATTTAGGCTATGATAGGACAATAAAAGCTTGTCAATTTCCATGAAGAGAATGAGAACACTATGAGAAATAAAACAGCACTAGTCACTGGGGCATCGGACGGAATCGGTCTAGAGTTTTGTAAGATTCTCGCGTCTCATGGATATAACCTTATATTAGTAGCTCGAAGGGAAGCTAAGCTAAAAGAGGTAGCCATCCATTTGACTCAATCTAAGGGCATTCAATGCACTGTTATTGCTGCAGACTTATCCTTACCCCAGGCGGCTCAGCTCCTTTTTCAAAACACTAAAGACCAAGGGTTACAGGTTGATTTCTTGATTAACAATGCTGGACTCTTACACAACGGTCCTTTTTGTGAATTGAGTTTAGCTGCACAAGAAACCATGATTACCGTCAATGTACTGGCGTTAACTTCTCTCACCCACTTATTCGCTAATGATATGGCGGTTCGCAAAACTGGCTATATTCTTAATGTCGCATCACTAGCGGCCTGGACACCTATCCCCACTCAAAATGTCTACGCAGCAACGAAAGCCTATGTATTGGCCTTTACCCAGGCTTTGGCTGATGAGATGAATGCAGCGGGCAATGGCGTAATGATCTCGGCACTCTGCCCCGGCTACACCGCAACCAAAATGATGGACAACCCTGACCAAGGAGCCACATTACGGATTCCATCCAATATGATGATGTCGTCTAAAGACGTTGCTAACCAAGGCATTGCCGGTTGCTTATCTGGAAAACATACTATAGTCCCAGGTATGTCTAATAAAATTACTACTGCTATTACTCATCTTGCTCCCAAAATGACCTTCGCAAAAATGTTGGGTCGTTTTTATCGAAAGAACATGAATTAATTGGTTAAATTAACTAACTATTGCTCATCTTCTCATTGAATAAAGAGGTTTCTATGGATCAACAAATCGTAAGTAAGGTTCTTATTACCGGCGCTAATGGGTTTATTGGTAACACCCTAATGCGTTATTACAAACAACAAGGCACCGCGGTTGTCGGCGTTGATCTTTGCGGTAACGGCGATGATATTATTGAGGGCGACATTTCTGAGCCCGAAACGATTAGCCACCTACTTAAGGAATGCGATGTAATTGTCCACACCGCCGCCTTGGTTTCCAATGCCATGAAAGATAGCGATATGTGGCGGGTTAATGTATTAGCAACACGCAATTTAATCGCCGCAGCAAAACAACATAAGGTTCGCCGCTTTGTGCAGATCTCATCAATCGTCGCCTATGGCAACACCGCGGCAGGAGAACTTGATGAAGACCACCCCGTCCATGCTGATGGCGGCAGTTACGTACTTACAAAACTAGCCTCAGAGCACGCGGTTCTGGTAGCCCAAGCTAGCGGTGGTATTGAAGTAGTCATCTTACGTCCTGGTGATGTCTATGGCCCAGGTAGTCGGCCCTGGATAATTGCGCCACTTGAGGCCATCGCTAAAAACCAATTTATGCTCCCTGCCAAAGGTGAGGGGTTCTTTAGACCCGTCTATGTTGATGACCTGATTAGGGGTATCGACTTGGCCGTTTGCCACCCTGACGCAGCAGGAGAGATTTTTAATCTGTCTTGCGAAAGATATATCACGACTAAAGAATACTTTGCTCCCCATTATCAGTGGTTAGATAAAAAAGGCCCCATGTTAGTCTCCACTAAAGTGGCCCTCAGAGTATCGGCAATCGCATCTAAAGTTGCCGACCTTATGGGTAACCTAAATGAGGCCTCCCCAGCCACCGTGGCACAACTCGCCACCAAGAGCTGGTTCTCAATCAGGAAAGCTGAGCGCATTCTCGGCTGGAAGCCGGAAATATCCTTCGAAGAAGGCATGAAGCGCTCACATCAGTGGGCCAAAGATAATAATCTTGTATAACACTAAATCTAATTAATATTAAGGTAACACGCATGCGTCTATGGAACGGTTGGGGTAACGAAAACAGTGATTTAACGATGGCGTTAAATAGTAGTTTGCGAATGTTACTGGAAGCTTTAGTTGGCCCAGCCACTGCCTTACCGCAGGCAACACTTGAGCAGGTTATTAATAAAGTCCCTGCGTCACGACTCGAAGATCATCCTCTTATCAGTACTGACCCTGAGACTCGAGTACGTCATGCGCGCGGTCAAAGTCTACCTGATTGGTTAGATATGCACAGTGGTGACGTAGATACCTTTCCCGACGGGGTAGCATCGCCTGAATCTCCAAAAGAAGTAAGGCAATTGCTGGATCATGCCAAAGCCAATGATATTGTCGTCATTCCTTATGGCGGCGGGACCTCAGTGGTCGGGCATATCAATCCTGATACAGATGAAAGACCCGTATTGACCATTGATATGGGGCAGATGAATAAGCTCATCGATATTGACCCAGAAAGCCAACTGGCAACATTTGGCGCAGGCACCCCCGGGCCCGCGGTTGAAGCGCAATTAAAAGAACATGGATTTACCCTAGGTCATTTTCCACAGTCATGGGAGCTTTCCACTGTAGGTGGTTGGGTAGCAAGCCGATCAAGTGGCCAGCAATCTATTCATTACGGTCGCATCGAGAATCTGTTTGCTGGGGGCACCATTGAAACTCTCGCTGGCACATTGGAGATACCGACGATTCCGGCATCCTCCGCTGGGCCTGATGTGCGTGAGATGATTTTGGGTTCTGAGGGCCGTATGGGAATCATTACCGATGTAAAAGTACGGATAACTCCTATCCCTGAAAAAGAACACTTTCAGGTCGTCTTCTTCCCGTCGTGGGAAGTAGGCATTAGCGTGGCTAGAGAGCTCATACAGCAGCGTGTTGCCCTTTCTATGGTCAGACTTAGCAATCCCCTTGAAACCACTAGTTTGCTCTATATGGGCGCTGGTGACGATTCTAGCGGGGTCTTTGCCCTAGAGAAGGCTCTGGAAGAAAAAGGCATTAGTTCTGGTAAAGTGATGATGACCTTTGGAGTGACAGGCTCAGCTCGTCACTGTGATACAGCACATCAATTAGCGCTGGACCATTGTAGCGCTTATGGTGGTGTGGCTGATCAGTCAGGTCTGGGTGATAACTGGGCTCATGGTCGATACCGTGCCCCCTATTTGCGTGACCCACTGGGCGCCGAAGGCTACGCCGCTGATACTATGGAAACTGCTGTTGACTGGTCTAGAGTTCCCCAAGCTTCTGAAGCAATTGAGGATGCGATTCGCAACGCTCTGTCCGACGAAGGAGAAAAGGTGCATGCCTACACCCACCTTTCACATGTCTATGGTCAAGGTTCAAGTATTTACACAACTTACCTTTTTCGTTTAGGTGATAGCTACCAACAGGGAATGGCGCGTTGGGCAAAACTAAAAGACGCCGGTGCACAGCAAATTGTTGCCTTTGGCGGCACCATTAGCCACCAACATGGTGTGGGTAAAGACCATAGAAACTACTTGGCGTCTGAAAAAGGCGCACTGGGCATCGCAGCAATTAGTAACCTCTGCGAACTATTTGACCCCAAGGGCCAGATGAACCCAGGGAAACTACTCCCAGACAGCGAGCACTGAACACCGTGAGTACATTTACAAACCGTAGCGACATGCTCGCCAAAATGCGTAAAGGTGAGTCTCTTGAATGGGATATTATCGTTGTAGGGGGCGGAATTACCGGTGCCGGGGTGCTGCGAGAAGCTACCCGACGAGGTTATAGCGCCTTACTATTGGAACAACAGGACTTCTCCTGGGGAACGTCCAGTCGTTCATCAAAAATGGTTCATGGTGGCTTACGATATCTTGCCGCAGGTGACGTTAAGTTAACTAAAGAGTCTGTGGTAGAACGCGAGCGCTTACTGAAAGAGGCGCCGGGCCTAGTTAACCGTATTGCCTTTTATTTTAGCTTCCGCAAAGGTTTATGGCCTGGTCGCTGGGCGATGACGGTTATTTTAGGTCTCTACGGCTTTCTCGCAGGAATTAGGGATCATCGCTACTGCAATAACAAAGCCCTGCAACAACAATTCAGCGGCCTGGACAATACAAACCTTAAAGGGGCAAGCTGTTACACCGACGCCATGGTTGATGACTCTCGTTTAGTTTTAAGAGTGTTGCATGACAGCGTTGCCCAAGGCGCGAGTATTTTAAATTACACCAAGGTCAGTGATCTAGTTATCGAACACGATCGGGTGACTGGTGTACTTATTGAAGATTCCGAGAACGATCAGCTGATTAAACTCAGCGCGTCTGTCGTTATTAATGCCACAGGCGCTTGGGCTGACCGACTGCGCAACCGCGTCAATAAGGAAAAGCGTGTGCGCCCGCTACGTGGAAGCCACCTAGTTATTCCGACAAGCTTTTATAAGGTGTCAGATGTTCTCACCTTTTTACATCCAGATGACAAGCGTGGCGTCTATATTTATCCGTGGGAAGGCACCACGGTAATTGGTACTACCGATATCGACCATAATGAAGACCTAGACATAGAGGCCAGCATCTCTAATCAAGAAGTTGACTACCTAATTAAGGGATTCAACAGTCAACTCCTTAACAAGGTAGTGTCACGGTCAGAGATAGTCTCTACTTGGGCCGGCGTGCGGCCAGTCATCGGTTCGGAGCAAGCTAAAGACCCCTCTAAAGAGCGTCGAGATCATGCGGTTTGGCAAGACCAGGGATTAATTACCGTTTCTGGCGGTAAATTAACTACCTTTAGATTGATCGCACTCGATGCCTTGGCTGCGGCAGGCCCACAATTGCCAGACCCAAAGCCCTTTGATGATGATCGTATGTTTATTACCCCAGAGATTAGTCCTCAAACCTTAGCTCCCGGCAAACCAGATTGGGCGCAACGTCTGCTGGGCCGTTACGGTACCGATGCAGAAAGCATACTAGAACAAGCTTCTGAAACAGAGCATGAGCCGATAGGATCAACAGAGTTTTGTCTAGCTGAATGCCGCTGGGCGAGCAAGAATGAGTCGGTTCAACACCTTGATGATCTGCTCTTACGTCGCACGCGTCTTGGCATGTGTATTGCCAATGGCGGTGAAGCAATTTTTGACGAACTACAACAAATCTGTAGCGACGAACTACAATGGAACAATGACCGCTGGGAAAAAGAATTAATCCGCTACAAAACTATTTGGCAGAGGTGCTACAGCTTACCCAACCCCCTTTAGAGGCAGGTTACTATGGATAACAATGAGTATTTATTAGCCATCGACAACGGCACTCAGAGTGTCCGCGCCATGGTCTTTGACCAGAACGGCCAATTAGTGGCCAAAAGCAAAGTTGACATCGAGCCATATTTTTCGACTCAACCCGGCTGGGCTGAGCAACATGCCAACTACTTTTGGGACGCCCTCTGCCAAGCCTGCCAGGCCTTATGGCCGCAGTTGGATATCCCAAGAGAATCGATTAAAGCAGTGTCGGTAACGACTCAGCGAGCAACAGTTATCCCAATGGGTAGCGATAACTTGCCATTACGTGCAGCCATAAGCTGGCTAGACCAACGCCAGGTCGATACCAAGCCTAAGCTGGGGCCTATTGAGTCAGCTCTAATGACATTGGTTAGAGCCAAACCTTTTGTAGACCTAATGCATAGCCAAGCAGAAGCTAATTGGATAGACCAAAATCAACCTGAGATCTGGCAAAAGGTACACAAGTTTTTATTACTATCTGGCTACCATACCTATAAGTTGACTGGCCAATACAACGACGCCATTGCCAGCACCGTAGGTTATCTTCCCTTCGACTACAAAACCCTGCAATGGGCCCAGGACAAAGACTGGACATGGCGTGCACTGCCCATTACTCGTAGCATGCTGCCCGAGCTACTGCCCGCGGGCGCAACCCTTGGTCAGATTACCGCAGAGGCTGCCAAACAGACCGGCATACCAGGGGGTCTCCCTCTCATCGCTAGCGGATCAGACAAAGCCTGTGAAGTTTTGGGTACTGGCTGTATCGACGCTCAAACAGGTAGTCTTAGTTACGGTAGTTTAGCCACCCTGAATATCGCCACCGACAAATACCTCGAAGCGATCCCTTTTCACCCAGCCTATCCCGGCGTTATTCCCAACACCTTTAATGTCGAAATGATGGTGCAACGGGGTTACTGGATGGTCAGTTGGTTTAAAAAGGAATTTGGCTTAAGAGAAGAGCAACTAGCCACAGAGCAAGGCATAGCACCAGAGTCGCTTTTCGATGACTTACTCGCACAGGTACCAGCTGGCTCGCAGGGCTTAATGTTACAACCCTACTGGTCACCATCAAATGGCGATGGGCCAGAGACCCGCGGTGCTATCATCGGCTTTAGCGAAGAGCACACCCGAGCCCACCTTTACCGCGCCATGATCGAAGGCCTCACCTATGCCCTGCGAGAAGGTAAAGAGTTGCTCGAAAAACGAAGCGGCAAACCCATAACTAAACTGGTCGTCTCTGGCGGCGGATCCCAGAGCGATCAAGTCATGCAAATTACTGCAGATATATTCGGCATGAAGGTCTATCGTCCACATACCTTTGAGACTTCGTCACTCGGCGCGGCTATCGCCACCGCGGTTGGTATTGGTCTGTATTCAGACTTCCCTTCTGCCGTAATAGGTATGACCCATGCCGGTGATTTTTTTGAACCCATAGAGTCTAATAAAAAGATCTACGACGATCTATTTACTAAGGTTTATAAGAAAATGTATGGGCAGCTAAAACCCAGCTATGAGTCGATACGAAGCATTACAGGTAAGCAAGAATAACCGTCAATGCCAATCAAGTACCTATAGGCATTATTAACGAGAGGTGATTTTTTCTACCCAACCCCGAAGCTTTTCATGCCTAAACATCATAAGGGCTGCGTACATGGCAAAATAAATAAGCGGTTCAATAATTTCTGATTTAACTGACCAATAGAAATGAATTACCACTAGCAACGCGACAAGGTAGATACAATTATGCAGAATTTGCCATCTGCTTTTCATCTTTCTGCGCAGTTTGGTGATTGACGTAACGGCCAACGCGGTCAGTAATAGAAACGCTGACATCCCCACGGTGATATAAGGCCGCTCGAAAACTTCTTCGATAAACAACTGTAGGTTAAATTGGACCTCAAAAAACAAAAAGTTGAGCATGTGGCACAGAGCGTAAGCGAAGGCATAGAGTCCTATCATTCGTCTAAACTGCATGAGAAAGTTCAATTTAAACCGCTTGGCTAGCGGTGAGATTAACAGACTAATCAACAGTAAATTAAGCGCCCCAATGCCGGTAAAATGGATAACAGCCTCAACTGGATCACCACCTAACTGATCGCTAAAAGCTGCGTAATAAAGATCTATCAGCGGATAGAGTGCGGCTAAATGCACCAACACTTTTAAGTAGGGAATCCATTGTCTTGGGACATGTATAGCCATGTTACTAATAGTATTTTCTTAGATTCATACCGCTATAAATGTCGGCCACCTGTTCCCCGTAACCATTAAAGGGCATTGTTGGAATACGGTTTTGAGCAAAGATTCCACCGGTGGTGATACGCCGTTCACTGGCTTGACTCCAACGAGGATGGTCCACTGCTGGATTAACATTGGCGTAAAACCCATACTCATTTGCAGCCAGTAAATTCCACGTCGTGGACGGCTGTCTTTCGACAAACTTAATGCCCACAATGGACTTAATACTCTTAAAACCATACTTCCAAGGCACCACTAAACGGATTGGCGCGCCATTCTGAGGAGGTAAGGTTTTACCGTATAAGCCAACACTCATTAACGCCAGAGGATTCATCGCTTCATCAATCCGCAGCCCTTCGACATAGGGATAGTCGATGCCACCACCTAATCGACGGCTTCTTTGTCCAGGCATTTGCGCAGGATCATAAAGAGTCTCAAAAACCAGATATTTAGCCCTTGAGGTTGGCTTGGCCTTTTTAACTAAATCGGCCAACGAGAAGCCAATCCAAGGCACTACCATGGACCAGGCTTCAACGCAGCGTAACCTATAAATGCGCTCTTCTAAATCAAATGAGGAATAGAGGTCGTCATAGCCCAAAGTCAGAGGGTTTTCGACCTCCCCTGAAATCTTTAATGTCCAAGGATCAACCTTGAATGATTGTGATAATTCTGCTGGTTGCTGCTTCTCGACGCCAAACTCATAGAAATTATTGTGCCCGGTGATCTTACCTTCCGGCGTTAATTCCTCGGCAGAGCCATTTGCAGCGATGTAATTCAAGTTTTTTTGACTAAATAATGGTGTGGGGGTCGTCTCGTCACTAAAAATATCCAGAATACCAGCGCCGGCTGACGAAGATAGCAAACTGCCGGCACCCAAAAATCCCATTTTCTTAATAAGCTCTCGACGCTGTTGATAAACTTTCTCGTCGGTTACATCATGTTCTTTGCAATCACTGCTCGACGTGGTTTTAATAATCATTGTTTGCCCTTTAATAATCCTTACGGGTAGATTAAAGGTAAAGGGCCATAAATGCTAAAAATAAATTCAAAACTGTGACGCAGGTTAAGCTAAGAGTCCCTCCTGAGTGCAGTGGTCCAATGTTTTATCTAGAGCCACTGCTACTTTTCCAATCATTTCATCAATCTGTGCTTCACTAATGATGAGCGGCGGGCAAAATCCTAGACTTGAGCCCGCTACAGCGCGAATTAAGAGACCCTCATCTTGAGCCATCTTCTGAGCATAACCGCCTACTGCACCACCGACGAAAGCTTGCCCAGTTTCTTTATTGGCCACCAACTCAATAGCACCTAACAAACCGCGGCCTCTGACTTCACCAACTAAAGGGTGATTAGCAAATTCTGCGAGTCTTTTTTGCATGTACTCACCAGTTACTGCCGCTGTTTCAAAAATATTATCGCGCTGATAAATTTCTAAAACCTTTAACGCAACAGCGCAAGCCACGGGGTGGCCAGAATAGGTGTAACCATGACCAAAGGCTCCGGCCGTCGCTGTTTGCTCAATCATGGCTGTGTACATTTCTCTGTTTATGGCAGAGGCACTAATTGGCATATAAGCGGAAGATAGTTGCTTGGCAAAGGTCATCATGTCAGGTGATTCAATACCCATGGTGTTGCAACCAAAATCACTGCCGGTGCGGCCAAAGCCTGTAATAACCTCGTCTGCCCAAAACATAATGTCGTACCGGTTAAGCACTGCCTGCACTTTTTGGTAATACCCTTCGGGCGGCACGATCACACCACTAGCGCCGGTAATGGGCTCAGCAATAAAGGCTGCAATGGTGTCGGGACCTTCCCGCAAAATCATTGCTTCAAGATTACCCACAATACGATCTACAAATTCAACTTCAGTCTCCTCACCTTGCTTGCCACGATAATAGTGCGGATGATCAGTACGCAAAATACCCAAGGCATCTACTGGAAGGTCAAAATGATTTTGCGTGACGGGTAACCCTGTGAGGGATGCAGCAGCCACAGTCACGCCGTGATAAGAGCGCTCGCGGGCGATAATTTTTCGGCAATGAGGTTTGCCAATGGCTTCGTGATAGTAACGCAGTAATTTTATATGGGTGTCATTGGCATCACTGCCGGAGTTACCAAAAGAGATCACTGCATCTTTCATAGGGATCATGTCGGCAAGTTTGTCGGCAAGGTCGATAGCCACCTGATGCGTCTTGCCGCCAAACATATGATTAAAAGTGAGCTTGTTCATCTGTTCTGTGGCGGTGGCAATAACTTCTTGGTTGCCATAGCCTAGAGCGGTACACCACAGCCCTGCTAGCCCTTCAAGGTACTTGTTGCCGTGGTTATCCCACACATAGCAACCTTCACCTCGCTCGACAGTGACCTGTTCAATGGCCTTGAAATTAGTGGTTGGGTAAATGAGGTGTGTCATGTCTTATTCCTATCGCGATGATTATTGGTCAATACCGCCAATACACATATATTTAATATCTAGGTAGTCATCTAAACCGTATTTAGAGCCTTCCCGACCACTTCCTGATTCTTTAACGCCGCCAAAGGGCGCCATTTCGTTGGAGATAATGCCTTCGTTAATGCCGACAATGCCATATTCCAGCTTTTCTGCCACACGATAAACCCGGCCTATGTCGCGAGAGTAAAAATAGGCAGCAAGCCCAAACTCGGTGTCATTAGCCATCTCAATGGCTTCGGCTTCACTCTCAAAGGTCAATATTGGCGCTACCGGGCCAAAAATTTCCTCAGAAAAAACCCGCATATCTCTTGTCACATTGGTCAAAATTGTTGGCTCAACAAAACAATCGCCCATGGCGCTCATTCCACCTCCAGCAATAACGCTCGCTCCTTTTGACACAGCATCGTCAATGAACTCACAAACACTAGTGGCCGCTTTTTGATCAATCAGCGGCCCGACAATAACGCCCTCGCCTGCACCATTGCCTACAACCAGCTCTTTTACCGCCGCGGTGAACTTAGCGGTAAATTCCTCTGCCACAGAGGAGTGCACGAGTATTCGGTTGGAACAAACACAGGTTTGACCGGCGTTGCGGTATTTAGAAATCATTGCACCGACCACAGCAGAGTCAATGTCAGCATCGTCAAAAACAATAAAAGGCGCGTTGCCACCCAATTCCATAGACGTGCGCTTAACGGTTGCCGCGCATTCTGCCATGAGTTGTTTCCCCACGGGTGTAGAGCCGGTGAAGGTTACTTTTCGTACCAGTGGATTACTGGTTATTTCAGCGCCTATTTCAGCGGTGCGCCCGGTCAAAATGTTAATCAGCCCAGGTGGGAAGCCTGCTCGCTCGGCTAACACCATTAAGGCTAATGCCGACAGTGGTGTCGCATTTGCCGGCTTGCACACCACTGCGCAGCCAGCCGCAATAGCAGGGGCAATTTTTCGAGTGAGCATTGCGTTAGGGAAATTCCAAGGCGTAATACAGGCCACAACGCCAACCGGCTGTTTGATGACCATAACGCGTTTGTCATTAGACGGTTGTGGGATGATATCGCCATACACACGCTTTGACTCTTCACCAAACCACTCAATATAGTTTGCACCATAGGCAATCTCACCGCGCGCTTCGGCCAGCGGTTTTCCCTGCTCAGCGGTCAGAATCTGTGCAAGGTCTTCTTGGTTGTCCATAATCAAGGTGAACCATCGTCGCAACAGCGCAGCCCTTTCCTTTGCTGTGGTTTCTGACCATGACTTTTGAGCCACGGCCGCAGCTTCAATCATTCTTCTGGTTTCAGCAGTACCACATTTAGCGACCTTAGACAGAACCTCTCCGGTTGCCGGATTAGTAACATCAAGCGTTTCCCCGCTATCAGCATCGACCCAATGGCCGTTAATGTGCGCTTGATGTGTGATTAAACTCGGGTCTTGTAGGATTAGTGTCATTGATTTTTCCAGTCTGTCTAAATAGTCGATTTACAGTGTTGTGCTTTAACTCTGCGCCAGTCGCGCAAGCATAGCGGAATTTGCGTTAATATAAATGCTCTTGGGGCCTTTTCTCTATACCCCTGGTTAGGTATAAGCCTATTGATGTTAAATTTTATCATTGAAATGCTAGATGGTCTCCACCACTCAGCGCATCTAAGTTAAGCTATCGCAGTCTGTTTAAACCCTGTAATCTTGATGGCAAATGGCGACCTCTTCGTACATTGGTAGACCCACATTAAATTAGCTTAACTAAATGCAAATTCCAGACTCTATCAGTTACCGCTATCTGCTGCAAAAGGCATGGCCCATTATTTTGGCTAACGCCTCGGTTCCGTTGTTGGGGCTTGTCGACACTGCCGTCATTGGCAATGTTGGCAGTATCGTAGATCTTGGCGCTATTGCTTTTGGCGCATTGATTTTTTCGTTTGTGTACTGGAGCTTTGGCTTCTTAAGAATGGGCACCACTGGCTTTGCCGCCCAAGCCTCTGGCGCTGGTGATGAACAAGAAGTAAGGGCCGTATTAGGCAGGGCCTTGTTGATCGCTTTATGTCTGGGTGTGGTTTTAATTTTAATCCAATGGCCCATCGGGTTGGCTGCTTTTTCTCTGCTTGATGGCAGTGCCCCAGTCGAGGCTGTGGCGCAAGAATACTTTGATATTCGCATATGGGGTGCACCCGCTACCCTCTCTACATTTGCCTTGATGGGACTGTTAATTGGTCTGGGTAAAAGCAGAACACTGTTAATTGTTCAGTTATTCTTGAACGGGCTGAATATCTTATTAGATGTTTGGTTTGCCGGCATCCTTGGTTGGGGTGCCAGTGGCATAGCCCTCGGCACAGTGATTGCAGAATGGACAACGGTGCTGCTCGCAGTTTGGTTAGTCTATAGAACATTAAATGAGCGCAAGCTGTTAACCGAAGTGTTTTGGCCTAAGGCCAAAATCATGGACTTATCGGCTCTGTTAAAAACAGCATCTGCAAATTTAGATATTATGCTGAGAACCCTCATTTTGGTGTTCTCCTTTGCTTTCTTTATTAACCAGAGCGCTAAGTTTGGCGATACCATTCTTGCCAGCAACCATATTTTATTACAGTTAATTGCGTTTTCAGCGTTCTTTCTGGACGGATACGCCTTTGTGGTTGAAGCCTTAGTAGGAGGCGCCATAGGCGCAAAGCGCAGGGATGTTTTTGATCTGGCCGTTCGGCGGTCAACTGTTTTAGCGTTAATCACTGCAATACTACTGGCATTGGCTATTGTAATGGCCGGTGATATCGCCGTAATGTTAATGACAGATATTAGCTCAGTGCGTTTGGCAGCCAATCAATTACTCCCCTTTGCGGCACTCTATGTGCTGTTCTCTTTCGCAGCATTTCAGTTAGATGGCATATTTATAGGGGCTTCGTTTACGCGGCAAATGCGCGATGCCGCTGCTTTATCTATTGCAGTTTATCTTGTCGCTTGGTGGGCGTTATCAGACCCATTCGGCCTTCAAGGGCTTTGGGGGGCGATGATTATTTATGTTGTCGCCCGTGCCGTAGCTTTATTGTTGTTTTATCCGTCACTGCGGCGGGCCGCTGGAAGGTAAATGGTACTCATTTGTCACCGACTCTTTTTTACCTATGCTTATTTCTTGTGCCAGTCGTTTAATTGACGCACGTCGTGTGGACTGCTTTTATTGCGCCTCTGTTTCGCCTACCAGTCAACGCCACTGCTGAAAAACTGAATATCGCTTTACTTAGTGTTCCACTTTATCTTGGTACTATTACTCAAGGCGGCACACGGTTTGGTCCTCGCGAAATTCGCATACAATCAATGTTGGTGAGCCAATACGGACTCTAGGCTTTCAGGCCTGAATGAAAACCTGTAATCTTCGTGCTTAAATAGTCACTGTAATTGCACCTATGCCTGACCCAACGCTGTACTTTACAAACAACGGTTTGCATACCCATGTGGTTATGTCATGTAAGGCCCTGAGAGCGCTTGTACCTGATCTTTCTCAATACGTCGGTAACGACGCTTGGTTGCAGATTGGCTGGGGCGATGCCGGCTACTACGGCGCTGCAAAGCAGACACTGCTATTAGGAGTACTTGCCCTATTCACTCCCACCGCAGCGATAGTTGGCGTACGGTGCATAAATGATCTATCAGCGGACTTCCCCAAATCCACGCGGCTTTACCCAATTATATTAGATCAGACGGCCATGAACGCTGCACTGGCATTGGTTAGTCGGCATTTTAAGCTTAATCAATCAGGGCGTTTGACCTTGGTCAGAGAGAAGCCCACAGGAGAGCTGTTTTTTGCATCTATAGGCACCTATAGTATTTTAAATACCTGTAATAACTGGACGGCCTATGTTCTTCAAGAAGCCGGCTTGAAAATATCCCCTAAAATGACCATAGGGCCCGGTCAAGTCGAGCGAAACGTCAGGAAAAATGGCTATTCAAGCACTAAAAAATAAGCTTTTAATGCACTTATAACTTGAGATAATCGACTAGCTTTCCATCGCTTTAATACGGCGCAGTCCACCCCAAGTCAGTCGATAGACTGGTGCTTCCATCTGATCCATCATGTCTGCAATTTCATTAAACAACCGCCGGTATCGATAAAACGGAACTCTGGGGAATAGGTGGTGAATAGAATGATAATTTTGATATCCCCATAACACCGTTAGTACCGTGGATAGAGGCCCAGGGATCACTATCGTAGACGTATCGACGTAACGCCCCATGCTGTTATGTGGCCTGTGAACTATATAGGCAAAGAGATAGACCAAGGCGATAGTACCCAGCAATCCGGCTACAGCAAACAAGACAAGACCCCGCCACCAACCTGCTATTAAGTCAGCGTTACCCGATTGCCATAATACTAAGAAAGGTAGAATTCTAAGTAGGACTGTAAAAATAATCTCAACAACAAAAGCCGTCTTCTTTGCCAAGGTGGCCTTGGACCAATATCGTTGGGAATACACTTGATATTGAATTGCAATGGCTTGCCATGCTGATTTAAGCATTCCCAATGGCGAGCTAACAATGCCAGCCGAATAACCATCGGGATCTTTTTCAGCGTCGTTTGTATTTGCGTGGTGTGTAAGGTGTTCAATTCTGTGGGCTGTTAGAGGAATAGCTAAGATAGTGCCGGCAAGATAGCCCAGCCCATCATTTAACCAATCCATTGAGCGGTTGTCACCACTGATACTGCCATGTACGGACTCATGTAACACTGTATATGCGGCGTAGGTCAGAGCAATCATTGCCGGAATAGCCAACCACAGGCTAAAACCACCCAACATGACTAGGTAGGGAAGTGCCCAATAAGCCACGAATGACGTTAGGCCAACTAGTACGGTGGGCCAGGCTAAACCGCCGTAGTAGTTCTTTGCCTTTTGACTGGCACTTTTATTTATGGCTGCAATGTCGCTCACATCATTCCCCTATTCATCTAGTCTAAGCCTTTTTGTCATGCTTATCAGGTCTCAGAGTTTTGCTTTTTACAGCAGACTCTAGTCAGTGTAATTCATAAATTATCTATTAAGGGCTCAAATATGGGCAAGATGGGGTTCTTTCACTACCATCTTGGGGTTCTTTTACCATCACTCATAATCATTAGTAGCTTAATTAGATATTGGTTATCTATGGAATCATTCTGACAGAGCTTTTAGGCTTGCTTACGGCGCAAGGCAAAGTAGCCTTAAGGAAGAATAAATTGCAAAATTCAGCGTACTTAATCAGCGATCTTTTGTAACTACGTGTCTAGTCCCACATGAACTTTAGCGAATGGTTACATTTCACTTATACACCCATCACCCTATCGGGGTATAAGGATTGGCTGGTTGAACTAGGTACCCTGAACGATATAACATTATCCAACTGCAGGTTTCGTATGAATAGAGAAAACGGTAGCATTTCTAATAAAGATAATAAGGCATATTTTGATCAGTTTGATACCACAGAGATTAACCGTCAGGACAAAGAACATTTTCTTCATCCTTTTCAGGTTTTTGATGCCTTTCATGAGGAAGGTGCCCTGCCCATAGCCGCGGCGGTTGACGCTTACATTTACGACAGCGATGGAAATAAGTATTTAGACGCCGTCGGAGGCCTTTGGTGTACCAATATTGGGTTAGGTCGTGAAGAAATGGCAGAGGCTATTGCCGACCAGGTTCGTAACATGGCCTACGCCAGTCCTTTCGTCGATATGACCAATATTCCAGCGGCCCAACTCGCCGCTAAACTGGCTGAGTTAGCTCCGGGTAACCTCAACCATGTTGCTCTCTCTTGTGGTGGTTCGACCGCTATTGATACCGCTTATCGTTTAATCCATTTTTACCAAAATTGTCGGGGGAAGCACGACAAAAAACATATCATCTCGCGCATCAATTCCTACCATGGGACGACCTATGCCTCTATGTCCATAGGTGGTAAGCCTGGTGACCATCCTCCAGAGTTTGAGTACATAAAGGACACCATTCACCACATTTCTTGTCCAAATTTTTATCGTGCGGACGGAGACATTAGTGAGGCTGACTTTCTCGCTGCCAAACTTGATGAACTTGAGGCAAAAATAAAAGAAGTTGGCCCTGATAAAGTTGCCGCATTTTTTGCAGAACCCGTTTTTGGTGCTGGCGGCGTTATTATTCCGCCCGCCGGCTATCACCGCGGCACCTGGGAAATTTGTCAAAAATATGATGTGCTTTACGTGTCAGACGAGGTCGTTACTGCCTTTGGTCGACTTGGCCATTGGTTTGCTTCAAAAGAAGTATTCGACTTTCAGCCTGATATCATCTGCTCAGCGAAAGGCCTTACCTCAGGGTATCAGCCACTAGGGGCAACGATTTATTCAAGCACTATTCATAGCGTGATCAGTGAGCCCGGTTATGGGAGATGTTTTACCCATGGCTATACTTACTCAGGTCACCCCGTTGCCTGCGCCGCCGCTTTGAAAAACATAGAAATAATTGAAAGAGAAGGTCTACTAAAGCATGTCAGAGATATCGAACCCTATTTCCAGCAACGCCTTAAAACACTGAGCGACCTGGCGATTGTTGGTGATGTGCGAGGTATTGGCTTAATGGCCTGCGTGGAATTTGTTAAAGACAAAAAAACCAAAGAGATTTTCTCTGAAGAATTAGATATTGGGAAATGGGTCTCTAACCAAGCGGATAGCCGCGGGTTAATCGTCCGTCCTATTATTAATTTGAATGTAATGTCACCGCCTTTAATTATTAATCGAGAACAAGTCGATTTTATCGTCGACACGCTGCGCGATAGTATTGTCGCCTGTTTGGAAGATTTGCGTCGAGAGGGACATTTTTAACGTTATCGACTTTTTTAGAGGTCCCCCATTGATATTTTAGACGTAGACCCCATCTGTTAGGTTAACCATCAAAGGAGTTTAGCTTTGGAACAGTATCGTGGAACAACCATCCTCTCTGTGAGGCGCAATGGGAAAGTCGTGATTGGCGGTGATGGCCAAGTTAGCATGGGCAACACCATCATGAAAGGCAATGCACGCAAGGTGCGGCGTCTACACAACAATCAAGTTATTGCTGGCTTTGCGGGCGGCACGGCTGATGCATTTACTCTGTTTGAGCGGTTCGAGGCTAAATTGGAGCAGCACCAGGGAAATTTAACCCGCGCTGCGGTCGAACTTGCCAAAGATTGGCGAACCGATCGGATGTTACGCAAGCTAGAAGCACTTTTAGCGGTAGCAGACAGTGAAGCATCGCTTATCATTACGGGTAATGGCGATGTAATTCAGCCAGAAGATGATCTTATCGCTATCGGCTCGGGCGGACCATTTGCTCAATCTGCTGCTCGTGCGCTGCTCGATAATACTGAATTAGACGCAAGAACAATTGTTGAGGAAGGCTTAAAGATTGCTGGCGACATTTGTATCTATACCAACCATAACCGAACTATTGAAGAGTTAGACTCTAAGGTTTAATTAGGATTTATTATGTCTCAAATGACCCCGCGCGAAATCGTGCATGAACTCAATCGTCATATTATTGGTCAAGACAATGCAAAGCGAGCAGTAGCGATAGCACTGCGTAATCGGTGGCGTCGATCACAACTTGATGACGAGATGCGCAACGAAGTTACGCCAAAAAATATTCTTATGATTGGCCCCACTGGTGTTGGTAAAACTGAAATCGCTCGGCGCCTAGCGCGACTTGCAAATGCGCCTTTCGTCAAGGTTGAGGCCACTAAATTTACCGAAGTTGGTTATGTCGGTAAGGATGTCGAATCTATTATCCGAGATCTGGTTGAAACTTCGGTTAAACAATGTCGTGAAAGCGAGATGGCTAAAGTAGCGCAACGAGCTATGGATGCAGCTGAAGAAAGAGTGCTCGACGCCCTTCTCCCGCCAGCAAGAGGCGTAGATGGCAAAGAAGAAACCGGCTCTACTACTCGCCAGGTATTCCGTAAAAAATTACGTGAGGGCGCATTGGATGATAAAGAAATTGAAATTGAAATGAGCCAGGCTCCTGTCGGTGTTGAAATTATGGCGCCCCCAGGAATGGAAGAGATGACATCGCAACTGCAGAACATGTTCAGTTCTATGGGTAAGGGTAAAACTGCTAGTCGCAAGATCACCGTGGCCGATGCGTTAAAACACCTGAAAGAAGAAGAAGCAGCAAAATTGGTCAACGAAGAAGAGATAAAAACCATCGCTGTTGAGGCTGCCGAACAAAATGGTATCGTATTTCTCGATGAGATTGACAAGGTCTGTCGTCGCGGCGAAACCACCGGAGCTGATGTCTCACGTGAAGGTGTGCAAAGGGACCTACTGCCGTTAATTGAAGGCTGCACAGTCTCGACCAAGTTCGGAATGATTAAGACTGACCACATCTTATTTATCGCCTCTGGCGCCTTTCACCTGTCTAAGCCATCGGATCTTATTCCGGAATTGCAAGGCCGGTTGCCTATTAGAGTAGAGCTTAACGCCCTTACAATTGGTGACCTTGAGCGCATCTTAACCGAACCCAAAGCATCTCTAACCAAGCAATATGTCGAGCTAATGTCCACGGAAGGTCTGTCTATTAATTTCACCAAAGAAGGCATTCGGCGAATCGCTGAAATCGCTTTTGAGGTTAATGAGGGTACAGAAAATATCGGTGCAAGACGTTTGCACACTATTTTAGAGCGATTGCTAGAGGAAATATCTTTCGATGCCTCAGACCTAGGCGCAAAAGATGAGCCAATCACAATCGATAGTGCATTTGTTGAAACACATCTTGGTGAACTTGCCGGTGACGAAGACTTAACCCGCTTCATTTTGTAACAGCATAAAGTCATAGAGAGTAACTATACATGCCCACGCCAACTCGAATTCTGGTGACCGAGGCCAAAGATGCTATCAAATTGGAGTATGGCCCTGATGGCCAACACGCGCTCCCATCTGAATATTTAAGAGTATTCTCTCCAAGTGCCGAGGTTCGAGGTCATGGTAAAGGACAGGAGATTTTGCAGTTTGGAAAACTCAATGTACTTATCCAATCCATAGAAAAGGCTGGCAACTATGCCATTCAAATTACCTTTAATGATGGCCACGATTCGGGTATCTTTTCTTGGGATTATCTGTTCGAGTTGGGTGAAAACTATACTGATAACTGGATTGGCTATCTCGGCCGTCTTCATGAGGCGGGTGAGTCTCGTGACCCAGAAACCCAAGTCGTACGATTCTCCAGTTAGTACCCATGGTCTGCATAGGCTTATTGGACAGACTCAACTATTACAAACGACATGTATGCGACTTATTTTATAATCTCCCTCATACCCAAACACCGCAACTAAAGCTACAATACCCGCCCAGCAAATTTAGACTCTAAATGTCATGGATCAAAAAACAACGCATTTTGGCTACAAAACTGTCAACGTTGAAGAAAAAGCCGGCAAAGTTGCTGACGTTTTTCACTCCGTCGCTAGCAACTATGATCTGATGAATGATCTCATGTCCGCTGGCGTGCATCGACTGTGGAAAAGAATGACGATAGAGATGTCAGGCGTTCGCCCTGGTAATAAAGTGTTGGATATCGCCGGTGGAACCGGAGACCTTGCCGCTAAATTTTCTCGAATAGTCGGCAAGGATGGCTATGTAGTCTTAGCTGATATCAACGACTCCATGCTTAAAGTTGGGCGAGATCGACTAATGGATCTAGGCGTTGTAGACAATGTTAAATTTTCTCAGTCAGATGCTCAACATCTACCTTTCCCAGATAACACCTTTGACATTATTACCATCGCCTTTGGGCTGCGTAATGTTACCGATAAAGAACTGGCACTGAAGTCCATGTTGCGTGTTTTAAAACCAGGCGGCCGACTGCTGGTATTGGAATTCTCAAAACCCGGAAATCCGGTACTATCTAAAATTTATGACACCTATTCCTTTAGCATACTGCCTAAGCTTGGCAAACTATTTGCCGATGATGCAGAGAGCTACCAATATCTAGCCGAATCTATAAGAATGCATCCAGATCAACAAACTCTCATGGGTATGATGGATGAGGTTGGATTTGCTAATACTGACTTTCATAATATGACCGGCGGTGTAGTCGCCCTGCATCGTGGAGTGAAACCTTAGTCATGCTAGCAGTCATTCAGAAAACGGCTCTAGAAGGTGTCGAGCGTCTAATTAATAGCGCCTTGGAGTACGATCCTATATCCGCAAAGGCGCTGACCCAGCTAAACGGCCAAATTATACGAATAGATAGCACAATGCCTCCGATCTCAATATCAATAGAACCGACAGATCAGGGCATCAAACTTCATAGTGAGCGACAAGAAGATAATGCTGTAACCGTTGAAGGAACCTTAGTATCTTTGGTGGGCGTGGCATTGAGTTCCAAAGAATCGATGTCTTTTTCGGGCACGGGAGTCAAGGTTAGTGGTAATTTAGACACTCTAAACCAATTAAATAAGATTATTGGCAATCTAGATGTCGATTGGGAAGGCGCTCTAGCTCAGATCGTTGGAGACTTACCCGCCCATCTGTTCGCCAAAACTGTGCGTAACTCTGCCGCATTTAAAACGGAAGCTGCAGCCAGAGCTACCTCGGCTATGGTTGAAGTAGCGCAAGAAGAGTTCAAGTTAACACCCAGTAAGAACGAATTTGAGACCGTAGGCCCACAAATTCGACGCCTGTCATCAGACGTCGATCGTTTAACAGTGAGAGTGAAAAAGTTTCAGTTAAAACTAGATCAACACATCGCAGCAAAGGTCCCCTCGTAATGCGCCTGCGACGTCTGGGAAAAATCATTAAAGTGGTAGGCAAATACCGGCTAGATCAGCTATTGGACAAAGGACAATTACCGCTGGGTGCCCGCCTTTTACTATCTCCAGCCGTCCTTTTTGGTAGAGCTAAGGGAACTCGCGGCGAGCGATTACGTCAGTCATTGGAAGAGCTAGGTCCCATTTTTGTCAAATTTGGTCAATTACTCTCCACGAGACCAGACTTGGTGCCTGAAGATATCAGTGAGGAATTATCCATCCTCCAAGATAATGTACCTCCATTTTCATCGACCCTTTTTAAGGAAAATATTGAAATTGCTCTGGGTGGCCAAGTAGAGGATCTTTTTGACAGTTTTGAAAAAGATCCCTTAGCCTCAGCGTCGGTCGCACAGGTGCATGGTGCCGTCTTAAAAGATGGACAAAGAGTAGTGATCAAGGCCGTCCGCCCAGGTATTGAGAAAACTATTAGAAAAGATTTGGCTCTACTCTATACCTTGGCCCGGTTAGTGCTTAAATACAGTGTAGATGGGCCAAGACTTCACCCAGTAGAGGTGGTCAAAGACTATGAATCGGTGATTATTGAGGAGTTGAACCTCCAGTCTGAAGGCGCCAATGCCTCATTGCTACGCCACAACTTTACTGACTCCCCGTTGTTGCATGTCCCCGAAATACACTGGCCCTACTCTAATAAAGATGTGTTGGTAATGGAAAGGATCCAAGGGATTCCTGTTACAGATATAGTCAAACTAAAGGCCTCGGGAGTTGATTTCAAGCTACTTGCCGAGCGTGGTGTAGAAATATTCTTTACTCAGGTCTTCGAGCATAATTTTTTCCATGCAGACATGCATCCGGGCAATATTTTTGTTGATGTGACCGACCCCGTATCACCCAGTTACATTGCCGTCGACTGCGCGATCATGGGCTCCCTCTCCAGCGAAGACCAGTTTTATATGGCGCGAAATCTACTCGCTATGTTTCAAAGAGACTATAGATTGGTGGCCGAATTGCACATTCGCTCTGGATGGGTGCCCAAAAATACCCCAATAAACGAATTCACCGGCGCCATCAGATCCGTCTGCGAGCCTATTTTTCAGCGGCCACTGAGCGAAATCTCTCTCGGTCATATGCTTATAGATCTATTTGCCACGGCACGCCGTTTTGACATGGAAGTTCAGCCATCCTTGGTTTTATTACAAAAAACATTACTCAACATCGAGGGGCTCGGTCGCCAACTCTACCCTGACCTTGATCTTTGGCAAACTGCACAGCCCTATTTAGAAAAATGGTTAAAAGACCGTTATTCACCAAAAAGTATATTTAAACAGTTTCAGCGTTATGTGCCCGATTGGCTAGAACATCTCCCCGAAATACCACCGATGATATTTCAAGCTCTTAAATCAGCCCAAGCGAGCACGACTCAGCCAAACGATGATAGTCCTGCTGTCGTTAAAACATCGTCTTGGCGCTCCAAATACCTGACTGTTATTGGCAGTGTAGCCCTTGCGGCTGCCGCAGGACTAGCGTTGCCCCTATGGACTGAGTCTCTTACTCATCTATCTACGGTCAGCGGCATTCTTGCTGCTATCGGGCTCGTCATTCTAGTCCTGCGCTAGTTGTCACTTTAGTTAACGCCCAACAACTGCCATAATTAGGGACTAATTCTTTTTATTGATTGGTACGAGTCAATGAGTTACATCGATGACATCAGCTGGAATAGCGACGGATTGATACCCGCTATTGCCCAAGACGCCGGCACAGGCCTAATATTGATGGTCGCCTGGATGAGTCGTGAGTCATTAAAACTCACCGTTGAAGAAAACAGGGCTGTTTATTGGTCTCGTTCGAGACAGAAATTATGGCGTAAAGGTGAAGAGTCGGGTCACAAGCAGCAATTACTGGAACTTCGATTAGACTGTGACAATGATGTGATCATGCTCAAGATCAACCAAGTGGGTGGACTAGCCTGTCATACTGGGAGAACATCTTGTTTTTATCGCGTGCTGCGCGATGGTCAATGGCAAATAGTTGATAAAGTAATTAAAGATCCAAAGGATATTTATTCATGAGTGATTCGGTCTTAAATATATTGTGCCAAGTGATAGAGCAGCGTAAGAATGCTTCCGCCGAAAGCTCCTATGTTGCAAGCTTACATAAAGAAGGCCTTAATAAAATACTCGAAAAAGTTGGCGAAGAGTCAATAGAAACCATATTGGCCGCCAAAGATGCAGAGCTGAGCGGCAATAATGAAAAAGTAATCTATGAAACCGCCGATTTATGGTTTCACTCCCTAGTGATGTTATCCAGCTTGGGTGAAAATGCAGAATCTGTTATAACTGAATTACAGCGAAGATTTGACTTATCTGGCCTTGAAGAAAAGGCGCAACGCACTAAACACAAATAGAATAGGAGATACGTGATGGGTTTTGGATGGCAAGAGTTACTAATTATTTTGGTTATTGTCGCACTTATTTTTGGCACTAAAAAGCTACGGAATATTGGCTCTGACGTAGGCGGCGCAATTAAAGGGTTTAAAGACTCGATATCTACTGATCCTGCGGACCCAGAAGAGTCTGAGTCACTTGAAAAGTCTGAAGAACATACTGAGTCCTCTGAGCAAAAAGACTAAACTAAATTCATTTAAAAAAGCGCTAATTTACGCCTATGTTTGATATTGGCTTTTCTGAAATTATGGTAGTGGCTGTGATTAGCCTTATCATTATGGGACCTGAGAGACTCCCTGAAACTGTGCGTACCTTAAGCCTATGGCTTGGTAGGGTGCGTCAGTTTGTCTCTAGTGCTCGTGAAGAAATCGAAGATGAGGTTGGTATCGATGAGATTCGACGGCAATTACGTAACGAAAAGATCATGCGTGACTTAGAAAAGAGCAAAAATGAGCTAAGTGTTTTAGCTAAGGATGTCACTGATATCAGTCGGACTGACGTTAAAAACGAACAAATCATGCGTGACTTGGAAAAGAGCAAAAATGAGCTAAGTGTTGTAGCTAAGGATGTCACTGACGTTAATCGTATTGAGAGTAAAAATGACTGAAAAAGAAGCCCTAGACAGTCAGCCATTTATGTCTCATTTAGTCGAATTCCGAGATCGAGCACTACGTTCTTTAGCGGCTGTACTCGTTATTTTTGCTGGTTTGTTTTCTTTTAGTAACGAACTCTACCTCTATGTCTCTAAGCCCATTCGAGCCTACCTGCCCGACAACCTAAGTATGATTGCTACCGAAGTTGCTTCACCTTTTTTAACGCCCTTCAAGCTGACGTTGGTACTGTCGATGTTTGCGGCCATGCCCTACATCCTCTATCAAGTTTGGGCATTTTTAGCGCCCGGCCTGTATAAAAGAGAGAAGAAGATCGTCCTACCGTTATTCTTCTCCAGTGTGTTTCTTTTTTATGGTGGTATGGCATTTGCGTACTACATAGTCTTCCCGTTGGTGTTCATGTTCTTTGCCGGTATCGCCCCTGAAGGTATCAGCATCATGCCGGATATACGGAGTTATCTAGACTTTGTTCTTAAGTTATTTTTTGCTTTCGGTATCAGTTTTGAAATACCTATTGCAGTAGTAATACTGTCTTGGATGGGCGCTGTTGATCCGAACAAACTAGCCAAAAAACGACCTTATGTGTTTGTACTCTGCTTTATACTTGGCATGTTGCTAACACCCCCAGATATTATTTCCCAAACCTTGCTGGCTATACCCATGTGGCTACTATTTGAGATCGGTATACTCTTCGGCCGAATGGTTAGCTCAAAAAAAGACGCGTCGTAGATTATTAGTCAAACAATCCAGCCCTGATTGCGGTGTAATGTGTCTCTCGAGCTAAACGCGATATCAGCGCATCGGGCACGTAAAATTCAAAAGCATGAAACCCGCCATTGAATATTTCTAGCTGAGAGGACACCCCTGCTGCATTAAGCCGTTCAGAGTAGTCTCGATTCTCATCAACAAATAGGTCAACCGAACCGACACCGATATAAGCAGAAGGTAATCCATGTAGGTCACTAGCATGGCTTGGTGCGGCGTATTTGGACGCGGGATAAGCTTCTTTTTCTGAAGCATCATCTCTGCCTAGATAATGCATCCAACCCTGTAGATTAGAATTGCGATTCCAAATACGCTTGTCGGTGATTGAAAAGCTAGAATCAGAGGTGTTCGTGTTGTCGATCATGGGACATAACAGTGCTTGAAAAATCACCGGCACCTCAGCCCTATCTCTGACCATTAAGGCCAATGCCGCGGCTAAGCCACCACCGGCGCTAATACCACCGACTCCGATACGAGAAGGGACTACCGACAATAGCTTAGTGTTGTTGGCCACCCACAACAAAGCGGCATAACAATCATCTAAGGGGGCGGGGAATGGATATTCTGGCGCTAAGCGATAGTCTACGGAAACCACGACACAGCCTATAGCATCGGTCATTCGTCTGACCGAATAATCATCGCCCTCCATACTCCCAAAACAAAACCCACCGCCATGAATCCATAATAATACCGGAAGGTCCTCGGATTGATTGTCGGGACGGTAAACTCTTACAGGGATAGCTTCTGCATCAATCTGCGGAATTTTATAATCGATACTTGTTACATTTAACACGGGCGGCAATAGAGCCACAATAGCCTTCGATCGCTTTAATAAGAGCTCTCGAGTCAGAGCTAAATTCGCCCAAATATCTATCTCAGGAATGGCCTCTAAGGCAGCAGCCAGTTCTCGGTCTAGTAAATCTACATTCATAATTATCCCAAGGGTTGTCTCAATTATGTGTCGTTAATTGAGGCGGTCATAATGCCGCATCGAAATTAACTGTTAAAGGTAACTTCACCGCCAATATAAAGCCACCGTCCGCCTATTAAACTAAAGATCGACCTTTCATGCATGACAGAATTCACACTGTTAACCTGAGAGGTCGCCTTAAATTCTACCCAACCATCGGCACCCTTAGATCCAGATCCAATAATTTCAAGCGATAGCCACTGTTGAGTGCGTTTTGACAGTTCAGTAGCGGTCATGCCTGAGGCCATAGGTGGAAACCACGTCTTGAGCAGATACTCGCCATAGCCCCCCAAAGCATAAGCGCTATAGCGCGATCGCATGAGTTCCTCAGGGGTCGAAGCAATTGCTGTACCTTTTAAGTACGGCTCACAGCATTGCAAGAAAGGCATTTTTTTGCCGCAGAGGCACTGATTATTCATTTAGGTAGTTTGACCGATCATATTTGGTTTAAAATGATACCCTAAATTATTATTTAAGAGTCATAAGATGCCCAGTTTAGATATTGTTTCAGAAGTCGACAACGCTGAAGTCCTCAATGCGACTCAAAATGCGGCGAGAGAGTTAACCACTCGGTTTGATTTTCGTGGGGTTGATGCAAGTATTACCTTCGCTAATGAAATCGTCACATTAAAGGCCGAAGCGGACTTTCAATGCCAACAACTACTAGATATTTTTGCAGCTCAGTTGGTTAAGCGCAAAATTGATCCCACTGTTATCGAGTATGACGACGAGGCATTTCATAGCGGTAAAACGTTTTCACTTAACGTAACCTTTAAACAGGGTATCGCCGCAGACGTCGCGAAGAAAATCGTCAAGCTGATCAAAGAAAAAAAGCTTAAGGTCCAAGCCCAGGTTCAAGGCGATGAAGTGAGAGTCACAGGTAAGAAACGGGACGACTTGCAAGCGGTGATGGCGACCGTACGGGAAGCCGAACTAGGCCAGCCATTTCAGTTCAAAAACTTTCGCGACTAACCACCAAGCTAATTATCACTCGCTCGCAATGAACTTCATGGAGATGCTATTAACGCAGTGGCGGATATTTTTATCGGTATAACCTTCCCCTGTAAATACATGCCCAAGGTGTCCGTCACAGTTGGTGCAGAGTATCTCGATACGACGACCATCAGCGTCAGTTTCATGCCTTACTGATCCGACAATTTCGTCATCAAAGCTAGGCCAGCCGCAGTGAGACGGAAACTTGTGCTCAGACCGATAAAGTGGCGCATCGCACTGCTTACAAACGTACAGTCCACCTTCAAAAAAGTCAGTATACTCGCCCACAAACGGACGCTCTGTCCCTTTCTGCTGAATTACATACTTTTCTTCTGGCGTTAAATCATTACGTGTATTTTTCATATTCAATTCCTAGCTAATTTTTTATTATTGTCCTTCACAGCATGCCAGAGTTTCACTAGCCCATGTTCTAAATCTACAAGAGCATCAAGAGTATGCCTATCCGTTCTGGCGGCACAATAATTAGCTCCAAATACCCTAAGGTGATCTATCAGAGGATGGCCAAGATCAGCATATTCCCAGTCAATAAAATAGATACCACCGTCATTGTAAAGAATGTTTTCTAACAATAAATCATGGTGGCTTATAACAGGACTCCATTCCGCCTGGTCTACCCTCCTAGCCACTGATTCTAAGGCCTTTAGATCTGGAAAGTGAGCTAGCTGATCGCTATAAAACCGGCTATACCGCAAATAATTTCTTCTCGGTATATCGGCTAATGTTAACGAATGAATTCGCTTAAAGCAGTCTTCCAACTGAGCTTGAATAGAGGGCTTAGTTATATCACTCGAGGTTAAATAACGCCCCTCAATAAACTCTGTTACCTGAGTATCGGCATCGGCATATAGAAGCCGAGGAACACAGCCCGTTGACTGCAGAGTCTTCAACAAAAGAGTTTCTCTGTCTCGATCAATAGCAAAAGAAACAGAATCTAACGAGTTAACCCTCACAACGGCCTTAAAATCACCGTTGCCAACCATAAAAGACTGGTTAGTCAATCCGCCGGTTAGCTGCTCAATCACCTCAGGTTGCTTTACAGGCGTATCTTGCCCAGTCTTTCCCCACTCAGGCCAAAGCCCTATGGTTTTATGTAGTAACTGTTCTGTTCTGGGCGACATATTTTTTCTTCCAAGCATAATAACCTATTGTAGCTAAGACTAAATACAGCACAAACATTGCTGCAGTTTGGTCTAGGCCTCGGTCGAGGTATAAATAGATCGATACGCTATTAATGACAATCCAGTACAACCAATTTTCTAATACCTTCCGCGCGACCATCACCGTTGTAAGGATACTGCCCCAAGTAGTAAAGGAGTCTAAATAAGGCAATTTGGCATCTGTGCTTACCGTTAAAAAGTAACCTGACACGAGGGCTGCAAGGATTATTCCAATAACAGCAAACCCATGTTGTGTTGTTGTCCAGCGAACAATGTCTAAACCTTCGCCATGCACACCCCCATGCTGCCACTGCTGCCAACCATAAATGGCCATGCCCATATAATAGACATTAAGTGCTGATTCCATATATAGACTAACATCACCAAAAATCCATACATAGAGCGCAGTACTAAGAAAAGCACAGTACCAGCATAGGCTATTTTCACGCATCGCGAGTACAAGATAAGCGATGCCCAGTGCAACGGCTAGCGTCTCTAAGTTGACCCAATCAAACCCCATTACAGCGCCTCATAGCCAGGAATGATTTTTGCCACATAAACCGCCATGTTATATTCCCGGTAACAGGCGGCAATAGTGTCCTGAACCGCTTTCATAGCATGCTCATAGTCGCCCTGCACGACTGTGCTAGTAGGAAAAGTCGTGATTTTAAGATCATTAAAATGATTTATTTTCTCAATGAACCCATCAATGGGTGGAATAAAATCCTCCCGGTTAGGGTACATGCTGATATCAATAGTCACTTGCATCTCATCATCCTTTGTAGGTCTTGCACAGCGTCAAAAAATCCTAAAAATCATACTTTCCGCTCACGCCAAAAGTACGAGGTTCACCCAACTGATAGTAGGCTTCAGTTTCATAAAACTTACGCGGGTCATTACCAAATCCACCAAAACCTCTAACAACAACCTCTTCATCAGTTAAATTCCGACCCCACAGTGAAACGGTCCAATGACTTAAGCTATAAGTGAGGTTTGCATTTAGTAATTCATAGGCCTTCGACTGCTCGTTATGACTAGAAGAGAGAAAAAATGTGTCTTTCCCTTCAAGGTCCACTGTCAAACGAAGGTTTTCGCTAACCTCCAAGGTACTACCAATAGCAAATTGATAACTCGGGGCATGAGCCTGCTGTCTTGTATCGAGAGTAATTGACAATGGCGTATCATATTTTGTCTCGAGCCAGCCCAGCGACCCAAATACAGACAGCATCTCAGAAGCTAGCCAGTTAAATTCAAGCTCTAATCCATAGTTACTGCCTTTAGCAGAATTTCCAAAGTAATCGGTAAAATCACTAGCATTACTGTCTTCACGCGATTGAACCAAAGATTGTTTAATCTGGATATCTTTGCGCTGTTGATAAAATGCAGAAATCTGTGTGTTCAGGCGGGATTCCAACCAAGTTCCTTTAAGACCTGCCTCAAAATTCCACATCACTTCAGTATCAAACTCGCGATCCTTTGCTGACAAAGACGAATTACTATTCACACCCCCCGCTTTGTATCCGCGAGAGATCAAACCATAAATCATGGCTTGATTGGAAATCTTGTACTGTAAAGCGGCCCGACCGCCCCACAAATTCTCATTAACTCTGTGAGTAACCGCATCACTATCGCTATAGCTTGCACGACGATTTTCTAGTCGGAGACCGGTGACCAAGGTTAAAAGAGCTGATAGCTCAGTATCTAACTGTCCATACATTGCTTTGTTACTGGTATTAAAACTACTCGTAAAGTCACTCTCCAGATAGGTGTATTGACGCAACAAGCGCTCGTCTTGATCACGACTATAAATACCCAGCACCCAATCTGCATTCTTACCTAAAATATCCACCGACTGCGTCGAGACTAGCTTAATGTCGACTGAAGCGTTATCTCGATCGCGAATATAGTTATCTTCTGAGTTGTATTCCCAGCCCTCACAATCTTGGCCGGCACAGATAGCAGGGAAAGCCCAGTCTTCATCATAACCGTACTCAAGGTCGCTATCGGCAAAGCTAATCAAGCTAACTAAATCAAATTGCTCGTTACCCTCCCAGGTATTTTGCAGAGCAAAAGCAGTTGATTTCTGGCGGTCGTGGCCAGGTTTATCTGATAGCGTATGCCGAGTATTATCCAATGAAAAACCGTCATAACCGTTATCTGCATCAACATGAAAAACCGTTAGTTTAAGGACTAAGTCATCACTCGCCTGCCAATCAAAAATAGACCTGAAACTAAGCTCATCAATATTATCGGTGTCATCTCTGTTTAGGAAATCATTGGTTATGTAACCATCACTAATATGACTTTGCGCCGCAACTCGATAATTTACAGCTCTACCTAAAGAACCACCCAATGCCCCCACCACTGTTTGAGAATCATGGTTTCCAACTGTTACTGAAAACCCTCCTTCGGTTTGCTCAGTGGGTTGATTGGACGCTAGGTTTATTAGACCCGCCAGAGCATTTGCCCCGTAAAGCGTTCCTTGAGGGCCACGTAATATTTCTACCTGGTTAATATCCATGGTCGTTGCCGCTCCGGCAATACCAGTGAAATCGATACCATCGACTAGCATGCCTACAGAGGGGTTAAGGGGTTCTATAAATTGACTACGCTCACCAATACCGCGTATTTGAATGAAACGGCCCCTTGATGCTCCACTGGAAAAATTTACATTGGGTGCTAAATTCAGCAATTGCTCAAGATGCTGAGCTTGACGTTGAGCAATGGTCTCGCTATTAAATACAGTCGCGCTGACTGGCGTTTCTGTCAATGTTGCATCACGAAAGCCAGAAGTAACAATTACTTCTTCAATAACGCTATCAGCGGCAGACAAAGATGTCCCGCAGATCAAGGTAATTAGGGATAGGTTTTTAACCAAAGTACCAATATGGTTGGTTTCAGTTTTATCGAACATGGTGCGGTAGCAATACATAAGAGACCCAGTAACTATAGTTAAAGAGACCCGGAGTAAAAAGACGTAGTAAAGGCGGTAAAACGCATCCTATTCCTACGCCGGTATAATCCGGATCAGGTTCAAAGGGTACCTCTCAGGTTAACAAAGATTAACCGCCCCTTAGGAGTCTGCATAATAACATGATCAGTCATGGTAACCACACATGTATCTAGTTTAATATTGTCATTCAAAAGTCAGCGATAC
>JAPKEJ010000028.1 GCA_028822155.1 Porticoccaceae bacterium
CTGACCCCTCTATTGGGTTAATACTCGCTGAACAGCTATGTCCCAGCCAGCTACTTTGCAATCTCTCGCTGCTTTATTCATCTGCGGGTCAAAGGTTTTATCTAGCTGCCAACTCTGTGAAAAGCCCTTTTGATCAGGCCACACACCAGCTCTGGATCCAGCTAACCAAGCAGCACCCAAGGCCGTGGTTTCCGAGATAACTGGGCGATCTACTTGGGTTTGCAAAATATCTGAGAGGCATTGCATGGTCCAATCGCTGGCCACCATACCGCCATCCACTCTAAGCACCGTTTTTGCGAAGTCGCCCCAATCGGCTTGCATCGCATTTAATAGATCTAGGGTTTGATAGCAGACGGATTCTAATGCAGCGCGAGAGATCTCAGCAGGTCCTGTTCCTCTGGTTAGTCCGATGAGTGCGCCCCTTGCGTCGGCATCCCACCAGGGGGCACCTAGGCCTGTAAAGGCGGGAATCATGTAGACCTGCTGATTATCATCTGCCTGTGCGGCCAGTTCACCCGATTGTTTCGCAGATTCGATAATGCCCAGACCGTCTCGTAGCCATTGCACTGCGGCGCCAGCAATAAAGATTGAGCCTTCCAGGGCGTAGGTGGTTTTACCCTCTAGCTGATAGGCGATTGTGGTTAGCAATCGATTGTTTGATGTTACCGCTGCCGCCCCCGTGTTTAGAAGCGCAAAACAGCCTGTGCCGTAAGTAGATTTCATCATGCCTGGCTCGAAGCAGGCTTGCCCTATAGTGGCGGCCTGTTGATCCCCCGCAATGCCGTAGATCTTGATTGGCTTGCCAAATAGTTTTGTACTGCCAAAGTCGTCCGCGCTATTTTTAACTTCTGGAAGTAACTGCCGTGGAACGTTGAAAAGCTTTAATAGATCATCATCCCATTGCCCGGTGTGAATGTTATAAAGCATGGTTCGAGAGGCGTTGGTTGCATCTGTGGCATGTGACTGACCTTCGGTTAGGTTCCACAGTAACCATGTATCTACGGTACCAAAAGCTAATTCACCGCGCTCTGCTCGTTTCCTAGCACCGTGAACTTTGTCGAGAATCCAGGCAATTTTAGTCGCTGAGAAATAGGGGTCCAGCAGTAGGCCTGTTCTCTCGATAACCAAAGGCTCATGATTTTGGCTCTTTAATTTACTGCATAGGGCTGCTGTTCGTCGATCTTGCCAGACAATAGCGTTAAAAATAGGCAGGCCAGTTTTTCTATCCCATATTAGGGTTGTTTCTCGTTGATTGGTAATACCAATAGCCGCTATGTCTGATGACGTGACACCGGCCTTAGCAATAACTTCTTGGCTGGTCTCTAGGGTGGTGCGCCAAATATCCATGGGATCATGTTCAACCCACCCAGAATCAGGAAAATGCTGGGAGAATTCCTTTTGCGATTGCCCGCATAGACTAAAATTCTCATTAAAGAGCATGCTTCTGGACGATGTAGTTCCTTGATCCAGTGCGAGTATAAGGTTGTTCATAGCCATACACTTTTACCTATTGCTGTCATCTGTTAGTTAGTTTTGGGCAATACTATTACTTCGGTCCCAGTATATCGATCATGGAGACATTGGTTGGCAGGTGGCAATAGGCACCATAAATAGCCGATACCCAGGCATGAGAGGGACAATGGGGCTGCTAAGCAGCGCTTCCAACATTGCGTGGGCGTTGCTAGGGTTCCATCGGGTTGTTGTAATCTAAGACGCCATGCTTTCATGCCAAGGGTCTGACCTTGCTTGCGCCAGCAGATCACGTAATACCCGCTAAGTGCTATATACAGACCAATAAAGCCCAGCCATTGCAGCAAAAGAGGGGGGTTGACCGCGGGTGCTCCATCTATGCCAATGATTATAATTCGCAAAATCAATAATACTGCTCCGTATCCGAGGGATATGGCGAACAGCAAAAAGGCGTCATAGACCAAGCCCGCGAGTCGCCTTAACAAAGTTGCTGGGGGTGTTGTGCTAATGTTTAGGCTCATGGTACAAAAAAATCCTTACTTAAAGCAGGCTGCTATTGGAGTTGAATTAACATAACAGAAGTGTGCCCAAAGCCAGTACAATGCGCAATCAGCGATTAGCAGATTAAATAAAGTGGAGGTTATTTTGGATTGGATTTATGGTATTCATGCGGTGCAGACAATGCTTAAGTCATCACCTCAGCGTGTTACCGAATTGCATGTTCAGCAGGGCCGTAAAGATGATCGTCTTCAAAAGATCCATAATCTAGCAGAGCAACATGGCATCGCGCTGCAGTTGACCTCAGTTAAGCGCTTAGACGCAAAAGCCGAGGGTCGGCATCAGGGCGTCATGGCGCTCTGTCGTCCAGGTGAAACCTATGACGAGACCTTTCTTATGCAGTTGGCCGAAAAGCATGGAGCAAGCAGTTTGTTCCTGATGCTGGATGGAGTTACTGATCCCCACAACTTAGGGGCTTGCCTCCGCTCTGCTGATGGGGCTGGAGTTCACGCAGTTATCGTTCCTAAAGATAATTCCGTAGGGTTAACGCCCGTAGTGCAAAAAGTAGCCTGTGGTGCGGCCGAAACTATACCCTTAATAACTGTCACCAACTTGACGAGAACTCTGGATAAATTACAACAGCAGGGCGCCTGGGTAGTAGGCACTGATGGAGAGGCTGATCAAACCATCTACGATCTAGACTTGACTGGGCCGACTGTCATCGTTATGGGTTCAGAGGGAGATGGAATGCGGCAACTAACACGCAAGCAGTGTGATTTTTTGGCAAAATTACCCATGTCTGGAACTGTAGAAAGTTTAAATGTATCAGTAGCGACCGGAATCTGTTTGTTTGAGGCGGTTCGTCAACGGCAAAGTAAGTTATTGAAGTAAGAGTGCAATATATCCATAAAGAACCTTTATAGATTTGGGATCTGTGCATTGATGTCAAAAATATTCCGCTATATGAAGTTGCATTGCAGAGTGAAAAGACGCTAATCTAAGCATCAAAGGGAATTGTCCCACAAAGGGTTTGAAGTCTAGATTAGATGGATCGTATGAGTACGAAATTATTTTCAATAGCTAATATCCTTAGCTTTTTACGTTTGGGATTAGTGCCTGTACTGGGATGGTTGGCTGCTTCTGGCGAGGACGTACTATTTTTGTGGGTGCTTGGCGTATGCTTGATTAGCGACGCGCTTGATGGTTACCTAGCTCGAAAGTTGAATCAGACTAGTGAACTAGGCGCTAAGTTGGACAGTTGGGGTGATGCTCTGACTTACGCCGCTATGATTCTAGGCCTATACCTTCTCTGGCCGGTCATCTTCTCCGACCAATCAATCTTTCTGCTGATGGCTACATTGTCCTTTTTAGTACCTTTGGCGGTGTCGGCAGCAAAATTCGGTGAATACCCTAGTTACCATACGTTGGGGGCTAAAATTGCCGCGTTGTTGATAGCACCTGCCTATTACCTGCTGATAATTATTGATGCAGATGTTTGGTTTAGAGTGGTTGTTCTCTTGTATTTACTAGTGGCTCTCGAAGAGATCGTCATTACCTGCCTGCTAAGCCATTCAAGGACCAATATCAGCTCTGCATGGACGCTTATTAAAGAGCTGCGAAATCATTCCAAAAGTGATTAACACACCAGTCAAAAAGTTTAGTAATCGCGTGTTGCAAGTGTCGGATCAAATCACTACAATAGCGCGCCTTTAAAGCGTCGGACAATGTTGTTCGGCACTCCTTGTCTCACCGTGTAGCTAAATAGCTTTAACGGGAGGCTTTTAACCCATGAGGAGCTACAATGCGTCACTACGAAATCGTATTTTTGGTCCATCCAGACCAAAGCGAACAAGTCCCTGGTATGGTCGAGCGTTACACTGCGTCTGTCGTTGCAGGTAACGGCACTGTCCACAGAACTGAAGACTGGGGTCGCCGTCAGCTAGCCTACCCCATCAACAAAATACATAAAGCTCATTATATTTTAATGAACGTAGAGTGCGGACAAGAAGTACTCGACGAGTTGAACTCAACTTTCCGCTATAACGATGCAGTGATTCGCAGCATGGTAATTCGTCGTAAGGACGCTGTTACAGGTGAATCCCCGATCATGAAGTTAGAAAACTCTGAACGTGCTGACAAAGAAGCGCGCGAGCGTCGCAATGCAGCTAAGGCAGCAGCAGACAAAGCCAAGGCGGCAGCGGATGCGGTTGAAGAAGAGAAAAAATCAGATGATGCTGAGGTAGTTGCTGAAGTTGAAGTTGAAGTTGAAGTCAAAGTCGAAGAGCAATCAGATGCGGATAAAGGAGAATAATCATGGCTAAGTTTGTACGTCGTAGAAAATTTTGTCGTTTTACCGCTGAAGGCGCTACCGAGATTGATTACAAAGATTTAGATACTTTGAAAGGTTACGTGTCAGAGAGCGGTAAAATTGTTCCAAGTCGCATTACTGGAACTAAAGCTCGTTATCAGCGTGAGTTGTCTGAAGCAATTAAGCGTTCGCGTTACATTGCTTTGCTTCCATACACTGATAGCCATAAGTAAGCCTGAGGGTAACTGCTGTGCGCGCCCTAGCTGAGTTTATTATGCGTGGGCGGATGCAGGCCTGTTTGGTCGCGCTACTAGGTAGTTTTTTTCCTTTTGTTAGTCCGGCAACTATTGGTTTGGTCACCTTAACTAAAGGTAGTACGGAGGGAACATTAGTCGCGTTGTGGGCACTACTGCCTCTGATAGTTGGCTATTTTATTAGTGGGGCAACGCCGTTTTTAACGATTGTCTCTGGCCTCGCCCTAGTTAATATGGTGGTGGTTGCTAACGTTCTTCGTCAGACTGTAGCTTGGTCGGCCACGTTGAGCGGGGCTGTGATAGCTGGGGCCTTATTTGCGGGAGTCTCAGGTGTTTTATTTGGCGATGATTTAGCATCTATAGTACTAGAAATAGATACCGTGTTTGAGAAGATGTCGCAGCAATTAGATCAGAGTATGGCTGCGCCGAGTGGCACCATGATGCTGGCAATATCATCATGGATGATCGCGCTGAGTACTATCGCTGGTTTATTTGTGTCTAGGTGGTGGCAGGCAATACTTTACAACCCAGGTGGATTCCAACAAGAATTCCATGGAATAAGGTTAGACTCTAAACTAGGTTTAGCGCTGGCTGTATTGATGGGCGCTGGGGTGTTGTTGCCGGATGATTACAGGATCTGGGTGCAGGTAGCCTCGATTCCGTTACTGGTAGCTGGGTTGGCTCTGGTGCACTGCTGGGTGAAGGTTAAAGCAAAGGGTATCCAGTGGTTGGTCTTTGTTTATTTAGGGCTTATAGTTTATAGCCCCATTATTATGGCGCTGTTGGTGCTGGTTGGTTTGGCTGACAGCTTTATGAATTTAAGAACAAGATTAGCGAGTGATACTCACCGTTAATCTCGTTTGAATAGTGAAATATAGAGGATATTAATATGCAAGTTATTCTGCTTGAAAAGATTGGTAAGTTGGGAAACATTGGCGATAGAGCAAATGTTAAAGCTGGCTTTGGCCGTAACTACCTTATACCTCAGGGTAAAGCGGTTTTCGCTACCGATAAAAATATCGCTGAATTTGAACTGAGACGAGCAGGACTCGAAGCTCAGGCAGCGGATAAATTAGGCGAAGCTCAGGTCCGAGCTGATAAATTAAAAGCTGTTGGTGTTATTACCATTACAGCCATCGCTGGCGATGAAGGCAAATTGTTTGGCTCAGTAGGGGCTAGAGAGCTTGAAGATGCTATTGCAGCTGCTGGTAGCGACGTAACTAAGAATGAAATCAGCTTGCCTGAAGGTCCTTTGCGTCACGTGGGTGAGTTTAATATCGACGTGCAATTGCACACAGATATTACTGAAACAATTACCGTTGTTATTGAAGCGGAATAATTTTAGCTCGTTAAAAACGTCTAAAGTTGTTGCGTAACGGCACTGCCTCTGAATAAGATGCAGTGCCGTTTTTGTTTGTCGGGTTTATTACTTATACTACCCGTACAGCAATCTACAAACTAACTATTGTCAGCATAGGTTAAATATCTCTGGTATGAATGAAGCGCTCTTTGCAGAACCTAGTGTCAGTCAGCCATTACCTCACTCAATAGAGGCAGAGCAGGCTGTTCTTGGCGGATTAATGTTAAAGAACGATGCCTTCGACTCAATTGCCGAAGTGTTGTCTGAGAGTGATTTCTATAGCAAAGACCATCAACTGATCTTTACGGCAATGGGCCGGTTGTCGTTAGAGAACCAACCATTTGATCCAATTACACTTTCTGAATCACTCCAAAATTCTAATGAACTCTCAGCTGTCGGGGGTGCTGAGTATCTAGTTGATTTGGCTAGTAGCACGCCAAGTTCTGCGAATATAAAAGCTTATACTCAAATTGTTCTGGAACGGTCAATTGTTCGGCAGCTAATTGGGGCGGCTAGTGACATTGTGCGCAAGGGATACAACCCTTTGGGTTGGGATAGCTCTAAATTACTTGCGGAAGCCGAGAGTAGACTCCAGGAGATCATTGAGAATCGACCTAAGAAGGGCGGTTTTAAGGAAGTTAACTCTCTTATCAAAGCGGCAGTTGAGCGGCTAGATGAATTATTCAAGAACGACTCTGATATTACCGGATTGAGTACGGGGTTTAGCGATCTTGATAAAATGACATCTGGTTGGCAGAAATCTGATTTGGTTATTATAGCCGGCCGACCGTCTATGGGTAAGACCGCTTTTGCGATGAATATGGTGGAGCATGCCACTCTTAATCAAGACCGGCCAGTGTTAGTTTTTTCCTTAGAGATGCCGGCTGATCAGTTAATTATTCGTATGCTATCTTCTATCGGAAAGATTGACCAGACGCGTATGCGCTCTGGAAATTTGGTTGAGGACGATTGGCCTAGGCTTAGCAGTGCGGCCCAACGGTTAAAAGATAAGCCGCTATTTATTGATGATTCTGCAGGCATTACCCCTCTTGAAATGCGCAACAGAATCAAGCAGTTTACCCGAGAACGGGTTGAGCAGTTGCGGCAGGAATGGCATCTTAAACACGGCGCTGATACTCCGGCGGACACAGAGGCTCTTTACGCTCAAGCGCAGCCTGGGATGATTATGGTAGATTACTTGCAGTTGATGAATGGCAGTAATGCTGCTGAAGGTAGGGTGCAGGAGATTTCACAGATATCTAGAGAGCTAAAAGGGTTAGCTCGGGAGTATGAATGCCCGATGATAGCGCTTTCACAGCTTAGTCGTAATGTGGAACAGCGACCTAATAAACGACCTGTCAATGCAGACCTTAGAGATTCTGGAGCGATCGAGCAGGATGCAGATGTGATTGCTTTTATTTATCGCGATGAGGTTTATAACGAAGACAGTCCCGACAAGGGCACGGCAGAAATTATTATTGGCAAACAGCGAAACGGGCCGATCGGCACCTGTCGATTGATGTTTATGGGCAAGTATACTCGGTTTGAAAATCTTGCTAGTGATCATTTCGCGGACCGCTAATCCGCGCCTCAAAGGTAATCGATGATGAAGGTTTTTCACACTATCAGTGGACTCCGAGACGATCTTGTTAGCGATCGAATAAAGGGGCTACGAATAGGTTTTGTTCCAACGATGGGTAATCTCCACGAGGGTCACCTAGCATTGTTACAGCAAGCAAAGAAAACCAATGACATTGTAGTTTGCTCGATTTTCGTTAACGCGCTCCAATTTGGCCTCAATGAAGACTGGGATAAATACCCACGCACCTATCAAAGCGACGTTGATCAGCTTCGTGCTGCGGGTTGTGATTACCTGTTCCATCCCGATGATACCGAGATGTACCCTAACGGTCTGGACACTCAAAGCCGAGTTATCTGTCCGACCATGACTGATGTTTTGTGTGGTGCAAGTCGTCCGGGACACTTTGAGGGCGTCACGACGGTAGTTAGTAAGCTATTTAATATTGTTCAGCCCGATGAGGCGATCTTTGGGATTAAGGACTATCAGCAATTAGCGGTAATCAGACGAATGGTAGAAGATCTCTGCCTGCCTATTCAGATCAGTGCCGCACCTATTTATCGTGAAGTTGATGGCCTGGCGATGAGTTCACGCAATCGTTATATTACGGATGATGAGAGACCTCTGGTCACGGTACTTAAAGATAATCTCGACTGGATTGCGGCGCAAATTAAAGAGGGTAATAAAGAGTTTTCTTCACTTGAAGCTGCCGCCGTACGACGGATAACCGAGGCAGGATTTACAGTTGATTACATAACCTGCACCAACAGTAAAACGTTGGATCTTGCTGCCTTTGATGATGAAAATATCACAGTTTTAGGAGCTATCTTCACCCAGGCCGCGCGCTTAATAGACAATGTTAGCCTAGTAAAACGCTAGCTTAAATATCGTCATTTAGTTTTTTCATAGACTAATTTGCCAGCCAACCAGGTCTCAACTACCGTTGTTTTCCATAAATCATTAGCCGGAATACTAAATACGTCTTGGTCTACTAATATAAAGTCGGCCCATTTTCCTTCAGTGAGTCCTCCTAAGATCATTTCTTGGTGGGCAGCCCAGGCAGCATCAAGCGTGAATGAGCGGAATGCCTCTTCAGTGGTAATAGACTGTTCGGGTATCCAGCCACCACGAGGTTCATTGAGTCGGTTCTGCCGTGTTACAGCAGCATGGATACCGTGGAAAGGATTTGCCAGCTCTATGGGAAAATCTGATCCAGACACTAAGATACTACCTTGATCAAGAAAACTTCGCCATGCATAAGCGCCTTTTAGTCTTTCTATTCCCAGACGATCTTCTGCCATATTCATATCACTGGTTGCATGGGTTGGCTGCATTGAAGGTATAACGTCGAGATCTTTGAATCTTGGGATATCCTCCAATGAAACCACTTGGGAGTGCTCAATTCGATGGCGTAATTCACGGCCACCAATAGTTGTATAGGCGTGTTCAACTTCATCTAGACCAATGCGATTACCTTTGTCGCCAATGGCGTGAATGGCGACCTGAAAGCCTGCCTGGATCGATTGACTAAATATAGTTCGCAGCTGTTCTTGGGAGGTCAATAGCAGTCCGCTATGGCCTTCTCGATCTGAATATGACTCCAAGAGAGCAGCACCACGACTACCTAAGGCGCCATCGGTATACACTTTTACACTGCGAGCAGAGTATAGGTCCAGAGCGTCACTGCTAGCCCCCGCCGACAGTATTCGGCCAAGTTCCGGATCGGTTGATGAAATCATCCCATAGAGACGAACGTTTAAATTACCACTATCAGCCAACTGGCGATAATAATCATGTTCTCTAGCACTGACTCCTGCATCATGCACGGAGGTGATACCGAGACTGCTTAAGTGGCCGCTTGCAGCTTGCAGAGCTGCGGCCATTTCTTCGTCAGTGGGTGGTGGTATGACTTGAGTCACCAACGCCATAGCGTTATCAATCAATATTCCGGTGGGATTTCCGCTTGGGTCGCGAATGATCTCACCTCCTGAAGGGGCAATGGTGTTGGCGTTGATGCCGGCTAAGGCTAATGCTCTGCTGTTAGCCCAGCCGGCATGGCCATCGATTCGCTCGAGCCAAATGGGTCGATCAGAGACCAATTCATCAAGTATCTTTGCAGTAGGAAACTTTTGCCCTGGCCACAATACTTGATTCCAGCCACGCCCCTGAATCCAATTGAGGAAAGGTTTTTCTTTGGCATAGCTAGCAATCGATGTAGATACCTGCCTGGCGGACCTAGCGCCGCGAAGATCAATTTGCAACAGGGTATATCCCAGACTAGAGACGTGCCCGTGAGCATCAGTTATCCCCGGTAGCAAAGTACGGCCACCACCATCAATGAGTTTGGCATCAGGATACTCAGCTTGAAGGCTTTTGTCTCCAGTGGCCAGTACTCTGCCATTGTCAAAAACCAATGTTTGAAAATTTTGTAAATAACGATCATTGTCGAAGGTATAACCATTAATGTTGGTCATGATTATGGTTGTCGGCTGATTTTCGCGCGAGCAGGCAGATAGCAATAGTACTGAAAACATTAGTGATATGCTCAGCAGCCTAGTGTTAATTACTTTGTTTTGTTCGCGCATTAATGAGATCCCTTTTAGTGGTCATTTTTAGTCAGCCTTATGTTCGCTTAGTTATTAAAATATTGTCAATCTGTTTTGACTATTAGTTTGTTGGAGCAGCCGGCGAGTATTCATAACTCGTTGACTTAAATAGATAAAGTGTTAACATGCGCCCATCCTACACGTACCAGTGTAGGATTTTTGGAAAGAGTACCAGGCAGACGTTATCAATGTCGCTGGTCATCAACACAGATGGCGCTATTACCGATAGCCCTAAGGTCAGTCGAAATCACTTATCAGTGAGACTGAGCATGCCGCAGCCGCGGCGTCTATTTTGATGTTACAGCCTATTTTGCCGGGAAACTTCCTACACATTATTAGTGAGGGACGATTTTGGAATTTTTATCTGGCGGTGACATTTTAATCCGTGCATTACGTGACGTTGGTGTTAAGCATGTCTGGGGTTATCCGGGCGGTGCTGCGCTACATATTTATGATGCTATATATCGGCAAGAGGATGTTGTACATCTTCTGGTCCGCCATGAACAAGCTGCAGTTCATGCTGCCGATGGCTTTTCTCGGGCAACAGGAGAAGTTGGTACAGCCTTAGTTACTTCAGGTCCTGGTGCGACAAATGCGATTACTGGTATCGCGACTGCCTATATGGATTCTATTCCGTTGGTCGTTATCTCTGGGCAGGTTGCGCTGACCAAAATTGGTACAGACGCCTTTCAGGAAACTGACATGGTTGGTGTTTCGCGGCCCATCGTTAAGCATAGCTTTTTGGTCACTCGCGCTGAAGATATCGCAGAGACTATTGCCAAGGCCTATTATATTGCATCGACTGGTCGTCCCGGCCCCGTTCTAATTGATATTCCCAAGGATGTCACTGACCCTAATTATAAAGTTCCTTACATCTACCCTGATGAAGTTAAAATGCGCTCTTACCAGCCTACTAGCAAAGGTCATCGTGGTCAGATTAAACGTGCGGTTAAAATACTTATCGGTGCTAAGCGCCCGATAATTTATGCTGGTGGTGGCGTAGTTATCGATAATGCTTCGGAGCAATTGATTGCGTTGGCGCAGTCCTTGAATTACCCCGTAACCAATACGTTGATGGGCCTGGGTTGTTACCCGGGCACCGATCGCCAATATTTGGGTATGTTGGGCATGCATGGCACATTTGAAGCCAATACGGCGATGCATCACGCCGACGTTATATTTGCGATTGGGGCGCGTTTCGATGATCGAGTAACCAATGATCTAGAGAAATTTTGCCCGCATGCCACCATTATTCATGTTGATGTTGACCCGACCTCAGTGTCGAAAAATATCGAAGCACATATTCCGATTGTGGGTACCTGCTCATCTGTACTCGCGGAGATGCTGGAGATTAATAAAGGACTTGGTACTAAACCAGATGTAAATGCGCTTACCGATTGGTGGACGCAGCTCGATCAATGGCGTACGGACCAAGGTATTTATACTGCCTCGCGCTATGAAGAGAGCTCTGGCGGCTGTATTAAACCGCAAGACGTCATCAAGATGCTCTACAAAGTGACTAATGGTCAGGCCATTGTCACCTCTGATGTTGGTCAGCATCAGATGTTTGCTGCGCAGTACTATCTATTTGATAAGCCGCGCACCTGGATTAACTCAGGCGGTCTCGGCACCATGGGTTTCGGTCTGCCCGCAGCCATGGGTTGTCAGTTGGCATTTCCCGACACAGTCGTGGCCTGTGTGACCGGTGAAGGCAGTATCCAGATGAATATTCAGGAACTATCTACCTGCAGTCAGCACAAGCTGCCTATTAAGATTATTAATCTCAATAATGCGGCGCTGGGCATGGTTCGTCAGTGGCAGGACATGAATTACAGCAGTCGCTACTCAGAGAGCGTTTATGAAGACTCATTGCCAGATTTTGTAAAATTGGCCGAGGCCTATGGCCATGTAGGGATGAAAATCACCCAAATTGATGAGCTTGAAGAGAAAATGCGTGAATGCTTCGCTATGAAAGATCGTGTGGTATTTATGGATATTGATATTGATCGCTCTGAGCATGTTTACCCCATGCAAATGCCGGGTGGTTCGATGCGTGATCTTTGGCTAAGCAAGACGGAGAGAACCTAATGAAAAGAATCATCTCTATTTTGTTGGAAAATGAGTTCGGAGCCTTATCTAGAGTTGTTGGGTTGTTTTCGCAGCGTGGTTACAATATCGACACTTTGACGGTAGCCCCAACTGATGATGGGACGCTATCCCGCCTAACCTTAACTACCCAAGGTGATGAGCAGATGGCAGAGCAAATCGTCAAACAATTACATAAGCTCATTGATACTCTTAAAGTGGTGGATCTCACAGTAGGCCCTCACATCGAACGCGAGTTGTTATTAGTTAAGGTTAAGGCGATAGATAGTGATGTTCGCACTGAATTAAAAAGTTGTGTGGAGATTTTCCGAGGAAATATTATTGACGTTACGCCATCGACTTATACGGTTCAACTTGCTGGTGACAGTGACAAGCTAGATGCATTCATTGAGGCTGTAGCCCATATGGGCATAATGGAGGTTGTCCGCAGTGGGGTCTCAGGTATCTCTCGGGGAGATAAATTTATTAGAGTCTAGCGGGCCAATTAGCCTGTAGTGCTTCACATATTTAATTAATACTAGCGACCCTCATTAAGAGGGTCGTTTCCGTTTTTACATCGTACAATAGTGCATGACACATACAAAGGAAGGTGAAGATGAGCGATGCAGTAGTTGATATGTCGAGGGTTGTGCCTCTCGACGGTGGTGTTAACTTTAGAGACCTTGGTGGTTACCTGAATCAAGACGGTCGCCGGGTTAAATGGCGTAAAATTTTACGCTGCGGCCACCTGGCTAATCTAACTGAAAAAGATTTAGACGCGCTTGAGAAAATTGGCGTTAGCAAGATCCATGATTTCCGACGCCAAGAGGAGCAACAACAGTCACCCAGCGCTGCTATACGAGCAGAATTTGTTGAAGATTATCAAATTTCTATTGGGGATATTTCAAGATTTTGGGAGTTCTTGTTTGAAGGGGAGCTTACGGCAGAATCGTCCCACGAACTAGTGGTTAACTCCTATCGCTCTTGTATAAAAGTGGTTATTCCAGCATTTAGTCGGTTTATGAGAGAGATAATAGAAAATGCGGAGAATGCTAGTGTATTCCACTGCTCTGCAGGCAAAGATCGTACTGGCATGGCAGCAGCGCTTATCTTGTCGGCTTTAGATGTCCCGCGAGAAACGATCATTGAAGATTATTTACTCACCCGTAAGCATTACGACTCAAGTCGGCTCGTTGATATTATTGAAGGTCATCTGCGTGATGCTAAGGTAAAAAACTGGGAGCGAGATTGGTTGACGCCTTATGTGTCCGTCCATGAAGACAACATTACCGCATTTTTAGATGCGATTGATGAGCACTACGGTTCAATGAAAAACTATCTAATTTCGGCGTTAGGCTTATCTGAGGCTGATCTGCAACTGATGAAACAACAGTTTTTGGATGACTGAAGGTTAACTTAGCTTATAATGGAGGCGGATAGGTATCTGGCTGTGTAACAGGAAATGGCATTATGGTTGAAAAGTCTCGGGCAGTAGACAAGGTTGTTAAGTTAAATCAAGATCAGGATTCTGATTCTGATCTATCTTCACGTCGGCCTCGCAAAGGTATTTATTTGTTGCCTAATATTCTCACCACTGGAGCATTATTTGGTGGTTTCTATGCTGTACTATCTGGGTTTAGTGGCCAGTACGAATGGGCGGCCATGGCTATTTTTGCGGCCATGGTTTTTGATGGCTTAGATGGTCGTGTAGCGCGGATGACCAATACTCAAAGTGATTTTGGGGTCCAGTACGATAGTCTTTCCGACATGGTTTCTTTTGGTGTGGCGCCTGCAGTGGTTGCTTACGGCTGGGGTGTCGGTGACCTTGGTAAGCTGGGTTGGGCTGCGGCCTTTGTTTATGCATCCTGTGCCGCCTTGCGTTTAGCGCGATTCAATGTCCAGGCCGGCGTCTCTGATGGCAAGCTATTTACAGGACTGCCAAGCCCTGTGGCTGCAGCCTTGGTCGCGGGGCTAGTGTGGTCTGCGCAGGATATGCAGTCGTCGCTCTGGTTGTCTGCCTTAGGTGCTTTGGTAACAGCTTGTGCTGGTTTACTAATGGTATCAAATTTCAAGTACCCTAGTTTTAAAAAGGTTAATATGCGTGGCAAGGTACCCTTCATTGTGATCTTGTCGGTGGTGATGGGGCTTGTCGTAATAACCATTGATCCTCCTCGCATTTTATTCGCAATGGCGGTAGTTTTCTCGCTGTCTGCCCCAACCTTATGGTTAGCATCCAAGCTTGGTTGGCGAGAGAAAGACGCCTAACTTATGGCAAACTCCTTGGTTTCAAGCTAGAAGTCTGGTTAAATAAACCCATGGACATCCATTCAATGAAGCCAGTTTCTTTGCGTAGCGTTACTAACGTTGCTGTTTCACGTGGATTGTTACTTCTCCTGCCCTGAGGGGCATCTATCGTTATACCTTATAAAAAGCATCATCGAACCCGCATAATCTGCTCAATTGTCATCCTATGGCATACAAATATAGCCATACTCACCGGTAGATGGGACAAGAGGTTTAATGCGTTCTACAATGTAGACAACCAAGAGAATTGGTTTGGAGAAGGAAAAGGATCATGGCAACAAAAGACAAATTAGTTATTTTCGACACTACTCTGCGTGATGGTGAGCAAAGTCCCGGCGCCTCAATGACTAAAGATGAAAAACTTCGGATCGCAAAAGTACTAGAGAAGATGCATGTCGATGTTATTGAGGCAGGTTTCGCAGTATCTAGTCAAGGTGACTTTGAAGCAGTGAAGGCCATCGCTAACGCTGTCAGAGATAGTCGAATCTGTAGCCTCTCTAGGGCAATGATTGGCGACATCGAGCGCGCGGCCGAGGCGCTTAAAGGTGCTAATGCAGGCCGTATCCACACATTTATTGCGACCTCACCGATCCACATGAAGTATAAGCTGCAAATGGAGCCTCATCAGGTTCTAGAGCAGGCAGTCGGCGCGGTAAAAATGGCTCGAGATTTGATTGATGATGTTGAGTTTTCTCTTGAGGATGCCAGCCGTAGCGATTTTGAGTTTATGTGCCGAATAACAGAAGCGGTTATTGCCGCTGGCGCAAAGACTATTAATTTCCCAGATACTGTAGGCTACTCAGATCCCCTCGAGTATGGGTCGATTATTCATCGCCTACTGAATACCGTCCCCAACGCCGATCAGGCCATTTTTTCAGTCCATTGCCATAATGACTTAGGTTTGGCGGTTGCTAATAGTCTATCAGCAGTTCAAAACGGTGCTCGTCAGGTTGAATGCACGATTAATGGTCTTGGCGAGCGAGCCGGCAACGCGTCGCTTGAAGAAATAGTCATGGCTGTCCGCACACGGCAAGATCTGTTTCCTGTGGAGACGGGTATTGATATTTCTCATATAGTGCCCGTTTCTAGGTTAGTTTCTAGTATTACAGGATTTCCCGTACAGCCTAATAAAGCAATCGTTGGAGCCAATGCTTTTGCACATGAGTCTGGTATTCATCAAGATGGTATTTTAAAGTTTAGGGAAACCTACGAAATTATGAGGGCAGAAGACGTTGGCTGGTTGGCTAACAAGCTTTCATTGGGTAAGCTTTCAGGCAGGGCTGCATTTAGTGCACGCCTCGATGAGCTGGGTATTAGCTTTAGTAGTAAAGCGGACTTTAATGAGGCTTTTATTAAGTTTAAAGAGCTTGCCGACAAGAAGCGTGAAATTTTTGATGAAGACCTTCAGGCGTTAGTCTCTGACGTGCAAATGGGCGCCGAAGATGATGCTCTGACACTGGTGGACTTAGAGGTGCTTTCTAAGTCAGGACAGCTACCTCATTCGAAAATAATCATTAGCTACCAAAATCAGGAACACTCTGCCGAAGCTAGCGGAGATGGGGCAGTTGATGCCATCTTTAATGCTATTGAAAAGCTAATTAATAGCCAAACAGAGTTGCAGTTATACTCAGTTAATGCGGTGACCCAAGGCACTGACTCCCAGGGCGAAGTTACCGTTCGGCTTAAAAAGGATGGGCGTATTATCAATGGACAAGGCGCCCATACAGACATCCTGTTTGCGAGTGCTAAGGCGTATTTAAATGCTTTGACGCTCATGCGTAACCCGGGCCGATTGCATCCTCAACTTGGTGGTATTTAATGGTAAAAGACGATCGAGGCTATTACTTAAAGACCCTCGGTATTGATGAATACCTTGCTAGGGACTTGTGCGAAGATAATGAACAGCCCGAAGTGGATGTTTTTGAAGCTGCGTCTATTGAGCCCTTGATGGATCGAATGCCCGAACGGATTTCAGTTGAGCAGGTAATTGGTTCCATTGACGTCCTTAGTGATCCCCCGCTAGAGGTTTCACATACTAAGCCCGCACCGCCGAGTAAACTGGTGGTAGATCCCGTAGACGAGAAGCCTGAATCAGTAGCTAGCATAGAACTTCAATTGGCTCTGTGGCAGCCGACGGATGAGTTACTGGTGTGCAGTATTGTCGATGGCAGTCTTCCCGACCCACATCAAATTCAACTTTTGTCTAATATTCTCGTTGCAATGGGGCAAGGGCAAGGCAACCTTCCTCAGGTGGAGCTAGCGCAGTGGCCTCCTTATCCAAATGCTACGGGCGCTGAGCCAGAGGTTCGGGAGTTTTTAACCACAGTAATACAGGCTAGGTTAGGTGCCAAGCAAAGTAAGATGATGTTAATTTTAGGGATGAAAACTGCCAGTTGGGTTTTAACTGAAGAGCAATTATCAAGAATTACTAATGGCCAAACTGATGTATTTGAGCAAATTATCGGACTGGTTGTACCCTCTCTTGAGGAGATGATTGAGGACCCTGAAAGCAAGCGAAAAACATGGAATATAATTAGATTCCTGTCACCCTCCAATAAGCTAAATCAATCGAATACCGACGATTGAATAATCTCGTAAAAAATTTTTTTATACGCCCAATGGGTCAAGGTGACCTTGAGGCGGTGGTTGCTATTGAGCAATTAAACGCGAAGTCGCCCTGGAGCAAAAAACAATTCTTACAATGTGTTGAATGGACTCTGGTGGTGGTTGTCGACAATATTGTTGTAGGATTTGTAGTGGTTGTGGGGGTGGTTGATCAAGCCGAGTTGCAAAATATTTCCATACATCCAGACCATAAAGAACTAGGGCTTGGAGAGGAGTTGCTGGATCATGTGATTAATGGGTTACCCAAGCAAATAGACCAAATATATTTGGAAGTCAGAGTGTCTAATTTTTCTGCTATTCGCCTGTATAACAAGATTGGATTCGTGGAGGTAGGCCAGCGGCGGGGTTACTATTCCACTGAGTATGGGCGTGAGGATGCTTTGTTGATGAGCCGATCTTTGTGCTGATGGGCTAGGCGATATCTATAATTTAGCTGGAAATAGGGTATTATTAATAAACGTATAAGGAGTTAATTACATAGACAGTTAATAAGGAGTTTAAATGGATATTCAATTGTTGTATTGGCACTGGCTTGTGTTAGGGCTTTTGTTAGTGGTAGGTGAAATATTTATTCCAAGCTTTACCATCCTCTGGTTTGGGCTTGGAGCTTTAGTGGTAGGTTTGGTTCAGCTTTTGATGCCTATGTCATTAACCGTCCAAGTATTACTCTGGACTATGTCGTCAGTGGCGTTCACCTTGATTTGGTTCAAGATTATTAAGGTAAAAATGGCCCAAGGGAATAGTGACGAGCACTCTCACAATGAGGCCATTGGCGCCTCGGGTTTAGTCATCAAACTGCCTACTCAAAATACCCAAGGGAGGATGCGATTTAGCACTCCAGTAATGGACTCTGATGAGTGGGAGTTTAGTTGTGACACAGGCGTAGAATTGGGTGACAGGCTGTATATAAAAGAAATTTCTGGTGAGTTTTTAGTTGTTACAAAATTAAATTAGTTAATTAGGGAGTAATCATAATGGAAGGCATGATCGTTGTAAGTACAATTTTTTTATTGGTAATCATTACCATTTTCAAAGGTGTCCGTTTAGTGCCCCAAGGATCGAAGTGGGTTGTGCAACGTTTGGGTAAGTTTCAAAAATCATTAAGCCCCGGACTTAATTTAATCATACCTTATATTGATGTCGTTGCTTTTAAAGCGACCACTAAAGACATTGTTTTAGAGATTCCTTCTCAAGAAGTGATCACGCGAGATAACGTGGTTATTATCGCGAATGCGGTAGCCTATATTAATATTATCTCACCAGAAAAGGCCGTCTATGGTGTTGAAGACTACGAGTTGGCTATCCGTACCTTGGTGCAGACTTCATTACGCTCAATTGTCGGTGAAATGACGCTGGACGATGCGCTATCCTCCAGAGACCAAATAAAAGCAAAGTTAAAAATGTCTATATCAGAGGATATTGCTGATTGGGGTATTACCCTAAAAACCGTTGAAATTCAGGATATTCAACCCTCTAGCACTATGCAGTCAGCGATGGAAGAGCAGGCTGCTGCTGAACGTCAGAGACGCGCTACCGTTACCCGTGCTGACGGTGAAAAGACTGCAGCAATACTAGAGGCCGATGGCAGGCTTGAAGCGTCTCGTAGAGACGCAGAGGCCAAAGTGGTATTGGCCGAGGCGACTAAAACCGCGCTAGAAAGAGTCAATGAAGCTATCCAAGATAAAGAGCTTCCTGCCATGTACCTTTTAGGAGAAAAGTATATTGAAGCAATCCATAGTATGTCAAAGTCTGACAATTCTAAATTAGTTCTACTGCCAGCCGATATACCGGCCGCAGTTCGTGGGATTATGAGCAATACCAAATAATCTTCTAAGTGGATTTTGATGCTGGCATAATTATTTAGCGCGTCAACCTATTAGGTCGGCTGGCGTTTAAGGAAGAGATCTAATTAAGGAATATGATTATGCGATATCTAAGGATGTGTACCAGCTTTTTGTGTTGTGGACTATTGGCCAGCTGTGCTACTGGTCTTTTAGATAAGGCGGTGGATCAGGTTATTGTTGATACCCAGAGGCTTGATCTTAAAGAGTACCAAAAGGATCTATCTGAATGTGATGCCCTGGCTCAGCAGGTTGATATCACCAAGCGCACAGTGGGTGGTGCTATAGGGGGTGCTATAGCTGGCGGTGTTGTCGGTGCAATTATTGGCAACAGCGATACGGCACAAGAGGTAGGCGGAACCGCCGGGGTTGTCGGCGGAGTAAAAGGTAATATTCATGCCCGAAAGGAGCAGCAAAAAGTTATTAAGCGCTGTCTGCAGGGTCGCGGTTATAGGGTTCTTAATTAGTTATCGTTAGTACTTTCACTCAAATAATAATGTAGAGCCTTTTCCCTTAAAACGGTTACTATGGGCGCCTCGAATAATGCCTCAAAATAATGGAGCAGCGCCATGGAACCTTTGTCTAACGATCTTCAGGAAAATTTTGATCGATTAATCGTGGAATGCCTTGAACAGGGTTGTATCTGGGGTCTACAGGACCAAACAGAAAATTGGGCCTTGGTTGGTTCGACTGACCATGATGGTATTGATGTTATTCCGTTTTGGTCTTCAAAGCCTCTAGCTGAAGAGTTATGCAGTGGTGATTGGGCTGTATACAAACCCTTGGCGATTGATATTGAAGAGTTTCTCGACGATTGGTTGCCGGGTATGCATGGCGACGTGCTGCTTGTTGGGGTTAATTGGAATACGGATTTGGAAGGTATGGAAATAGAGCCCCTAGATTTGTTAGAGGAATTTGAAGCGGAGTTTGATTAATTCGTGTTTATTGAGCAGTTTTACCATAAAAATAACAACGGAATCAGCGTCAGTGGCGAGCAAGCCAGCGATTTTGCTAAAATTATAAGTAACGATTTCAATCCTATACATGATGCTGATAGTAAGCGTTTTTGTGTGCCTGGAGATCTTTTGTTCGCCCTGGTGGTAAAGCATTATGGGTTGCGAGAGAATATGGATTTTCGTTTCTCTGGGCTGTTAGCGGCCGATACACCGCTGATATTCCCACCAGCGTCAAACACTAGCTACGAGATTTTAGACACGCGAGGGAAATGCTATTTGGAGGGGCTCTATTCGGGCGATAGTGTTCAAAATGCGAGTTCAGTTGAAGCCTTAGTTAAAGCGTATGTTCGATTCTCTGGTCATAATTTTCCGCATATTCTAGTGCCCTTGATGGCGAAAAACAATGTCATGATTAATCCACAACGACCGTTGATCATCTATCAGTCAATGTCGCTTGAGCTAGATTGTTTGACATTTCAAAACCCAAGCTTAGAAATCAACAAGACCAGTTTAACCGTTGACGGCAAACGAGGTAATGGAGAGCTACATTTTACATTCCATGACGGCGATAAGGTTATTGGGCGCGGCGTTAAAAAGCTTATCCTTAGTGGCCTACGCCCTTACCAGCAGGCCGCGGTCGACGGCATGGTGTCAGAATACCTAGGTAGACAGTCAAATCATACTGAGGTTTGACGAGCCAGTATTGATTTCAAAAAGAACCCTGTGTGTGAGCCTTTAACCTTAGATACCTGTTCGGGAGTGCCCTCGGCGACAATTTGTCCGCCACCAGAACCACCCTCTGGCCCCAGGTCGACAACCCAATCAGCTGTTTTGATAACATCTAGATTGTGTTCGATGACTACCACGGTATTGCCGTGATCACGCAATCGATGAAGTACCGCCAGTAGCTGTTCAATATCGTGAAAATGTAAACCTGTGGTGGGCTCGTCTAAGATATAGAGAGTTTTCCCAGTGTCTCGCTTAGATAGTTCTTTCGAGAGCTTAACTCTTTGCGCTTCTCCGCCAGATAAGGTTGTTGCGGATTGTCCGAGACTTATGTAAGACAGGCCAACATCAATGAGTGTCTGGAGTTTTCTTGCGATAGCTGGAATTGCGTCGAAAAAATCTCGAGCATCTTCAATCGTCATTTCCAGTACTTGATGGATATTTTTACCCTTGAAGTGCACATCTAAAGTCTCACGGTTGTAACGTTTTCCGCTACAAACATCGCAGGGCACATAGATGTCCGGCAGGAAGTGCATCTCCACTTTTGTGACGCCGTCACCCTGACAGGCTTCACAGCGACCACCTTTAACATTAAAACTGAATCTTCCAGGGGTATATCCCCTGGAACGGGCCTCTTGTGTGCCGGCGAATAATTCCCTCACTGGTGTAAATATTCCAGTATAGGTGGCTGGATTTGAGCGAGGCGTGCGGCCAATGGGGCTTTGGTTGATATCAATACATTTGTCTAACAGATTAAGGCCCGTTATTTTAGAGTGAGGGGCCGGCTTAAGAGTGGTTGCCTTGTTCAGTGCAACTGCAGCAGCTGGATAGAGTGTTTCATTAATAAGCGTTGATTTACCAGAACCAGAGACGCCGGTAACGCAGGTAAATACACCAATTGGAATATCTAAATCCACAGACTGCAGATTGTTTCCTGTGGCGCCTATAATCGATAGTGTCTTACCTTTGCCTTTATGCCGTATTGTGGGAATAAGAATGCTTCGCTTGCCCGACAAAAATTGACCAGTGATGGATTTGGCGCTATCGCAAATGTCCTTAACTGAGCCTCGTGCTACGATCTCACCGCCATGGATGCCTGCGCCGGGCCCTATATCTACAACATAATCGGCTGCAGCAATGGCTTCTTCATCATGCTCAACAACAATGACAGTGTTACCAATGTCACGGAGGCGCACTAATGTCTTTAATAGTCGCTCATTGTCGCGCTGATGCAAGCCTATTGAGGGTTCGTCAAGAATGTACATGACGCCTACTAATCCTGCACCGATCTGACTGGCGAGACGAATTCGCTGTGCTTCTCCACCTGAGAGCGTGTCAGCACTTCGATTTAGTGACAGATAATTAAGCCCGACGTCGACTAGGAACGTGAAACGTTGGCGAATTTCCTTGATGATCTTCTCGGCAATTTCTCCTTGTCGTCCAGGAAGGTCTAGTTGATCAAAATAATCAGCACAATCTCCAACAGGCATACAAACGATGTCTTCGATGCGCTTGTTGTCAATAAACACATTACGAGCTGACTTTCTAAGTCTTGTTCCGGCGCACTCGGGGCAACTCGAGGTAGCCATAAATTTATTTAACTCTTCACGCACGGATTGGGACTCAGTTTCTCTATAGCGTCGCTCCATGTTATGAATAATGCCTTCAAACTTGTGTTGCCGGCGAAAAACAGTACCTCGATCATTAACGTAGTTAAAAGTGATTTCTTCATCGTCGCTACCGAACAGAATTTTTTGCTGATGTAGCGCGGCAAGTTTCTCCCAAGGTTCATCAATATCAAAGGCATAGTGTTCAGCAAGAGAGGTGAGCATGTTGTAATAAAATAGCGTTCTTTTATCCCAGCCACGAATAGCGCCTTCTGAAATCGACACCTCTGGGTGTTGAATGACGCGGTCAATATCGAAAAACTGATGTAAGCCTAAGCCATCGCAAGTTGGACAGGCACCAGCTGGGTTGTTGAACGAAAAGAGTCGGGGTTCGAGTTCATTTAAACTGTAGTTACAGACGGGGCATGCGAACTTCGCGGAAAACATCTGATCCGGCTGACCACCATCCATGTAGCTAATCATGACCAAGCCTTCTGCAAGGTTCAGGGCTGTTTCGAATGATTCTGCCAGTCTTAAGGCAATATCTGCTTTCACTTTAAAGCGATCAACTACCACATCAACGCTATGTTTTTTCTTTTTGTTAAGGGCGGGAGCCTCTTCTAAGTCGCAAACCAGACCGTCGATTCTGGCGCGAATAAATCCTTGACGCCTCAAGGTCTCAAATAAATGTAAATGCTCTCCTTTCCGGTCTTTAACAACAGGAGCCAAAAGCATAAGTTTGGTCCCTTCCGGCAGTTCCATTACTTGGTCAACCATCTGACTTACAGTTTGGGCTTTGAGCGGATTATTGTGGTCAGGGCAGCGAGGCTCTCCTGCGCGAGCGAATAGCAGTCGTAAATAATCGTAAATTTCGGTAATTGTCCCCACGGTAGATCTAGGGTTGTGAGAGGTGGACTTTTGTTCAATGGATATAGCGGGTGACAGGCCCTCGATATGATCCACGTCAGGTTTTTCCATCATAGATAAAAACTGTCGTGCGTAGGTCGATAGTGACTCGACATAACGTCGCTGGCCCTCTGCGTAGAGCGTATCAAAAGCCAAAGAAGATTTACCAGAACCTGACAATCCAGTAATAACAATAAATTTATCGCGTGGAAGATCTAGATCGATGTTTTTAAGATTATGAGTGCGTGCACCGCGAACCTGAATGGTATCCATTAAAATGTCTTTTTGTCAGATTAAACCGCCAATTATAGAGCCCCAATGGCCTAGTGGGCAAAGAGTAAATTACCCTAAGTGACAGTGTACGGACAGTTCGGTTGGATAGACCTTATATTTTAAGATAAATAGACCTAATTAAGTGTTTTTTTGAAAAATATTATGGATAAACATTCTCCCTTGTTACCTGCACTGGTAGTATAGCGTCTTCAAAAAATTAATCATAAATCGACGCCACCTTGACCAGCTATCCAGTTTTTTCGCCTATTGAAAGGCGCGCAACCTTCTCTATTGCGAGCCTCTATGTTTTTAGAATGCTTGGGCTATTTATGGTGTTGCCAGTACTCGCATTCTCAGTCGTGGGGTACCCAGATTACAGTCCTCTTTTGTTGGGATTGACTCTAGGGGCTTATGGTTTAGTTCAGGCAATTCTGCAAATTCCCATGGGCCTATTATCAGACCGAGTCGGGAGGCGGCCGGTGATTATTGGCGGTCTTTTGATGTTTATTCTCGGCAGTATTGTTTGTGCTGTTGCAGAGACTATGGAGGGCTTGATTGTTGGCCGCGCTTTGCAAGGCGCGGGTGCTATTGCTAGTACGTTGATGGCGATGGTTACTGATCTTACATCAGAGAAAAATCGCACTAAAGCTATGGCTATTATTGGTGGCAGCATCGGGTTTTCTTTCATCTTGGCCATGGTACTTGGCCCGCTAATAACATTGAAATATGGGCTTTCAGGAATTTTCTGGATTACGGCCATTTTGGGTACGCTAGGTATATTGATTGTGTTGTTATTAGTGCCGAATAGGGTGCAGGTGCAATACAATCGGGAGACCTTAACTGACCTTAAGCAAATTGTTAGGCTAATTAAGCAGACCACACTATTGCGCCTCAATTACGGAATTTTCGCTCTGCATCTGGCGTTGATGGCTGCGTTTGTCGCCATACCTACCATATTGTCTGACGAGTTGGGCGTTGAAGGTGAAAACCTCTGGTGGGTGTATCTATTATTGCTGGGAGGAGGTTTTTTCATAATGTTGCCCGGCATGATCATTGCCGAAAAAAATAACCGACAAAAGTGGAGTTTTTTGGTATCTGTTGGTGCCATGATGATGGCGACCTTGGCACTAAGTCTTTATCGTGGACCAATAATGACTCCTGTGCTGTTGTTGATATTCTTCACCGCATTTAATCTACTTGAGGCGTCATTACCCTCGTGGATGAGTAAATCATGCCCTGTTGGCAACAGAGGTACTGCAATGGGTATTTATTCCACTAGTCAGTTTTTGGGTGCTTTTTTTGGTGGTCTGCTCGGTGGTTGGAGTCTGCAGACGTTGGGGGTCAACGGACTTTTTGTGGTGATTAGTTTGATCTTGGCAGTTTGGTGGTTCGTCTGCTTAGGTCTGGAATCTCCAAGGCCCCTTAAAACACTAGTATTGGCAGTCGGCGAGTTGGAGCATAGCGATTTTACAAAAATAGTTTCAAATATAGTCGGTGTTGAAGATATACTCTTATTAGAAGGTGAGCGATTAGCCTATGTTCAGGTAGACCGTCTACAGGTGGATATGTCGAGTTTGCAACCGTACTTAAACCGTTAACGAATTAGGGGAAGAAAATGGCACGCGGAGTTAATAAAGTTATCATAGTGGGCAACTGTGGTCAGGATCCAGAAACTCGGTTTATGCCGTCAGGTGGCGCCGTAACCAATCTCAGTATTGCTACCTCAGAGTCTTGGAAAGATAAAACTAGTGGTGAACCACAAGAACGAACTGAGTGGCATCGAGTGGTGTTCTTTAATCGTCTGGCCGAGATAGCTGGCGAATATGTAAAGAAAGGATCTAAGTTGTATGTAGAAGGTTCATTACGAACCCGTAAATGGCAAGGTCAAGATGGCCAAGACCGCTACACCACAGAAATCGTAGCCAGTGAAATGCAGATGCTCGATAGTCGAGGCGGGCAAGGCGGGTATGACGCACCTCAGGGTAGCTCTGGGCAGAATTCTGCTCCAAAAAGCTCTGATCAGGCTCCTCAGCAAGCGCCACAGCAAACTTCTCAGCAAGCACCACAGCAGCAAGCAGGGCCTTTCGATGATGATATTCCATTCTAAAATTGTCTGAGTAGTGGCCTAAACCAGTCCATTTTTTAGTGCACGGCCGTACACAATTTATGGTGTGGCCATAATTTTTTAAATATTAGTTAATAGAGGTGGTTATGACAATTAAAGTAGGAGATAAAGTTCCAGCCGGAATGTTCACAATAATGGGCGCTGAAGGTCCTTCTGGAATGAGTACTGCAGATCTTTTCGACGGTAAGAAGGTTGTCCTTTTTGCTGTTCCTGGTGCATTTACGCCAACCTGTTCGCTGGCTCATTTGCCAGGTTTTGTCGTTCATGTCGATGAAATAAAATCAAAAGGTGTAGATACAGTAGCCTGCATGTCCGTTAATGATGTCTTTGTTATGAGCGCTTGGGGTCAGTCGGCCAATGCTGAACATCTTGTGATGCTCGCCGATGGTAATGCTGATTTCACTACTGCGCTGGGGCTCGAGTTAGATGGTACTGGTTTTGGTATGGGTAAACGCAGTCAACGCTTTGCGATGGTTGTAGATGACGGTGTAGTGAGTCTGTTGAATGTTGACGCGGGTGCTCTTGAAGGGTCCAGCGCCGAGGCAATTTTGGCTGCGCTTTAAAGCAGTTAGATTGCAAAGTTTTCCGATTTTAGAAGCCGTTGTATTAGGAAAAATGTGATCTTTAAAAAAGGGTGTAGAACACTGTAAATTCTCCACCCTTTTTTATCGCCTGCTCAATGGTGACACCCCTTATGCCTTAAATCTTTCCATCACTAGTGCAGCGTTAGTACCCCCAAATCCGAAGCTATTGGACATGACGCGGTTTAGTTTTGTTTGCTTTGACTCTACTAGAATTGGCAACCCTTTAGCATGCTCGTCAAGCGTATCTATATTCGCAGAAGCAGCCACGAAATCAGCTTCCATCATCAACATACAGTAAATTGCCTCATGAACACCTGCGGCCCCTAAACTATGGCCTGACAGAGACTTCGTAGAACTGATATCCGGGCAGTTATCTCCGAAAACATTACGAATCGCGCCTAGCTCGGCTATATCGCCTACCGGCGTGCTAGTGCCGTGGGTGTTGATGTAATCGATAGGTCCAGAGGCAGTGGACATGGCCATTTTCATGCAGCGTTCAGCGCCTTCGCCTGAAGGAGAAACCATATCAGCTCCGTCCGAGGTGGCGCCGTATCCAGTAACTTCACAAATAATATTGGCTCCACGCGCTAAAGCATGCTCTAGCTCTTCAACGATGACACAGCCGCCACCTAATCCTGGTGCAAAACCATCACGGTTGGCATCATAGGCTCTAGAGGCCACTGCCGGGGTGTCGTTGTATTTGCTGGTTAGGGCACCCATGGCATCGAACATGCCGGCCATAGACCAATGCATTTCTTCGGCTCCACCGGCTAGTAATACATCTTGTTTGCCGAGCTGAATTAATTCAACAGCATGGCCAATACAGTGAGCGCTAGTAGCACAGGCAGAGGAAATGGAGTAATTGACGCCTTTAATTTTAAATGGAGTTGCTACACAAGCAGAGACGGTGCTAGCCATAATTTGGGTGACTCGATAAGGGCCTGCTCGCTTAATACCACGGGCTCGCATCACGTCAACAGCGTCCACAAACATTTCGCCAGAAAGTCCACCGGAACCCATAATCAAACCAGTTCTGAGGTTTGAAACCATCTCGTCAGTGAGTCCTGCATCGGCAATAGCTCGATCAGCTGCGATGTAGCCATAGGCCGCAGAATCACCCATAAAGCGCAATATTTTACGGTCAATATGATCTTTTGGGTCAAGATCGATAAGGCCACCGACATTGCAACGCAGTCCCATCTCAACAAAATCTTCTCGATGTTGAATACCCGAGATACCATTGCGTAGAGAGTGTGTAACAGACTCTCGGTCATTGCCTAGGCAAGATACAATCCCCAAGCCTGTAATTACAGCACGTTTCATTAAATTTCCTTTTAGACCTTAGCGCATTAAAAATGGATGTTAAAAGTTATCTGTACTATCAAATAGTCCAACTTTTAAATCTTGTGCAGTATAAATTTCGCGACCATCAACTTCTACGGATCCGTTGGCAATCCCCATAATCAGCCTGCGCTGTATAAGTCGAGTGAATTCAATTTTGTAGGTAACTTTCTTTGCAGTTGGTAATATTTGGCCAAAAAACTTAACATTTCCTGCGCCGAGCGCTCGACCGCGGCCTTTGTTTCCGTTCCAAACTAAGAAGAACCCAACCAGTTGCCAAAGGGCATCTAATCCTAGACATCCAGGCATTACAGGATCGCCCTCGAAGTGGCAGTCGAAAAACCACAAGTCTGGAGTAATATCTATTTCAGCTATAATTTGGCCAAGACCATTTTTACCGCCATGGTTGTTGATTTCCACAATCCGATCAATCATGAGCATATTAGGCGCGGGGAGTTTGGCATTTCCAGGTCCAAACAACTCTCCTCGAGTAGAGCCGAGTACCTCTTCTTTCGAATATGACGATTTGGGGATGAAGGACATGGGTGCCTTTTAGAAATCAATAAAAACGCCATCCTAACGATTTATTGGATTAGCGGCAACTTTTTAGAGGTTATAAGAAGGCGACGGATCGGTTATAAACGTCCAATTAGATGGTTTTTGTTCTCTTATAAGTTGACAGTAAAGGTCTGCCTGCCTAGCATGCATGCTGTCAAATAATGAAGATACCATGGGAAGTATTAATGCTACGTTTTCATCAGGCTGTGGATAAAGAGTTATCCGGGGTTAATAAGTTAATTGTAAGCCAACTCCAGTCTGATGTCGGGCTGGTGGAGAATATCGGTCACTATATTGTTGACGCCGGTGGCAAGCGCTTGCGTCCCGTGGTCGTTTTGCTAAGTGCTCTTGCTAATGGTTATCAAGGTGCAGATCACCTGAAAATGGCGACAGTAATTGAATTCATTCATACGGCCACTTTACTTCATGATGACGTCGTCGATGTCGCCAGTCTTCGTCGTGGACGCCAAACAGCTAACGCTCAGTGGGGAAATGCACCAAGTGTGTTAGTGGGGGACTTTCTTTACTCAAGGGCGTTTCAAATGTTGGTCGAAATAGCAAATATGCCAATTATGAGCGTGATGGCAAATGCCACGAATGTTATTTCGGAGGGAGAAGTTCAGCAGATGGCTAATGCGGGTAATCCTGAAATTAGTGAAGAGATTTACCGTCAGGTAATTTACCGTAAGACTGCAAAGCTTTTTGAGGCCGCCGCTCAGGTGGGTGCTTGCCTTGCCGAAACTGATCAAGATGCAATGATTGCATATGGAATGCATTTGGGCATGGCGTTTCAAATTGCTGATGATGTTTTGGATTATCAAGGTGATATTGAGGTGACAGGCAAAAATATTGGTAGTGACCTTGCCGAAGGCAAAATGACTCTACCTCTTATTTTTGCTCGTGATAACGCTAGACCTGAAGATGCTAGCTTGATCCGAAAAGCCATTACGGACAAGACCGCTGATGATTTCGGCGCCATATTAGCGGTGGTTAACACCAGTGGTGGTTTGTCCTATAGCCGCCAGCAAGGGGCAAAGGAAGTGGAGCTTGCTAAACTTGCTCTTGTTGGGTTGCCTGAAGGTGAGTACAAAAATGTACTGCTTGATCTCGCGGAATTCTCAATATCTCGAGTTAACTAACTATATCTTACAAATATTTAGTGCCTCTTTGACTAGAAACTACTGCATCTTGCGTCAGCTAATTTGCTCTATTTTGGCAGCAGCCGATGCTCCCTCAGAAATGCCGCCAAGATTTGAGTTCTCGGGGAACTAACTCGGGTACACTTATGACTTTTAGTCATAACCTGCCACGTATAGTCATAACCTGCCACATAGACCATTCTAATAGTGTTGGCTACCCTAAGAGCAGTAGGAAAGGTTTCGCCCTGTCTCAACATCTGCATCAAAATATACGGTATTATTTGAGCTGATTTTTAATGTTAGCTACACTATTTACTTATCAGTAAAATCTCCTGACACGACGGCGTTTAAAATATAGCAACTATTGAAATTCTAATAGCGACTATTTACACATAGGTTATAGAGCTAGTTGTTTTTTTTGATACCATTCGCGGTAGTTATTAATGTAGATATGTTCATATTTAAAAAAGTAAGGAGAATTGAGTGATAATCGGGATTCCTACGGAAATCAAAACCGGTGAGAAACGCATCGCCATGTCGCCTACCAATGTCCAGTCATTAACGGACAGAAGTATAAAGGTACTTATTCAGGAAAATTCCGGCAGTGCCGCGGGCTACCCCGACGGAGAATATATAGCTGCTGGAGCAATAATTATAACTGACCGAACAGAGATCTTTGCCAGCGCAGATATCATCTTGCAAGTTCAGAGCTTTGGCTCAAATAATGAAAATAGTGAGTTAGATCTGGCATTGTTGCGCAGTGGCCAGTTGGTGATCGGAATGATGGATCCATTGGCCTCACCTCAAGCCGCACAGACGGTCGCGGCTACAGGAGCTAGTGCTATCGCGCTAGAATTGGTGCCACGTATTAGCCGTGCTCAGAGCATGGATGTACTTTCGTCGATGGCCACCTTATCTGGCTATAAAGCGGTATTAATCGGTGCTTCCGCATCTCCACGCATATTCCCTATGCTAATGACTGCAGCCGGCACACTTCAGCCGGCTCGAGTGCTAATCATGGGCGTGGGAGTCGCTGGTTTACAGGCCTGTGCCACGGCTAAGAGGCTAGGTGCGATAGTGGAGGCTTACGACGTTCGTCCCGCAGCTAGAGAGCAAATCATCTCAGTTGGCGCCAAGCCTGTGGAATTGGATCTGGATACGGGTGAATCAGAGGGTGCCGGAGGCTATGCCAAAGCGCAGGGTGAAGACTTTCTCCGACGACAACGTGAACTGATGACGGCTGTGGTTGCCGAACAGGATATTATTATTACTACGGCTGCTATTCCTGGAGCAAAATCGCCTATTCTGGTTACAGAAGACATGGTTATAGCTATGAAACCAGGAGCAGTAATTGTTGATCTCGCTGCTGAGCGTGGTGGAAACTGCGATCTTACTGAGCAGGGTAAAACTGTAGTTGCTCACGATGTCACTATAGTGGGACCTGAAAATGTCCCTTCAGATTTGGCTTATCATGCTAGCCAGATGTACGGTAAAAATATGCAGACTCTACTTGAGCTTATTTTAGACGAGAACGGCGACCTCAATCTTGACTTTAGCGATGAAATTGTTGCGGGCACGGTTGTCGCCCACAAGGGTGATGTTCCTCATGCTCATATGAGAAAGTTACTTGGTTTGACTGAAATAAAGGCTTCTGTGGAGCCTAAGCAACAGGCTCCTGCCCCAGTTGCCCCTACTGACAAAAAATAAGAGAGATAATCAATGGAAACCTTAATTTTACTTCTGGCTTTGTTCATCCTCGCCTTATTTCTTGGTGTTGAGCTAATTACCAAAGTTCCTCCAACCTTACATACTCCGTTAATGTCTGGAACCAATGCTGTATCGGGCATTACCTTGGTCGGAGCTCTCTTGGCGGCAGGAACCGAAAGTTCCCCCATGCTGGTTAACTGGCTCGGTTTTATTGCGGTGACGTTGGCGACAATTAATGTGGTTGGCGGTTATCTAGTGACCAATCGCATGCTTGCCATGTTTAAGAGGAAATAGGCGATGAGTGCAAATTTCGTTAACGTGATCTATTTGATTGCCGGAATATTATTCATTCTTGGCGTCAAAGGACTAACCAAACCAAAAACAGCAGTTAGAGGTAACTTTCTCTCTGCGTTAGGTATGTTGATTGCCGTGGTAATAACGCTGTTTAATATTAACGATGTTGATTTCACCTATGTGATAGCCGGCATCGCTGTCGGCGGTATTGTAGGAGCGCTGATGGCTCTGCGGGTTCAAATGACCTCAATGCCGCAAATGGTAGCCTTGTTAAACGGTTTTGGTGGTGGCGCTTCACTCTCTATAGCACTCGCGGAGTATGTTACTCGTGCGGGCTTAAAACCGGCCTCAGCAGCTGATTTATTTCAGCCCATGAAAGTTGCAAGTAATGCGTTTGGCGAGGGCGTAGAGGGCACTATTGCTTTAATTTCAATTAGTCTTACCGTGCTCATTGGTGCGCTCACCCTCACGGGTAGTTTGGTTGCATTTAGCAAGCTACAGGAATGGATGAAGAAAAGTTATGGATTGCCCGGTGGGCCCGTTGGCAATGGACTGCTTTTATTGGGCGCCTTGGTTGCGATTGTAGTTCTCGTCATAAACCCAGGCAATACGGCGGCTATGTTAATTGTCCTAGGCCTTGCTCTATTACTTGGTCTGTTCTTGGTGATGCCGATTGGTGGCGCTGATATGCCAGTTGTGATCGCACTATTAAATTCTTATTCTGGAATAGCCGCGGCACTGGCAGGCTTCATTCTCGGTAACACTGTGCTTATTATTGCGGGCTCACTCGTCGGTACCTCGGGTCTCATTCTTACTCGCATCATGTGCGTCGCCATGAATCGCTCTTTAGCTAATGTTCTGTTTGGCAAGATGGCCGCCGGTGGTGAAATTATAGATGCAGACGAAATCTATGCAGGGAAGGTGACCAGCGCCCAACCTGACGAAGTTGCTATGCTGTTAGAAACAGCTCAGCGAGTGGTTATAGTACCCGGTTACGGGATGGCAATGGCACAGGCTCAGCACGCAGTTCGAGAGTTGGCCGATGCAATGGAGGCTAAAGGTGTCGAGGTCGAGTATGGTATTCATCCAGTCGCGGGGAGAATGCCCGGGCACATGAATGTATTGCTTGCGGAGGCCGAGGTGCCCTATGACAAGTTAGTTGAAATGGATAGAATCAACCCTACCTTTGAAGACACTGATGTGGTGATTGTAATTGGCGCCAATGACGTAACCAACCCAATGGCTCGCGACGTTGAAGGAAGTCCAATCTACGGCATGCCTATCCTTAATGTTGATAAGGCCAAGACCATAGTGGTGATTAAAAGGTCATTAAGTCCTGGATTTGCTGGCCTACCTAATCCGCTGTTTGCGATGGATCATACGTTGATGGTTTATGGTGATGGTAAAAAAGCTGTAGTAGAAATGACTACGGCGCTAAATCAACTTTAATAT
>JAPKEJ010000067.1 GCA_028822155.1 Porticoccaceae bacterium
ATCTCTACCATGAATTTGCCGCACCCAACCTTAAAAGTATGGCTGATACGCTGCGTCTGGGAATTCCTATTGCGTTGAATATTGCAGCAGAATTTAGTTTTTTTGCCGTTATCCCGTTTATGATCGCTCATCTGGGCTCAGAAATGTTGGCGGCTCACGCTATTACCATCAATATCGACTCACTCGCGTTCATGGTGCCACTAGGTATTGCCCAAGCACTTACTATTAAGATTTCTCATGCACAAGGCAGTGGCAATCCTCATGAAGCGAGAATGATATGTTTAGTGGGGTTTAAACTAGTCTTAATGCTTGCGCTTGTCACAAGTTCTTTGAAGATTTTACTGCGCAACGATATAGCCTCACTTTTCACAGCCGACCCAGGCGTACAAATCATTGCCGCGAACTTGTTTTTCTTTGCCGCCGCACTTGGTTTGATAGACTGCCTGCAAATGGCCTGTAGTGGTGCACTACGGGGCTATAAAGATGCGAGAATACCCCTTGTTATACAGGTCATCGCCTTTTGGGTAATCGCCTTCCCTATCGCTTATAGTATAGCTTTAACCGACTTTTGGGGCCCGCCTCTAGGTGTCTATGGATTTTGGATGGGTACGGTGATTGCAGCAAGTATCGCTGCCACCTGCTTAATTTATCGATGGAACCTAGTTTCAAAGCGCGAAATACAGAAACTTAATGACGCTCTCGTATACAACCCAGCGTGACACGCTCAAGATTGTTGTAATCGACTTGCGTTGCTACGGCAGTAAATCCCGCATTAGCGAATAAATTTCGTACTGCAGTCCCCTGTTGATAGCCGTGTTCCACCAAAAGCCAACCATTAGAATCCAAGTACTTCGGGCTTTGTTCAATCACTACTCTCAAGTCATCTAAGCCATCTCGGCCAGAAACCAGCGCCGAGGCCGGTTCGAAACGAACATCTCCAGCGGACAGATGAGGATCATTAATTTCGATGTAGGGAGGATTGCTAATAATCAAATGGTATTGTGGCGAGGAAATCAATCCTGGTACCTGACTAAACCAATCGCTCTGATAGATACTTACGTTGTCCAGCTGACAGTTCTGACGATTAATCTCCGCTAAATTTACCGCTGCAATCTGAGAATCTACCGCCGTCAACTGCCAATTATTGTGCTCACTGGCTAATGCTAGGGCTATGGCCCCAGTGCCCGTGCCTAGGTCCAAAACACGCGAGACTTTAGGCAAATCTAACCCTAAAGCAATCTCAACTAACAACTCAGTTTCAGGTCGCGGAATTAGAGTGTCTGCAGAGACCGTTAAGTTTAATGTCCAAAACCCCTGACAACCAATAATGAAGGCAATCGGCTCACCGGTCAGTCGCCGTGATAAAAGCGCTTTGAACGTTTTAACTTGGATGGCTTCAGGCTGATGATCAGGCCAAGTTCTAAGCCAGGCTCGATCAACATCCAAGGCAAAACAAAGTAATAACTCGGTGTCCAATACAGCAGTGTCACTAATACTTTGCAACTGGTTGCTGTTCTGTAAAAGTTCTGTAACAGAATTTATAAAAGACATTGAACAACCATCACTGAGACAGTTGTGCTAACTGTTCTGCCTGAAACTCATTAACCAGAGGCTCGATGATTTCACTAAGGGAGCCTTCCATAACTTCATTTAGCTTATATAAAGTAAGGTTTATACGATGGTCCGTGACTCTACCTTGAGGGAAGTTATAGGTTCGAATTCGCTCTGAACGATCGCCGCTCCCGACCAAATTTTTACGTTGGTCTGACTGCTCTTGAGCAGTCGCGTCATCCTGCGCTGAGGTCAATCGAGCCTGCAGTACGGACATCGCCTTAGCTCGGTTTTTATGCTGTGAACGCTCATCCTGACACTCAACCACCATTCCTGTTGGTAAGTGCGTTAAGCGGATTGCGGAGTCGGTTTTGTTAACATGCTGGCCGCCAGAGCCAGAGGCTCGGAAGGTATCAACACGCAGATCACCTTTATTGATCTCAATAGCATCCTTCTCATCGGCTTCCGCCATAATCGCTACAGTACATGCCGAGGTATGGATTCGACCCTGAGACTCCGTGTCTGGTACCCGCTGAACGCGGTGAGCTCCAGATTCAAACTTAAGCTTGGAGTAGACGCCCTGACCAACGACTCTAACAATAATTTCTTTATAGCCGCCATGATCACCCTGATTATCGCTGATCACTTCAATCTTCCAACGATTAGATTCTGCAAACTTACTATACATACGAAACAAATCGCCAGAAAAAATAGCCGCCTCATCACCACCAGTGCCAGCTCTAATTTCCAAAAAGACATTTTTACCGTCATTGGGGTCCTTGGGTAATAGCAGGCGCTGTAACTCTAGTTCTAGTAATTCCAATTGTGCTTCGCCGTCACGCATTTCTTCATTTGCCATCTCTCGAATATCGGGGTCAGCATCTTTGAGAAAGTTCTTAGCTTCGCCGATATCAGAAAGAATCTGCTGAAAACTAAGGTAGGCTTTCACCACAGGCTCAAGCTCAGCATACTCTTTAGATAGCTCTCTATACTTATCTTGATTTGCAATAATTTCAGCATCACTTAACAGCGCGGCAACTTCTTCATGCCTCTCAGCAAGTAGATCTAGCTTAGATAAAATGGACGCTTTCATTCAGTTTTAAAGCCTAGGTTGAAATTAATTAATGAAGAGTCGTTGATGACTTCTCAATGTTTTTTCTTGGTTAAATCAAATAGTTCATTGGTCGCATGAATAGCATCTTCTCGGCCCTCTTCACCCGCCTCCGTAAGTCGCTTGGTAGGTTTGTGCAGTAATTTATTAGTCAAATTGCGCGCCAAAGCAGTAATCACTTGCGCTGAATCCTGGCCTCGCTTCAGTGAGGCAAGCGCTTTATCGACCTCGTTATCACGAATAGTTTCAACACTACTACGAAAGGCACGGATCGTATCGACCGCTGCCAATGCGCGATTCTGTCTAGACCAGCTTTCCACCTCTTCATCAATAATGTTTTGAGCCATATCGGCAGCGGAACTTCTCGCGCGAATATTATCCTGAACCACCTCCTCTAAATCGTCCACCGTATAAAGGTAAACATCTGAAAGTTCTTCAACTTCAGGTTCTATATCTCTTGGTACCGCTATATCAACCAAAAACATCGGCTTATGCTTGCGTTTTTTAAGGGCTGACTCTACCGCACCTTTTCCCAATATAGGTAACTGGCTAGCAGTGGAAGAAATAATAATATCTGCTTTGGGCAAAAAGTCATGAATATCAGACAATAAAATAGCATCGGCTGAATAATCTTCACCCAGTTGTTGAGCTCGACTTAATGTTCTGTTGGCAACAGTCATATGCCCAATATTCTTTTCTTTAAGATGTTTTGCCACAAGATCGATGGTCTCTCCAGCACCAATGAGCAAAGCATGGGCATCACTGAGGTCAGTGAATATTTGCGAGGCTAAACTTACAGAGGCATAGGCTACAGAAACTGGATTTTTCCCAATGGCAGTTTCAGACCGCACACGTTTCGCAGCGGAAAAAGCCTGTTGAAACGCCTGATTAAGAAATGTCGCTACAGTTCCTGCTTCTCGCCCCACGGCATAGGCCGACTTTATCTGTCCGAATATTTGCGGTTCACCCAGCACAAGTGAGTCCAGTCCACTAGCGACACGCATCATATGACTTATTGCTTGGTCATCTCTATGACAGTAATAGCGCTCTTGAAGTTGATTTAACTCGACACCCTTAGTGGTGGCCAGCCAATCGAGTAACTGACCATCACTGACATCTCCTTGAATATAAACCTCAGTGCGATTACAGGTCGATAAGAGTGCTATTTCTTGCAAGTCCAATTCAGAACGGGCATCTTGCAGGGACGAAACTACTATTTCAGGGGCGAACGCAATCTGGCCGCGGAGGTCCACAGATGCCGATTTATGATTAATACCGAAAGCCAAAATACCCATAGCAGTCAGAAAATATCCAGTTTTTGCAAGAGAAAGCCTTGTTAATGCCCAATATCGTTATCTTTGCTAGGCGCTAATTTTACACGACTATCTCGTTGGATAGGAATTTATAGAACAATGTTTTATCGACAACAGGTTAAATTGCAGAAACTTTCACTCTAGTAATTGTCTTAGACGCCGTTATCTACGAGAATGGCATAATGAATCATATATCTAGAGCGGTTTTAATTTTACTCTCCTTTGTACTGGCAAGTTGTGCCGGGACGCCTCAGAACGTAGCTGACCAAGCAACGACTATCACCATGGAGTCGAAGGAGACCCAACCTCATTCGGTCGAGCAACCAATTAAACCCATTGCCATTGATACTCTCTACGACCTTTTAGTCGGAGACGTTGCGCTAGGCCGTAACCAATTTGATATAGCACTTGATAATTATAGCCGCCAGGCACGACTAACCGCTGACCATGAGGTGATCGTGCTAGCCTATCGAATTGCCGAACATGTGCGCAATCAATCTGTGCTGATGGAGATGGCTCTGTTATGGGTAGACCAGTCACCGAATGATTCCGAAGCGCATCGAGCTGCCCTAGCCGCTTATTTAACCCAAGGTGATGCGCAAGCTGCGCTGACACATGGTAGTTGGCTGTATCAAAACCACGATGATCTAGATTCCCTACTACTCGTAATGACTGCCGACTTTGACTCGCCAGCTCAAATAGATCGACTAATTGATTCAGTAAAAATACTACCTTTTAGTAACGAAAAATACCCCTACATAGATCTTCTAACAGCAGTGCTGCAACAAAAAAATGGTCGCCTTGAGCAATCAGAACTTGATGTTAGGCAATTCTTAGGCCTAGTGCCCGACGATCAGCGCGGCCTACTATTGCTATCTCAACTACTACATCAACAAGATCGCAGTGCCGAAAGTATCCAATTATTGAGTGATGCCTTAAAAAGGCATCCCACAAACAGCAAGTTACGTCTGCAATATGCCCGCTTTTTGGCCACTAATGCCCCCAGCAAAGCAATCGCGCAATTTGAAATTTTGCGTACCGACAATCCTAAAGACCAAGAAGTGAACTTTTTGCTTGGATTAATGCAGCTCAGCGCAGGTAACGTTAAAGCTGCTGAGAACTTATTTAAACAAGCATCTGTTAAACCGAGTTTACGGTCCGATGCGCAGTATCATTTGGGAGCCATCTCTGAGAAGAAAGGAGATCTCGCCGCAGCAATGAGTCATTACACCCAGGTTCGTTTCGGTCGCAACTACATTGCCGCCGCATCGCGTTTAAGCGCACTTTTGGCCCAGCATAGAAGCATGAGCCAAGCGCAGCAGTATCTGCAGCGCATGCGCTCAAACCAACCCACTCTGGCGGTGACACTGTTTCAGGTCGAATCTAACTTGCTGCTCAACGCTCAAAAACCATCTCAGGCTTTAGTCGTCCTATCCTCTGGACTCGATGATTTTCCTAATGATCCACAACTACTTTACGCCCGCTCAATGGTGGCTGAGCAGCAAGATGATTTTGCATTAGCCGAACAGGACTTGCGTGCGATATTAGCTCAAGATCAAAACAATGCCACAGTCCTAAACGCTTTGGGTTATACGATGATTTTGCACACCGAACGGCGTGAAGAAGCCTTTGAATTGATAGCTAAAGCCTATCAATTAGAGCCTAAGGATCCTTCAATTATTGACAGCATGGGCTGGGCGTTATTTAAACTGGGTAAAGCGGAGCAGGCCTTAGACTATCTCAAGCAGGCCTTTGCAATCATGCCTGACCCTGAGATTGCAGCTCATTTGGGTGAGGTGCATTGGACCCTAGATAACCGCCAAGCCGCTTCCACGGTCTGGCAGCAGGGCCTACAATCAACCCCAGACCATAAAGGCATAATTAATACGATGCTGCGCCTTAGAGTTCCAGAGGTGATTGAGCAATGACCTTCGTCTCTAGCGCGTGGAATTTTCTAGGACGAAGAGTTTGTATCTTATTATTGGTTACTGGTTGCTCCACCATTCCAAACATTGACCCAAGTAATGATTTCTCAAGATCAGCATGGCAAGACCACCATCTGAAAGCCAAGGAAATTATCAGCTGGCAAATTAAAGGCAAGTTAGGTTTTAAATCTCTTAACCAAGGTGGCAGCGCTAGTATCGATTGGCTGCAGAGTAAAGAGCAATATCAGATTTCCATGCGCGGTCCCTTTGCCGCGGGTCGTGCAACCATCAAAGGCGATAATCTTCATGCTCAAATGCAACACGGAAAAGAGCAATATAGTAATACTCCTCAGACGCTAGCTCTGCAATTGACAGGACTGTCATTACCCGTGAATGATCTTGCTTGGTGGGTTAAGGGTATACCATCGCCGAATCAAGCTGCAGTGAGCGACCTAAGGCTAACATCGGCAGGTACTGCAGCAGAATTTAAACAAAATGGCTGGCAACTAAGCTTTTCCCGATACCGAATTACCGATCAGGGCAACCTCCCAAGAAAAATAATCGGTCAACGAGGGCAACAAAGCTTTATAATAGTCATATCAAACTGGCGTTTCCCAAGTAATTAACACAAGAGCCAAAATAATAACCGTGAAAACCATGTCGACTCTGACCTTACCTTCACCGGCAAAAATCAATTTGTTTTTACGAATCACTGGCCAGCGTCCAGACGGCCATCATAATCTGCAAACTCTATTTCAACTACTCGACTTCGGTGACACTCTGAGCTTTACCTCTAATTTTTCAGGTGAAATTACTCTCGACTTCAAAATAGACAACATTCCGACAAAAGATAATTTAATTTTTCGGGCGGCGCTTATATTGCAAGAGCATGTCAACGGCAAGAATGGTTGCACTATTTCATTGAACAAAAAATTACCCATGGGCGCAGGCTTGGGTGGTGGCAGCAGTAATGCAGCAACTGCACTAATTGGCTTAAATTCCCTTTGGGAATGCGGCCTCCCCATAAATAAGCTGGCAGAATTAGGCCGTCAATTAGGCGCTGATGTGCCCGTTTTTGTCCACGGTGAAAGTGCCTTTGGTGAAGGAATTGGCGATATACTAACGCCAATAGATTTACCTGAGCGCTGGTTTTTAGTGGTAACACCCGACTGTCATGTGCCCACCGCTGAAATATTTTCAAATCCTCAATTGACAAGGAACTCTTCACCGATCAAAATACGCGCCCTCTCAGGGGA
>JAPKEJ010000029.1 GCA_028822155.1 Porticoccaceae bacterium
ACCTATCTAAGGCTACTTGGTTATGTGGTGCGCTACTGGTTCCCATTTTTAATCGCCGTATTCGGTTTGCTTTTGCATTCTTTAGCCGAAATCGCCTTTATCGATCTACTACGCTACATCACGGACATAGTAGGTGTTCTAACGGGGTCTGCGGCTGATTCTGCCGTCGCGCCCAAATCTGGGGTTATCGGCGGTCTTGCTCTAGGAATATTTGGCGATGAATTAGTCAATGAAAGCTGGCTAGTCATACCGCTATTTTTAATTATGATTAGTGCAGTGAGGGGAATTGGTTATCTGATTGGTACTTATTTCATTGCCTATGTTGCAAATTACCTAGTACATGCGTTGCGAACAGATCTATTTAATCGCTATTTACTGCTGCCATTTAAGTTTTTTAATGAGTCTATGTCCGGGCATTTGGTGTCCGTGGTCACCTTTAATGTGCAGCAGGTGACAGAGGCAGGTACAAAGGCGATTAAGACCGTTATACAGCAGGGTAGTCTGGTGATTCTATTGATGGGGTACCTGTTATATGTGAATTGGATACTGACCCTGTTCTTTATTGCCGTATTACCTCTTATTGGACTAATCGTTACCAAGGTGAGTAAACGTTTTAGGCTAATTAGCCAGAACATTTTGTCAGCTATGGGTGATGTGACCCATGTGACCCAAGAAGCTGTGCAGGGTTATCGAGAGGTTCGAATTTTCGGCGCCGTAAAGACTGAGCGTTCTCGGATGAGTAATGCCAGTCATGATAATCGACGACAGAATATGAAAATGGCATTTACCGGTGCACTGAGCAACCCGTTAATCATTCTGATTGTTTCTTTTGCCTTTGCCGGTGTCACTGGGTTCATGCTTAATCCGATTATTCTCGAGACTATGACTACGGGGAGTTTTATTGCCTTTATTGTTGCCTCAGGGGTGCTGATTAAGCCTATACGCCAGCTTACAGAGGTCAACAGCGATATTCAGAGAGGAATTGCTGCGGCTGAATCTATCTTTGAGATTCTTGATTCAGAATCTGAAACGGATAAGGGCACTTTCGAAACAGAATTGGTTACGGGTGAGTTTGAGTTTTCTGATGTCAGTTTCACCTACAAGGGAACCAAGAAAGAGGTCCTTAAAGCCATTAATCTCAAGGTTAGCCCTGGAGAGACCATAGCCCTTGTCGGGTCTTCAGGCAGCGGAAAAACGTCACTCGTCAGCTTGATCCCTCGTTTTTATAACCATAAAGAAGGAAAAATTCTTCTTGATGGTATTGATGTTAATGAATTCTCGCTGACTAATCTAAGAAAACATATTGGAATCGTGAGTCAAAACGTCACGTTATTTAACGATACTATTTTTAATAATATCGCCTATGGCGAATTAAAGGATAGGTCTGAGGATGAGGTTCGAGCGGCAGCTAAAATAGCCAATGCAGATGTCTTTATAGAGGAACTTGCGGAGGGATATGACACCCATATCGGGGATGATGGCGTCATGCTCTCTGGCGGCCAGAGACAGCGCATAGCAATCGCACGTGCAGTGCTTAAGAATGCACCAATCCTTATTCTTGATGAAGCTACATCAGCTCTAGATACTGATTCGGAGCGTCACATTCAGGCGGCTTTAGACCAGCTCATGAAGGGCCGCACAACCTTTGTTATAGCTCATCGACTGAGTACAGTTGAAAAAGCTGATCGTATTTTAGTGTTGGAGAAAGGGCTCATTATTGAGCAGGGCACCCACGAGGAATTACTCGCTGATGAGGGCCGCTACGCTAAGCTTCATCGAAACCAGTTTGATGAGCCCGGGAGCTAGGTTTGTCGATCGAGAAGAGGTGGCTAAACGCCTGTTATAGCAGCAGTCCATGGCTGCTTGTGGTAGCGCCACTGTCGTGGTTATTTAGTATCGTTTCCCATCTGCGGAGGCTGGTTCTACAGTCTTTATATCAAGGTAAGCCCTTTCCGGTGCCGGTCGCGGTGGTGGGTAACATTTCTGTGGGCGGTAGTGGCAAGACGCCGTTGATTATAGCCTTAGTAAACGCCCTTAATGAGCGTGGCTATCAAGTTGGTGTTGTCAGTCGCGGTTATGGCGGAAAGGCCAATGCCTACCCCTTAGCGGTCACGTCTGAAACACCAGTAGAGCAGTGCGGTGACGAGCCCCTATTAATAGCGCAATCCTGTGGATGTCCAGTGGTGGTGGACCCTGATCGCGTACGAGCGGTTGAGCTTTTACTGCATGATTCCCCTTGTCATATAGTTCTTAGCGACGATGGGCTACAACATTATCGCTTGCATCGGGATGTTGAGATCGCGGTGGTAGACGCTGTGCGAGGCCTAGGTAATGGCCGTACGCTCCCGTCGGGTCCTTTACGCGAACCTTCTAGCCGCTTGAATCAGGTAGATTTTGTTGTACTTAATGGCGCTGGTGCAGCTTCTAGGGCAGAGATAGGGCCGTCTAAGACGCATAAGGTCGAATTGCAGGCTTTGGGTTTGCGCAATATAGCCAGTAAGCAGTTAGTATCTGTTGATGCATGGGAGGGCGGGAAAAAGGTGCATGCCGTTTGTGGCATAGGGCATCCTGAACGATTCGCTCAGACCCTAGAGGGCCTGGGCTTTGATGTCATTTTGAGCTCTGTCAACGACCATCAGTGCCTGACCGGCGGTGATATTGAGTTTGGTGACCTCTTGCCGGTGATTATTACCGCAAAAGATGCAGTAAAGTATCCTGATGCCGCCCCTCCGAATTTGTGGGTGTTGGAGGTAGAAATGCCTATTTCAGATGATTTTGTTGCTAGTCTTATCGATCAGGCAGGTCTAGCTATCACCGCAGTCTGAGTTAGTCATATAATGAAGCTATAACCCTAAGAGTAATATGTATGTCCTTTATCGTCATTATACCCGCTCGTTATGAGTCTACTCGCTTACCAGGCAAGCCATTAAAAGATATTGCTGGCGCCACTATGATCCAGAGAGTTTGGCAGCAGGCCAGTAAAAGCAGTGCATCACGAGTCATTATTGCGACTGATGATGAACGTATTAGGCAGGTCGCTAAAGAGTTTGGCGCCGAAGTATGTATGACCAGAGGTGACCATGTGTCTGGCACCGACAGATTGCAGGAAGTAGCGCAGACTTTAGAGCTTGATGATGAGCAGCTAGTCGTTAATGTACAAGGCGATGAGCCGCTTATCCCGCCGGCCGTTATTGACCAAGTGGCTGATAACCTTGCCGTTCATGCTGTAGCGGGCGTGTCGACCCTCTCTGAACCGATTAATGATATTGAGGCCTTTGATGATCCTAATGTAGTAAAGGTGGTAGCCAACGCTGCAGGAATGGCCAATTACTTTAGTCGCGCATCAATTCCTTGGCCTCGAGCAGATGATCAGGCCCAGAGTCGTGTTATTCCATCTGAGCAGTTCCCTATGCGGCATATTGGTATTTACGCCTATCGGGTCAGTCAGTTGAATGCATTTGTTAGATGGCCAGTCGCTCCAACCGAGCAGGCTGAGTCACTGGAACAGCTTCGGTTTTTATGGAATGGCGTGGCGATTCATGTAGAAAATGCGGTTGAAAAGGTGCCTGCCGGGATAGATACTGAAAAAGATTTAGCAGCCATTTCAGCACTTTTTGAATAATTTAATATATTATTAAACAATTACTTACATGTTATATATAACAATTTACATTAAATTAATTTAGAGGCAGACCGCATAGCATGAGCACAGTATCAGTTTTATTTGTATGCCTCGGTAATATTTGCCGGTCACCTACCGCACACGCGGTATTTCAACAAATAGTTAATGCTCAGGAACTGGGTAGTAAAATACAGGTAGACAGCGCAGGAACCGGCGATTGGCATCTAGGGCACGCCCCAGACGCCCGGTCAACCGCGACGGCAGCCGAGCGAGGTTATGACCTGTCAGATTTGCGCTCGCGTTTAGTGACTAGCGCTGATTTTACGCAGTTCGACTATATTATCGCTATGGACACTAGTAACTTAAGTAATCTACAGGTTATGCGCCCCAGTGAATTTTCTGGTGAGCTCGAACTTTTCCTCAATTACACTGCTAAGGAAAGATATTCTGATTACACCGAGGTCCCCGACCCCTATTTGGGTGGTGCTGACGGGTTTGAGTTGGTGTTGGACATGATAGAAGATGCGTCGCTAGGGCTACTGAACCACATCAAGGCTCACATACAGCAATCAGACATGGCCGGAGGCTAATACTCTAGATGCCCGATCTACAGATCGAAAGAAATAAGTCGTTGCTGGCTATGAACACTATGGCTTTGGACTCTACAGCCGAGTATTTTTGTTCTGCATCAACGCTTAAAGAGGTCCATCAGGCCCTATCTTTTGCCAAAGACCATAATTTATCGGTGACCCCACTAGGGGCCGGCAGTAATGTCATTCTTGCCAGCAATTTAAGTGGCCTGGTTTTACATTTAGGCTTAAAAGGGTGTGAGTCAGCAGAAGTAATAGGGGGCGCTGATGGAAGTATTGATGTCACCTTTGACGCTGGAGAGAATTGGCATGACATGGTGCTTATGTGCCTAGATAGAGGCTGGTTCGGCCTAGAAAACCTATCACTAATCCCAGGTAATATGGGGGCGGCGGCTATCCAAAATATAGGTGCCTACGGTGTAGAGCTCTCTAGCTTGCTGGTTTCATTGCAAGTGGTCGATATTCAGTCCGGCGCGCTCTTCGAGTTGGGTAGCGAAGCGTGCCAGTTTTCATACAGAGATAGTGTTTTTAAGCAATCATTGAAAGATAAATACATCATTACGCAACTGACGTTGCGCTTATCAACTGAGCCTAATATAAATATTGATTATCCTGCGCTAAGTGCTTATTTTATAGAGCTTAATAAAGATCCTACGCCACAGATGGTCTCGGATGCGGTGTGTGATATCCGCCGTGAAAAATTACCCGATCCCAATAAACTGGCTAACGTTGGTAGCTTTTTTAAGAACCCGGTTATCAATCAGTCGGCTCTGGCAGAGTTACAGTGTGTCGAAGGCAAAGGGGAGGTCCCTTTTTATTCTCAGCCGGATGGGTCGGTGAAAGTGCCAGCGGCGTGGTTGATCGACAAATGTAAATTTCGTGGCGCTCAAAGGGGCGGTGTCGGAGTTCACGATAAACAGGCCCTAGTTCTGGTGAATTACAGGAATGATGCCAATAACGACAGTGCGAGAGAGATCCTTTCTCTGGCGAAAGAGATACAGGCTACTGTAAAGGCTAGGTTTGGCATTGACCTTGAGGTGGAACCGCGTATCTATGGACCTGTTTGAGCAGCAACTTATTCCGCTTCAGCTGAGTCCAGACCGCCAGAGTGAAATTAGCTTCTGGCCCAATTGGTTGGGGGCTGCTGAGGCTGATAATTTATTAGCGACCGCCATCGGTCAGATCAATTGGCGACAGGATACGATTAATATAGCGGGGAAATCGATCCCTATTCCAAGATTGCAAAATTGGTTTGGCGATCCTACTACTAGCTATACTTATTCGCGCATTAGGTTGCAAGCTGTTGCGTTTCCTTCCTGGATGGACTTACTACGAGGTCGGGTAGAGCAGCAGACTGGATGTTTTTTTAACAGGACGCTAGTTAATTACTATCGGGACGGTCGAGATAGCGTTGATTGGCATGCTGATGACGAGGTTGAGTTGGGCTTAGAGCCAATTATAGCTTCAGTTAGCCTGGGTGAGGATCGGCCTTTCTTGCTGCGGCATAAGGTGACGAAAGAAAGGCTAAAAATAAACTTACCGCACGGCTCGCTGATGATGATGGGCCCGGGTATTCAGGAGTATTGGCACCACAGCATTGCTAAAGATAGGAATGTCGTTAAATCGAGAGTAAATTTTACTTTCCGTAATATGGATTAATACTGTCGCCTCAAGAGGCGCAACCAAGGGGCAAGCTTTGAAGTTATCTGCATTTGGGGAGAAGTTTTCGGGCTCAACAGGCATTGTTGCACTGATGGACGATCTTGGTACCGCGCTGAATGAAAATCCGGATATGATTTTTATGGGTGGCGGAAATCCTGGCCGCATTCCAGAGGCGGAGGCGACCTTTAAGAAACGGCTCGAGGCAGTACTTCAAGACCCTCAGCAGTTGCATAGCCTAATGGGTATCTATCAGTCACCCCAAGGTGACAAGTTATTTCTCAATCAAATTGCTAGCTTACTTCGGAAGGAGTTTGGCTGGGATGTGTCTGAGCGCAACATTGCTATCTCCAACGGCAGTCAACCGGCGTTTTTTATTTTGTACAACATGTTGGCAGGGACTATGCCTGACGGTACACACCGGTCTATACATTTACCTTTGGCGCCAGAATATATCGGATACACTGATATCGGATTGTCTGAACAGTTTTTCACTGCTACGCGGCCTGAAATAGAATTACTTGATGAGCAGATGTTTAAATATCATGTTGATTTTTCAAAGCTTCAGATTACACAGCAAACAGCGGCTATGTGCGTTTCTAGACCCACTAATCCTACTGGTAATGTGTTGACGGACAATGAGGTCGAGCACCTGGATGAAATAGCTCAGGCCGCAGATATTCCTTTAATTATTGATGGTGCCTATGGCTTGCCTTTCCCAGGTATATTGTTTAACGAGGCCAAGCCTCACTGGAATCAGAATACGGTATTGGTGCTGAGCCTATCAAAGCTTGGCCTGCCCGGCGTCAGGACGGGTATTGTGGTAGCCAGAGAAGAGATCATTCAGGCCTTTAGTAATGCCAACACCGTGGTTAGTCTGGCCTGCGGCAACTTTGGCCCGACGATAGCGCGAGAACTATTTAGAACGGGCGAAATATTGTCCTTAAGCCGAAACCTGGTCAAGCCATTTTATCAGGAGCGTGCTACGCAGGCGGTCAAATGGTTTAGAGAATCGTTTGGTGATGTGCCATATCGCATCCATAAACCTGAAGGCGCCATCTTTTTATGGTTGTGGTTTGACGGCTTACCTATTACTAGTCAAGAGCTCTATGAGAGACTGAAGCTAAGGGGGGTGCTAGTTGTACCGGGGCACAACTTCTTCCCAGGAATGGATGAGGGCTGGCGTCATCAGCAGGAATGCATTCGAGTGTCCTATGCTCAAGATGAAGATACCGTACGCAAGGGTATAGCCCTGATAGCAGAGGAAGTCGCTAAAGCCTACCAGCAATAACCTCGGAGAGGTGTGCGAAGGTATGGCCGTGGGATGGAAAACTTAAATGAATTTTAATCGTTTATGGACTGGCGAACTTCTCGAGAGTTTCTAATAAGAGCCGAATTTTGGCCATCGATTCTTCAAATTCACTCTCCGCTTCGGAATCAGCAACAATGCCACCTCCGCCCCAGCAGTGTAAGCGCGATCCTGAGGCTACTACGGTTCTAATAGCGATATTGGTGTCCATCTGGTTGTTGGCGCTAACATAGCCGATACTGCCGCAATATACAGAGCGTCTAACGGGTTCAAGCTGTTCGATAATTTGCATGGCCCGGCGTTTTGGCGCACCTGTAATAGACCCACCAGGAAAACAGTCTCGCAGCAAATCAATCGGGCTACTGTTCTGGGATAATTCGCCTGTAACAGTGCTTACTAAGTGATGCACATTGGCAAAGCTTTCGACGGCAAATAAATGAGGGACTTTAACGCTTCCGGGCCTGCAGTTTTTACTAAGATCGTTCCGCAAGAGGTCCACAATCATAAGATTTTCAGCTCGGTCTTTAGGGCTGTTAAAAAGCGCGGTGGCACTTTGCTCATCTTCTAACAGGGATCGGCCTCTTGGCACTGTTCCTTTAATGGGTTTTGTTTCAGCCTGAAGCGCATCTCCTGACGAATTGTTGGACACCTTTAAAAATCGTTCGGGAGATATACAAAGAACCGCTTGATCTGGCCACTTCCAATAAGCGGAAAAAGGCGAGGGTAGCGACTCTCTTAGGGCTAAATAGGCCGGCCATAGATCGCCGTCATATGTCGTAGAAAAATGTTGCGTAAAGTTGGTTTGATAGCAGTCCCCCTTACTGATGTAATCTTTGATTTTGGCAATAGCGTCAGCGTATTCAGATCGAGCCAATGTCGGCTTAAAGGGTTGCTTAAGTTTAAAGCGCGATCTGATATCGAGGGATGTCTTCGCGGCGGCCTTTGTCAGACGACTAATAACATCTGTCTTGAGGCGCTCAGAGCAATTTTCGTGGAAAACAATCTCGCTCTTCTTGGCGTCATGGTTAACCACTAGCGCCCATAAAAACCGGCCAATACGCATGTCGGGTAGTTCCGTAACTGACGACGCAATACTTGGAATATCGATTAGCCTGCGGCCTAAATCATACCCAAAGTAACCCAACAAACCGCCGACGAAAGGCAGGTCTTGATGGTTAGGTTCAATAGGTAAAAGTGGCTCTAATAATTCATTGGCTAGGACAAAGGGGTCTTCTTGACTGGTTCTATGGCCAAGTTCGCTGGTAATGGTAGATTCATTTCCGCGTGTTTCTATCATCACGTCGGGGCAGCTAGAGATAATATCGGCAGAGCCTTTGTCACTTATTGGTTTGCCGCTGTCTAACCAGATAGCCTCAGGCATGTCACGAATTGCCTCAAACAGTAGAACGCTACTGTCACCATAGGGTATTTCATGGCGGAAAATTGATTTCATTTTTATTTCGGATGTCTCGCAGTCACAAGAGAGTTATTACAGAGGCTAGGTTTAAAGACTGCTACTCTAAGGGCTAAGTTTAAAATAGGCAATGGCGGATTAACGCCCATGGTGTTTTAATTCAGGATAACTATTTGTAAAAAAATGAAGGTAAATTAGATGCTGGATATTCGTATTGCTAATGCTGAGTCAGACGCTGTGACGCTGGCTGAACATAACTGTGCCATGGCACTTGAGACGGAAGATAAGTTGTTAGATCTAGATCTAACTATTCTTGGTGTAAATGGCTTATTTGAGCGTCCAGAGTTTGGGTTTTATTTGGTTGCCGAGGTCGATGGCGTTGTTGCGGCGACCTTGATGGTAACTTATGAATGGTCTGACTGGCGCAATGGGTTGTTCTGGTGGATACAGTCAGTCTATGTCAAGCCTCAGTTCCGCCGTCAGGGACTCTATCGCGACATGTATAAGCGGCTTAAGGCGATGGCAAACCAACAAGCAACGCCAGTATGTGGGTTTAGGTTGTATGCTGAAACGGAGAACGTTAATGCTCACGCGACCTATGAGGACAGTGGCATGCATGTGTGCGAATATTTCATGTTTGAAGAGGAGACTGCTTAGCTTGGAAAAAGTCGGCTAATAATGGATGGCACCGCGTTTTCTACTCTCAATATTCTTGGGCCCAGGTGCACCGCTTTAAATCCAATCGCCACAAGTTTATCGATCTCATAGGGTATAAATCCACCCTCTGGTCCGATCGCTAAGGTGGTCTTGTCAAAAGTGTTCACTGGACAGTTTTCTTCGGTATCGGGATGAGCTACTAGCGAGGAGGTTCCTTTAATAAGACTGGGTAGTTCGTCTTCCACAAAAGGCTTAAACAGTTTACGCAGATGCACCTCTGGTAATAGGGTATCTCTTGATTGCTCTAAACCTAAAACGAGCTGTTCTTCAATAGCATCTGGAGTGAGAAAAGGCGACTGCCAAAAGCTTTTCTCGACGCGGCTTGAGTTGATGAGATATAGTTTTTTTACTCCCATGGCAGCAATCGTTTGTAATGTTCTACGCAACATCTTTGGTCGCGGCAACGCCAGTAAAAGGGTTAGTGGTAGCGGAGGGGGTGGATTTTGGGTGAGGTCTAGCATTAAAGTTGCTTGTTCATTGTCCAGCTTAACGATGGTGCCAGTACCCATTAAACCGTTGATATGTCCTACCTTAACCGAATCACCAAGCTCAGCCTTATGCACGTCTAGTAAATGCCTTAGCTGGCGATCACGAACGTTGTAGGCATTGTCAGTTATTTTGGATGTTAACAGGAGCATATTCATGGGGGCGATTGTAATCGATATCGTACTTTATAGGGGAGTATTCAGTCGCTAAAAACGATCTCTTGCAACAAGACTCCTTAGTCGCAAGCTAGACTTGTGTCGATCGGGCACCGGACAGATAATGGACTAACAGGTGAGACCGCTTTCGCTATAGCCAAAATGTAAACAAAGTAATTAGGAGAGTCCCATGTCAGATAAGATTCCAAGAGACAATGCAAACGACTACACCGAAGCTATGGCGCAAATGCGTCGAGAATTTGTGCGGGAGCAAACGTCTATATCTCTGGATAATATCGGGCACTACTCTGTCGATCCGGCAACGACAGCTGGGAACATAGAAAATTTTATTGGTGTGGCACAGGTACCTATGGGCTTGGTTGGGCCACTACAGGTTAATGGGGAGCACGCCAGTGGCGAGTTTTATGTTCCTATGGCGACCAGCGAAGGAACGCTTGTTGCTAGCTATAACCGAGGAGCACGGTTACTTCGTGAAGCTGGCGGCGCTAAGGTCACTATAGTTGATGACGCTATGCAGCGGGCTCCTGTGTTTATTTTTGAAGACGCTCGTGAAGCACGTGAATTTGGGGTGTGGGTAGAAGAGCATTTTGATGACATAAAAGAGCAGGCCGAAACGACAACCTCCTCTGGTAAATTGCGTGATATTCAACAATTTTCTGCAGCTCGAATGCGTTATCTTAGATTTAACTACACCACTGGCGACGCTGCGGGTCAGAACATGGTTGGCAAGGCGACTTTCGTTGCCTGCGAATGGATTAAGGACAACTATCCAGGCATTAAGCGCTACATGCTATCTGGCGCGATGGATACCGATAAAAAGCACTCGCAACTTAATACTTTGCATACCAGGGGTAAGCGAGTTATTGCTGAAGTCGTTATCCCTAGTGCGTTATTAGAAAAGGTGATGGGTGTGACATCGGAAACGCTTTTTAAAGCGCGAGCTATCACGCAAGTGGGGGGGTTACTAGCGGGCTCAATCAATACTGGCGCTCATTCTGCCAATGGTATAACCGCTACATTTATTGCCACTGGGCAAGACGTTGCCAACGTAGCTGAGTCATCAGCTGCTATTGTTTATGTGGACTTGGATAGCGACAGTAACTACTATTTTTCCATTACCATTCCTTCACTGATTGTGGCGACTTATGGTGGTGGAACAGGGTTGCCAACACAGCAAGAGTGCCTAAAAATGATGGGGTGCAGTGGGACAGGAAAAGTGAATAAATTGGCTGAGATCATTGGCGCAACCGTACTAGCAGGTGAGTTATCCTTGATGAGTGCAGTGTTGGCTGGTGACTGGGTCACTAGTCACGATGCGTTAGGACGTAATCGCTAGCTATTTGGCTGTATCAATTAGCGTTGTATTCAATATAATGGCGACCCTGGGCTCGTAGTTCAATGGATAGAATAGGGACCTCCTAAGTCTTAGATGCAGGTTCGATTCCTGCCGAGCCCACCAACTATTTTCAGTATCCACCTACATTGCAGGCCGCCCTAGTTGCTTCGATCGGTTATTGGGGCAAGGTGGTACTTCCCTGTGCTTATCTGAAGCAAACAAAAACCATTGAGGAATTAATAGAGCGTGGTTTATCGGCTGCTATTCATACTCAAATCACAGACGTCGAAAATGAACTTAATGGTCTACTGTCTTACGATCGTAAGGTGTTCAAAATACCAGCTAAAAATTTAGCGCCGGTGCATAAACGTGTTATCCAATCTATGGAGCGATGATTCCTTTTGCCCGAGTAGCATAAAGTGACCGTCGCACAATTAGTGCAATACGACTGGAAAAGATCTGTATCAGCTATTTTTGGTACCAATTCTTAAAATTGTTGTCGTTTATCAGAAGTGTCAGCGACTCAACGGTTATAATTTTGGTTAGACTATGTTTTACTTACGGCGCTGATATTTTTTGAGTGGGGTTGACGTTTTTATCTCGCTCGTCCGAGCAATAAATTTTATTACTAAATATTTATTTCACTGGGCCAAAACTTGAAAGCGACAAACATAAAAGATCCCGAATACTTCCATAAAGTGGTTGATTGCCAGTATGCCTGTCCAGCGCATACACCGGTTCCTGAATATATTCGTTTAATCGCTAGGGGGCGTTATACAGATGCCTATATGGTTAACTGGGAGTCTAATGTTTTCCCCGGTATCTTGGGGCGTACCTGCGACCGACCTTGCGAACCGGCCTGTCGACGTGGCCGTGTAGAGGACGAGCCCGTCGCCATATGCCGATTAAAACGAGTGGCTGCGGATAATAAGGGCAGCATTGAAGATCGTCTACCTAATATTCCAGTGAAAAAGAACGGCAAGCGTGTTGCCCTAATCGGTGGTGGTCCAGCCTCGCTGACAGTGGCTAGAGATTTGATGCCATTGGGTTACAGCATCGATCTGTATGACGATCAAACCGCTGGCGGGGGCATGATGAAGAGTCAGATCCCCTCATTTCGACTCCCAGAAACTGTATTAAATGAAGAAGTAAATTATATTCTCGATATGGGCGTGGTTACGCACTTCAACACAACCGTTAATAGCCTTAAAGAAATACTGGATAAAAAATACGATGCGGTCTTTGTTGGCACTGGGGCACCGCGGGGCAAGGATTTAGGCCTGGCGGGTCAGGCTGATGCCGCAGCTCACATCCATATTGGAATAGATTGGTTGTCAAGTGTGGCTTTTGAGCATAGTAGCAGCATAGGTAAACGTGTTGTGGTGCTCGGTGGCGGTAATACCGCTATGGATTGCTGTCGAACAGCTCGCCGACTAGGTGGTGAGGATGTGAAGGTAGTCGTCCGCAGTCCTTTTTCCGAGATGAAAGCATCGCCTTGGGAAAAAGAAGATGCGATGCACGAAGATATTCCTATTGTCGATAACCATGTTCCTTTGGCCTTTGTGGTCGAGAATGGAAAGTTTATTGGCGTTACCTTTGATCGTGTTGATGCCGTTTATGACGATGATGGCCGCCGTCGTTTGGTTTCTACGGGTAAAGATCCTGTTTTATTTGAATGTGATGATGTATTGATGGCTATTGGCCAAGAGAATAGCTTCCCTTGGATTGAGCGCGATATAGGCATCAAGTTTGACCAGTGGGGCATGCCGAAGGTTGATGAAACAACCTTCCAGTCTGCGATCAAAAATGTATTTTTTGGTGGCGATGCCGCGTTTGGGCCTAAGAATGTTATTACGGCGGTCGCTCACGGCCATCAGGCAGCCGTTTCTATTGATCATTTCTGCCATGGCAAGAGTGTGGCTGAGCGACTCGCACCAGGAGTGACTCTAATTAGTCAGAAGATGGGTATTCACGAGTGGAGTTATGATAATGCAGTACCTATCGATCTTCGCTATGTTGTGCCACAGGCTGACAAAGCGCTAACACTAAAAGACCGCAAGATCGAAGTAGAGTTAGGTTACGACCTCAAAACGGCTTACGCGGAGGCTGAGCGGTGCTTAAATTGCGATGTGCAGACAGTTTTTGAAGAAATCCGCTGTATCGAGTGTGATGCCTGTATCGATATTTGCCCTACAGATTGCATTACGTTTACCGCAAATGCTGAGGAGAAACAGTTAAGGCAAAATCTCACTGCCTCTGCGACCAATCTGTCTCAGGATCTCTATGTCTCCCAAGTGTTACCTACTAAACGTGTCATGGTAAAAGATGAAGATATGTGTCTTCACTGTGGGTTGTGTGCTGAGCGTTGCCCGACAACGGCTTGGGATATGCAGCAATTTTTATACGCCGTAACTAAGGCGGGCCAATAAAATTGAAAAATATTAAAAGTGTTAACGAATTCGTTATCAAATTTGCTAACGTCAATGGAACAGGTTCAGCCAGTGCCAATAATTTGTTTGCTAAAGCATTATTTAGAATGGGCATCCCGGTTAGTCCTAAGAATATTTTCCCATCAAATATACAAGGACTACCGACTTGGTATGTAGTACGCGCTAGTGCCAAAGGCTATCTGGGCCGGCGTGGAGGCGTTGATATTATGCTAAGTGTCAACCCGCAAAGTATGGCTAGCGATATTAAGGAAGTATTACCTGGGGGCTACTTTATCCATGATAGTACTAAGCCTTTGGATCTGCGCTTGGTTCGCACTGATATTACAATAATAGGCGTACCTCTGACCAAAATGTGCCTGGCAGAGTACACAGATCCGCGTCAGCAGCTGCTGTTTAAAAATGTGATTTATGTGGGTGCTTTGGCAGCCTTGCTCGATATAGATTTTGGCGTATTAACAGACCTTTTGGCTGATCAGTTTCGCGGTAAGGAAAAGTTGATTGCACCTAATGTCCATGCCCTTGAGCTTGGTTATCAATATGCCAAGGAAACCTATAGCTGTCCTCTCTCTATTAAAGTGGCGCGCATCAATAAAGTCGGTGATAGTATTTTGGTCGATGGGAATACAGCCATGGGGCTGGGCGCGGTTTATGGCGGTGCAACGGTGGCCGCTTGGTACCCAATAACGCCGTCAACGTCGGTGATTGAGGCATTTGAAAAGTACTGTAAGCGCCTGCGTATTGACCCCGGCTCTGGGCGTAAAAATTATGCGATTGTTCAAGCTGAGGATGAGTTGTCCGCAATTGGGATCGCTATTGGCGCTAACTGGAACGGCGCGCGCGCTTTCACCTGTACCAGTGGTCCCGGTGTTTCTTTGATGAGCGAGTTTCTCGGCCTAGCCTATTTTGCTGAAATTCCTGTTGTGTTAATCGATGTGCAGAGGACTGGGCCCTCCACGGGAATGCCAACGCGCACACAACAGGGTGATATCTTGGCTTGTGCTTACGCCTCACACGGCGATACCAAACAAGTACTGACCTTCCCTGCAACGCCGAAGGAGTGTTTTGACTTTACTATAGATGCATTTGATCTTTCTGAACGCTTGCAAACCCCGGTAATTGTGGTTTCTGACCTAGATCTTGGTATGAATGATCATATGTCTGAACCATTGCAGTGGGATAAGGGGCGCAACTACGACCGAGGCAAAGTGTTGTCAGCGGAGGAACTAGACAACACCGAAAAATTTGGTCGTTATCTGGACGTGGATGGTGATGGTATATGCTATCGCACGTACCCTGGTACCCATCCAACTAAAGGCTCTTTCTTCACACGTGGCACCTCTCGAGACGAGTTTGCTGTATACACTGAAGACGGCAATGAATATGCGGCTAACATGATCCGTTTATTGCGTAAGTGGGAAACCGCTAAACAGTATGTGCCTGAGCCTATTATTCAGCAGGCGTCTCCTCAGCGGAACTATGGCGTAATCTGTTTTGGAATGAGCGAACCATCGACCTTGGAAGCTAAAGACTATCTTGCTAAACAGGGCACCCACCTCGATTATATGCGTATTAGAGCCTTCCCCTTTAGTGACGACGTAAAAGCCTTTATCGAAAATCACGATATGGTTTTTGTGGTTGAACAAAATCGAGATTCACAAATGCGTAGTTTGTTAATGACCGAGTTTGAATTTGGTCATGACAAAATTAAATCAGTGTTAAGTTTTGACGGTGATCCTATCAGCGCTCGTAATATTCGTAAGCAGATCTTGAAGAAACTACCAGGCGACAATGTGACACCCATCCGTGGCAACGCTAAGGAAGCCGTTTAATATGAGCTATAAGAGGCCTAAATTTCGTCATCCGGATACTGAAATCAATGATCTGGGCTATGCGCGTCAAGACTATGAAGGCGCATTGTCTACTCTATGTGCTGGCTGTGGTCATGACTCTATTTCGGGGGCTATTGTGCGAGCCTGTCATGAGTTATCTATTGAACCGCACCGGTTGGCGAAGTTATCAGGAATTGGTTGTTCCTCTAAGGCGCCTACTTATTTTCTTGGTAACTCTCATGGTTTCAATTCAGTACATGGTCGAATGCCGTCAGTGGTTACAGGTGCTGCCATGGCTAATCGAGATTTAATCTATCTGGGTGTGTCAGGCGATGGCGATACGGCATCTATAGGCATGGGGCAGTTTGTTCATGCGGCGCGTAGAAACTTAAATATGGTTTATATCGTGATGAACAATGGTTGTTATGGTCTAACCAAAGGACAAGACTCGGCCACGGCAGATGAGGGGTCCAGGAGTAAGAAGGGTGATCCTAATCCTTTTGAGTCGATTGACCTATGCGCGCTATCCGTGCAGGTAGGCGCCACTTTCGTCGCGCGGAGTTTTTCTGGTGATAAAGATCAGTTGGTACCCCTGATTAAGGCCGCGATTTCTCATCATGGATTTGCCTTAATTGACGTGGTTTCTCCTTGTGTGACATTTAATAACAACCCAGATTCTACGAAGTCTTACGAATTCACTCGAGAACACTTAAAGGCCACTGGCACTATGGATTTCGTGCCAATGAGAGAAGAAATAACTGCTCGATATGCGCCTGGAAGTTCCCATGAAGTGACTCTTCACGATGGTTCCGTCATCCATCTCTACAAGATGGCAAAGGGTATGGACCCTTTAAATAGAGTATCGGCGCTTAATGCTATGGAGGAATCTAAGCAGCAAGATCAAATTCTCACCGGTCTGTTATATATGGACCCTGACTCGAAAGAACTTCATGAGGCGATAGGAACGGTTAGTCGGCCTTTAAATCAGTTATCAGAGCGTGAGCTCTGTCCTGGTGATTCGGTACTCCAAAATATCAATGAGAGCCTACGTTAGCGATTTAAAAATCATTATGTGGAGTGGATAGCTAAGTGTTATTTTAGCTCTGTTTCCACAATGACAACTTCTGTGTCCCCGATGTTCCTAACATTATGCGTGGTAGCTGGTAAGAAAAGGGTTTGTCCATCGACTGCGATTAATGTGGTGCTAGGTTGCAGGCTATCTTGGGGGATCAAAATCAGTGTTCCACCTTTAACGAAATACACCACCCGATTATCATAGGTATGGGTATGCATGCCAGATTCTGTGCCCACAGGGTAGGTCAGCCGCACAACTTCAACATCTTCATTGTCAAGTACGACCTCCCTCAGTCCTTGTGTCGCAGACAATGAGCTGGGTGCGCAAAATAGAAGCGTTGAACATAAACCAATGACTTGATTAATCCTACTCATAGATACGCTCGCAACGTTTTTTATCAGACGTTAATGTAGCAGGAAATCTCTTCTTTATCCTACTTCAATACTTCGATAATCATCCAGTTTAAAATTCGAATTAATAAAAGTTGACCTGTAGATAAGGTCTTTTTTTAATACCACAGTAGTGGGTTAAGTGCTTTTAGCGCTCAACCCAAGCTTTGCCATTAGCCGCTAAATCAAGTGGTGGCGGGGCCCAAGTTTGCTCGACGACAGAGTTTTCTGGTATATAAATACGCATAATGAGATAAAAACCCTCAGGTGGCGCAGGCAACCAGTTTGATAGATGCTCTTCATCTGTGGTGTCATAGCTAACATACAGAGTCAGAGACTTATCATCGTTAAAGGTTAGTCCAGGGCTCCGATCGCCAAGGCTGAAGCGACCAATACTGTTCTCCACGAGGCTATAGTTTTTACTGTCATATATCGTGATGGACCAAAACGCTTTAGCGGGTGGGAGATTGTCGGCTTCAAAATGAATGCTGTATTTATTAGCACCACTTAAAGTCTGCGCGTTTGAGTCGGTATAGAGTGAAAGGTATGTTGCTTCTACGGGGTCGTTAGCCATCAGACCCATCCGGGTCACGCCAGCTCGATATAGGTAGTCAGTAGCGTATCTGCCTATATTTGCCTGCGAGTAGCCCCAGCCGTTGATTGATGCGCCTCCTGTAATGTCATCTGCGAAGGACGTAACAATCTTCATGCCTGTAATTACTGCACGATTTAGGCCCTTTTGGACGGCGGGGTCGAGCCAGGATAGATCCGCTGGTTGCCCTGGACCTATACCGACAACTGCAAACTGGTCTACTAGCTCTTTATCGGCCGGCGGCGGCGGGTTATTGGTAAATTCACGGTTAATAATCGCCCAAAAATCCTCTGGTTTTGATGAGTCAAGTGAGGGCAGCGCAGTGAGTGGTTCAAGAGTGCTCGGTACCGACGCGGCATCCAGAGGGACAACGTCAGAGCCGTCCAGCCTTTTGAATTTGAACTTATCCTGCATCATATGGATCGACTCGAGCTCATTTTCATTATCGACTAGAATTCGGATCAGAGGCATAGCCCAAGAAGTCGGGCTGTGGAAGATTTTTGTTATACCACTCGGCTTCTTACCCTTCCAGTTGGGACCCACCACCATATATTTACCCGCAACGCCCTCATTGTGACGGGTTCCGATGTCACCGAAGTTAGTTGCGTAGGCGTCGGCAAGCTGGATGGTGTAGTACCGATCACTCATCGCAGGTACGTCAAACACTAATGGTTCGCTGAGATCGACAAAGGCTAAAGTGTATAGAGTGTCATGATTGGGGGATGCCGCGGCTGCATTTTTACCCGCCTCAAGTTCACGATTATGGTTCAAGCTATTCGCTGGGCCATTGTATCTCGGTGACTTTTCGCCATTGAACAGGTACCGGAAATGATTCACGTGCAAAAGTGGGTAAGCATAAATAAACGCTTGCACACCGGTGGTGTATGCGAGCTCTTCTTTTAGTTCAGGCGAGAGCTTATCTAAAGAATCTGCAGATACATCGGCGCTTGGCACTAAAAATGCAGCCATAACTAAAACTGTAGGCAGTAAGATATTTGTCATTAATACTCGGAAGAAATTTATTCGAATCATATTTTTCACCTTAAAGTGGAGCGAATGACGATTCTGGCTATAGAGAAAATATCGCTTTTCGTTGCCAGTTCTAGTTTAACTTGTGAAAAGAGTATAGTTGACGGTCTGATTATGTGGCGGGTCAAATAAAGTCAACATAGAGTTCATTTGCAGTCAAATTAGGATTCTTTTACCATCAAAAATCAAAATATATATCACAAAATTTAATTAGGTTTTTATAAGCGGAAAGTTAATACGGCTTATTTTCGAGTCTGAGGTCAAGGATATTCTTTTTACTTCAGACCAATCTTGAAGGAACAGTGTTATTGTATAACTTAGCGCGCCATCAAGATTAATGTGTTTTTCAGCGGAGAGCTATACTGGATATTTATACGATTGCGATTGCAATAAGTGTGGTTGTTTTTATCGCCGTTGGGGTCTATGCGGGACGTAGCGTTAAACAACTGGATGATTATTTTGTTGCCGGCAGGCAGGCACCGACTCTTCTCATCGTTGGCACCCTCGTTGCAAGTGTATTTAGCACCTCTATCTTTCTCGGTGAAGCCGGTTTCACCTACGACGGCCAATTGGGTCCCTATATATTAATGCCAGGGGTCGCGGTAATAGGGTACGTCTACGGAGCCTTGTTTTTTGGTACTTTTTTACGCCGTAGTCGCGCACCCACCATGGCCGAGTTTTTTGGGCGGCGATTTAATAGTACTAGAGTGCAAAAGGCTGCCGGTATGACCATTATTGTTGGTCTGGGCGGCTACCTTGTTGTGGTTACTCAGGGGGCCGCTATCTTGCTGTCTGAATTAACCGACTTAGGGTATTTTGAAGCCATTATTTTGGCCTGGCTTAGTTATACCTTGTTTACTATGTATTCAGGTTCTAAAGGCGTCATCGTAACGGACACGCTCATGTTCCTGCTGTTTTGCGGTGCCACTGTATTGTTTGTATTTTATATCGTCGACGGAATGGGAGGGGTTGCGCAGGCGGTTCAAGATTTAACACAGGTCGAGAGTAAACCAGACATTGCTTCGTGGCACGGTACCGTTGGAGAGGGTACTGAGTGGCCAACGCCTATGGACTATCTTATTTGGACGCTAATTGTAGATATGTCCTGGGGTTTTGTTTATGCCGTCGGTCCTTGGCAATCCAGTCGGCACTTAATGGCCAGAGACGAGCATGTCGTTATCCGCGCAGCTGTCTATGCGTGCTTCGCGGTAGCGTTAATGCAGATTCTCATCTATGGCATAGGCGGGCTGATCAATTTAGCTAATCCAAATATTTCGCCGTCAGAAACGGTGATGATATGGGCGGCTAAGAACTTGGTGCCTAGCATCCTAGGAGCGGTTTTACTGGCCGGCATTATGGCTGCGGCATTATCGTCTGCATCGACCTTTTTGTCCCTAGTGGGTTTTAGTATTAGCAATGATATTGTAGTGCGCAAGCAGGAACTTACGTTGCGGTCCTCACGAATCGCCATGTTTATCACTGGCGCAGCGGTGCTTGTACTCTGTTTTATTTTCCCACCCAATGTATTTTGGCTGATGATGTTTATCGGTACGGTTTTCGCATCCTCCTGGGGTCCCGTGGGCTTCATGAGTATTTGGAGCAAATCTATTACAGCTGATGCTGCCTTCTGGGGCATTGTGTTAGGATTTTTTGGTAACGTGATACCCGCGACTCTTGAATACATTGGACTGATTTCTCTACCCAGTTATTTCAATCCAGCCCTTATCGGTGCAAGTATTAGCTTAATGGCGATTATCTGCATATCAAAAATGGGCACAGTTAGCGCGCAAGAAGAGCAATACCGTAAGGAATTACATCGCACTCCAGATATCGATCGTGACTTAGGCAAAACCCAAAGAACTATGTGGGCGGCGGCGTTCCTGATTGCGTATGGCTGCCTTATGCCTCTGCTGCTAATTAAGTATTACGTTATTCCCTATCAAACGGGTGTCGGCCAGCTACTAGTGGATGGTTCGGTCGACTTGTCCACTGGGGAATCCATCATGGCCTTGCTAACAGCGCCAGTCTTCATCACCCTGGGCCTTATAGTGGCGAAGGTAGTCTGGAACAGATACCGCCCACGCACAGCGGAATAATCCATAAAGATTGCAAGGTAGGTATGATATTTATCTGCCGGATTTAAATGCCTGCTCGATCTATTGGCAGGATCAGACTTCGGCCTACTCCTGATTTGACTCGGTAATCTATTCAGCTATGATTGGATAGGAGAAACCTATAAATTGGAGTAAATCATGAAAAAAGCAATTTTGATAATCGGACTGTTCCTAGCTGCCATAAGTTCAAATGTATTAGGAGATGGTCATCTAGCTGAAGAGCAGAGTAAAGGTGCCTTTACTACACTAATGGTGGCCGCTAAAGACACTGATAGGTATTTGAAATCTGTTAAGTCAAATCCTGGGCTTTATGAGGCAATTGGTGCAGACGCTGGAGGATACTGTAGAACTGTGTCGGGCCAGGATTATGAAGGTCAGCTAATGATGTGGACTGCTTTCCCAAGCGTGACTGCCGCTTTGGTTGGTGGAAGTAAATACGATCCATCCAACGCGCCTAGGGCCATGGCAAATATGCGAGAGTTTAAATATAGTGCAACTTGGGCGCCGCTTAAAGGGTTTCCGCGTCTAGATCCAGGGTACGAACGAGCGATGAGAATTAAGGTCTCACCAGCCAATGTTCCCGCTCTTGTTGCAGCGCTAACAAATCTTGAAAAAGAAATACAGGATGCAGGTCACGACACCTTTATCAATGGCCTCTTTGTTGCGATCGGTGGCGGAACTCAAGAGGCAGGTACCTTGTATCTAAAGTCTATAACCTCTGATGAAAAAACGCATGGTGCAGTCATCGACGATTACCTTTCAGGCGCCCCATGGGCCAACACTTACCTCCAAGCCACATCGTTAATTGATGAGGTTGTTAATGATCAATTTGAAGTATGCGAGCAGTTTTATACAGCTAAGTAGACTGTGAGGGGCGATAGCTTTTATTGTCCCCTTATTAGTTCTCGCTGTCGCTCTTCGGTATTTTCAGGTCCACATGAGCCTGCTTGATTTAAAACAATGCTCCGTTAGAAGAGTGTTTCTGGCGGCATATGATCGTATTGTTCGGGCCTAAGGCTATCCATTTAGATAGATTGGTTAAGGTATTTCCTCAAAAGTCTTGTGCTTTCCTTCGTAGTTTTCTGAGATATCTTTGCAGTCCCAAGTGGTTTAAGTTTTTTCGTGTCAGGCATATAGATACCAGTAATAGCCTTTTTTTTATAGGGGGCTACCTCAAATACTTTTCTACAGCCACAGTCTTCTTCTGAAATAAGGAGAGGTGGCTTTTAGGGGGCATTTAGTTATGATTAGGACATACGAATCAAAGGAGAATCCGTAATGGCGGCACGTTTAGGCAATTTCATCATATTTCTCATCTTATCTATCATCACGCTTGGCATTTATCCTCTGTTCTTCTTCGTAACACGCCAGCAGGAGACTGTGGCGTTGCTCACCGAAATCAGAGATGAGCTTAAAAAGTCTAACTAATATGTTGAGTGAGCTGGGAAGACCATTTTAATGAAACTAATTACTTGCAGAGAGATGCGCAGCCAAGAAAAGGTAGAGACGATTCAGCGAGGCATGAAACGATTACTTTTACTTACAGCGATGCTTGTTTTTAGCTCAGTTATATTGGCAGGTGAGTCTTCCAGATCGTTCCTACAAGCCAGCGGTAAACTTGATAAAGAATTACTTGATAGTATCAGCGATAGTCCTGTAGCTTCGGAGCAGCCGCATTTTAAGGTACTTATCATTACTAGTGCAGAGACGCCTGCCGTTTATCAGCAAAACTCGTTAACAGCGCTTAATGGCCTCATAAAGCGAAGTACAGACGAAGTGTTAGCAATCATTGACGACAAAAGTGACTTTGAACTTACGCGTCGGTTTAGATCAATTAATGCAATTGCGGCGAATGTTTCACTCAAAGGTCTTGTTCAGTTAGCGGCAGACTCGTCTGTCGCCCGTATTGGATTTGATTTAGGCGGCCGCGGATCTCTTAGTGAAGCGATCCCCCAAGTGAATATAGATGCAGTCAAACAGACCTATAGCTTAACTGGTCAAAGTGTCGAAGTAGCTGTTCTTGACACTGGGATTGATACTGATCATGTGGACCTGCAAGGAATTCTTCTTACCCAAAAATGTTTTGCCGATAGTTGTCCCAACGGAATAGATAACGCAGAAGATGATAACGGTCATGGGACTCACGTTACCGGAATCATAGCCTCTCAGGGCAGTACTGCGCCAGAAGGTGGGTCACCAGGAGTGAAAATTCATGCGGTAAAAGTCCTTGATAGCTCAAATAGCTACAGTGCTGCGTCTGTTGTTATAGCCGGTTTAGATTATGTGATAAACGAATTACCAAACGTAGATATTGTTAATATGAGCCTGGGTACCAACCAACTGTTTAGCAGCGACTGTGATTCGACCTATGCATACACTCAAGCATTTAATTCTGCCATTAAAACATTGAGGGATAGAGGCACCTTGAGTTTTGTATGTAGCGGAAACGAAGCCTCGATTAACTCTATCAGCGCACCTGCATGTATATCAGGAGCTATTGCTGTCGGGGCAGTATGGGACACAAATCCGAAGGGTTGGAACGGTGATTACTGTACTGACTCGAATCCGGTTGGGGACCAAATGGCCTGCTTTAGTAATTCTAGTGTGTCACTGGATATATTTGCTCCCGGAAGTCCGATCAGTTCAACTCGCAGAGGTGGAGGTACCATTACGTATTCAGGTACTTCTATGGCGACACCCCTAGTAGCATCATGCGCAGCGCTAATGTTGGAATATGCCCCTGAGTTAACTGCTGATCAAATTGAGAATGCGCTAAAGACGAGCGATGTCTTAATACAAGATAATGCAGGTAGGGCTTTTCCAAGATTGGATTGCCTAGCCGCTTTAACTTCCCTAACTGATATTGATACTGATTCTGATGGGATAATAGATTCTTTGGATAACTGTATTTCAGTCCCAAATCAAGATCAGCTTGATACTGATGGCGACCAGTTAGGAGACGTCTGTGATACCGATGACGACAATGATGGGTTAAGCGACCAATTTGACGATTTCCCTTTGAACCCAGATGAAACAACCGACACTGATGGTGATGGCATTGGTAATAACGATGATATAGATGACGATGGTGACGGCACTATAGATATTAATGATCTTTACCCATTGGACCCCACCAAGCAATCACAAAAACTACTAGATATAGATGGTAATGACCAAGTGGATGCATTAACTGATGGTCTTATAGTGTTGAGATATCTGTTTGGGCTAGAGGGCGAAACCTTGATTACTGGAGCAGTTGCTACTGATGCTACCAGAACATCAGCCGAGGACATTGAGGCATATCTAGAGACTATTATGCCATCTTTGAATAGAAATTAATGGAGCAAACTATGGCTAAGGGACAGTTAATAAAAAGGAGTGTGCGTTGAAATCGTCTGACCGCAATCTTGGAATGGATCGTTCGATTTCGCGAAGAGATTTTCTGTTAGGAATGGGTGTTTCTGCAGCGAGTGCGTTTGTGCCCAGCCAGGCCTTTGCTAAGGATATGCTGAGTCTTGAGAGTGCTGCCGGCGTCTACTATCCACCTGCTCTTACAGGATTGCGTGGAAGTCACATCGGTTCTTTCGAGGTGGCTCATCAGCTTGCTCGAGAAGGTCGGAGTGATTGGGGTGCAGTCAGTGAACCCGATATAGACCTTTACGACTTAGTTGTAGTTGGGAGCGGGGTTAGCGGTCTCTCAGCCGCACATTTCTATCGTCAGGAGCATCCTAATGCTCGAATCTTAATCCTCGACAACCATGATGACTTCGGCGGTCATGCCAAACGGAATGAATTTCACGTTGCTGGCGAGATGCTAATGACCCATGGTGGAAGCGAAATTCTTGAGGGACCAGGTGGCTATAGTGGTATTGCCGCAGGTCTGTTCGATGATCTTGGTATTCAGCCAAAACGTTTGGGTGATGCCTATGATCCCGATTTTTATAAAAGGAACAAACTCACTGCTGGTATGTATTTCGATCGAGAAACGTTTGGTGTCGACCGTACGCTCGCCTATCCACTAGTTAGCAGTAATTTCTACAAAGGCTGGATCGCGGCAGCGAAGCCGTCGCTCTCGCATAAAGATGCGGTGAGGGAAATGCCGATATCGGATAACGCCAAAAAAGAAATGTTACGGCTGCTCATGACTTCTAAAAATGCTGTTCCTGAACATTCATTTGACACAGAAATCGGCTATTTAAACAGTATTAGTTATCGGGAATTTATAAGTGCTAACTTGAACATTAAAGAACCTGAGATCTTTGCGATTTTTGAAAACCTAGTAACGGACTGGTGTGTTGGAATCGAAGCGGTGCCAGCGCTACAAGCATTCTACTGGGGGCTCCCGGGAATTAACGCTACCGGTCTTGGCGATGGTGGCGTTGATGCTAGCGCCGGCTTTGGGTCTAGCGCTGAAATGGGCGTTACTTACCATTTTCCCGATGGTAATACCTCCATCGCTCGTATGCTGGTTCGCAGTTTGGTACCGAATGTGGCGCCGGGAAATACCATAGAAGACGTTGTGCTGGCTCCTTTTGATTATTCTAAGCTTGATAGAGCCGATTCGAACGTTCGAGTCCGCTTGCAGAGTACAGTGGTAAACGTTGAACACGACGGCACACCAACGTCCTCAAATAGAGTCGGTATTACCTACGTAAGGGGAGGCCAGGCGAGCCGCGTTTGGGCGCGCCATACTGTGCTTGCATGTTATAACCAAATTATTCCACACCTCTGCCCCGAGTTACCTGATATCCAAAAAACGGCGCTGAGCACAATGGTCAAGTCACCAATCCTGTATTGCAATGTTGCGGTCCGCAACTGGCAGGCATGGAAAAATTTAGGCATTGGGGCATTGCTCAACCCAGGTGCATATTGTGTGTCGACGCATTTAGATTATCCGGTCGATTTTGGGGGCTACCACTATCCTCGAGATCCAGACAAGCCAGCTATTGTTCATATGGTCCGTTATCCCCATAGGTCGGGTGCCGGGTTAACACCCAGCGAACAAAAACGAGCCGGTCGCCATGAGTTGTTTGTCACTCCGTACGAGACTATTGAACGAAACCTTCGTCGGCAGCTTGCTGGTAGCTTGTCTGCAGGGGGTTTCGATCCTGCGCGCGATATACAAGGGATCACCGTCAACCGCTGGGCGCACGCTTATATAAACAATGCTAATCCGCTTTATGACGAAATTTATGACGATAAAGACGATGAGCGCTATCCATTTATTCGTGGTCGAAAACCATTCGGTCGCATCGCTATCGCAAACTCAGATGCAGGATCAAGCTCCTTAATTAATGTTGCTATTGAACAGGCGCATCGAGCGATTGGTGAACTTGTATGATATTTAAACGATCGATGACAGCGCTATTTTCTTTGTTGATTGCGCCAAATATATCGTCTTCTCTTGCGAATGAGTACTCAAGTTCAGCGGTTGAGTTGTTGTCGGCTTTTTCTGGTAAGAGCGCATTGCAATATGAGGCAGCTTTCCAGTTTTCTAAAGACACTAGAATTATCAGTATTGATATACATGCTGTCGGAATGGAAAACGTTACAGCGCAATATTCTGGGCAGGAGGGCGCTTATCACGAGGTTAACAACATCCTTCGTATCAAGACAGCAGACGGGTTTGAGGGTGTTTCCGGTGTTGACACCTATTATCAGGATGGATTCAGCGATGCACACATGCAGGAATTACAAAAAGCAGTCGATGACCTGATCACCTTTTCATCATTTGATCCAGTTGAGGTTTCCTTGATGCTTAAACGGTCTCGGCCCAACTTGAGTCATGAAGCGCGGGCAAGTATTGATATTGCACTGTGGGACCTGGCGGCACGCAGATCGGGCCTACCACTTTATGAGTTGCTCGGAGCAACGCGTAATTCAATGGAGTCGTACGCTAGTCTGCCATTTTACAAGTCGCTTCCGGAGTATGTTGCGGCTGTGCGAGAGTACGCAAAACTTGGCTTTACAATTTTTAAATTCCATGTGTGGGGTTCCATCGAAGAAGATCTTCGTCTGGTAGAGCTGATTCAGCAAACGTTTGCAAATTCGCCATATAGTTTTATGGTCGATCTTGAGAGCGCATACACATTTGAGGAAGCAATCAGACTGGGAAAACAGATGGATGAAGGTCTATTTTTTTGGTTCGAAGCCCCAATAGCCGACGGGGAATTGGAGCAATACCATCAGCTTAAAAAGAGGCTATCGGTAGCCATAATTCCCGCGGGCTACAATATTTATTCTAGGGAGTTTATCCGACAGGGAATCGAGGCGGATGCTTGGGATGCGGGTAGGTTTGATTCAACTGTGGTTGGTGGTATCTCAGAAGCACTGGAACTACTGATAATAGCGAATGCTGCCAAGATATCCATCGATATCCAAAGCTGGGGGCACACGCTAGCGCAAGTCGTTAATCTACACTTGATGCTTGCCAATGAGCGTACTCGATACTTTGAAGCACCTATGCCCAAGAACGTCTTCGAGTTTGGTATGAATAACGGTAACTTGCTCGATAACAGTAGGGTGGTCGCGCCTAAATGGCCTGGCCTAGGTATTATTGTTGACTGGGATCATTTAGCGACGGCAGATTTTCACTCTAAAACAACGATAGATCTGTAAGCACTTCAAACAATTAATTTGACTGGATGGCCTATGCCAATAGGCTCGGGCTTTAGGTGCTATTATTATTTATAAGGCCCAAATTTCTTCAACTTTACCGCTATCGTCGATTTTAAAGACTTCGACAAGATCGAGTATGCCGCCATCCTTGTCCGATATATGTAAATAGCAAGTTACATAAGAGCCAAATTCGACAACATTCACCAACTCCTGTGTGGCTCCAATTTCAGCCAGCCATCCGAAAATAACATTCTCGGTTTCTATCGGACCGACAGTATCGAATCCCATAGACGGCACATGCATCCGATAATCGTCGGTACAGGGAACTTTAGACCATTCCGCATAACCGCCACTCGAGTTGACTTTATAACAACGGATAGCCTCAGCAGCTGCAGATAAATCAGACATAATTAATCCCCCTGAGAGTTTAGGTTTTGTTTCATTGCCTTAATATCATGTAATTCAGATAAGCATGCATGATCATAATAAAACTTACTAGTTTGTATAATATTGTGCCTAGCGGCGACCAGTTGTCTCATTTATTGTTCGCTAACAGGATAACGTCACTCAGTTACATTACCAGAAGTCACAGACACACTGTTATCAACGACAATGCGCGTACCATTTACAAACTTTGATTCATCTGAGGCCAAATAGAGCGCTGCATAGGCGATATCATTTGGCTCACCCATTTTACTGACCGGTACCTCGGCCATATCTGCGAGTACTTCCTCACCATATTTTGCCAACATTTGCTCGCCAAAACCCGCAACCATCGGTGTGTCGATACCCGACGGATGAATCGAATTACATCGCACACCATTTTTACTTTGAGCGCAGTGTACCGCTACCGCTCGGGTATAGGCGTCGATCGCGCCTTTGGCCATGCAATAAGCAGCAACATAGCTCTCCCCCTGAATTGCGGCCAGTGAACACATGTTGACAATAGCTCCGCCGCCACTTGCGGCCATCGCAGGTATTGCCTTGCGGCAGCCAAAGAATACACTATCGACATGCACTGACATGATGAACCGGTACTCGTCGGTAGTTTGATTTTCTGGATTACCTACTTTTACTACACCGGCATTATTGACCAAAATATCGAGTTTGCCATAGCGCTCTACAGTTTCGTCGATCACCTCGCTCCAACGTGACTCATCGCGCACATCCTGGTGCATAAAATGCCCGCCAATTTCCTTGGCTAGCGCACGGCCCTCTTCGTCGGCAATATCGGTTACGACAACCTGCGCTCCCTCAGCTGCAAATAATCGCGCATCCGCAGCGCCCAATCCCATGGCAGCACCGGTTATAATAGCAACCTTGCCCTTAAGTCGATCCACAATACACCTCTCAGATTTTTAGATGGAGCATCCTTTGGAGGATACACATTTACCGTTTTAAGATTACATCTGTTGTCGCCAACATCCAACTTTCACAACTTATGATAATCGAGCTATACCCTCAAACGTAACATATATTAGTTTCCTTATCTAAATTAGTATTCATTTTTATAAGCCTAAAAAACTTCTTATCACCTTAATCTAGCCATGATTTGACTAGATGGACTATTCGACTATGATTAAGCAATCAATGAGGAGAAATTTATGAAAAAGCTCTTTATTATCCCAATGGGCATCTGCTGGCTGTACTTCATGAGTGGGGTAGTTGCCCTTATTGCAATTCATCTATCAATACTTGTATCAGTCTTTGTTCCTAACATCCCGTTTATATCCAATGTTTTGACTAACGTACTGGATCTACTAGCAACTCTTGGTGATGCTGGTTTTGTGGGTTTGACTGCTATTATTGCTCTTGTAGGTCAATATTTTTTGGCTTATCGCTTGTATTTATTTTTTAAAACTAGAGCCTCATAGCCTCGCTTTGACTGGATGGCCTCTTTGGCTATTATTAAGTAATCAATAAAGAATCTATAGGAGACGAAGACGGTGGCAAAAGGATACTGGATTAATCATGTTGAAGAAATTATCGACCAAGAAGCATTTGATAGATACGTTACGAAAGTGAATGCTCTTATTGAGCGTGGCGAATTTAAAATGATTGCTATAGGTCCTGTCGCAAAAACTCAAATAGGCGCAAAAGATATGCAATTCGCCGCGGTAGCCGAGTTTGAGACATTTGAAAAAGCCATGTCCTTTATAAGCCATCCTGATTATGTTGATGCACTTAATGAGCTTGGCGCTGACGAAATCATCTCCGTAAAAAGGACAAGTTGTGTTGTGAGCGGTTAGTCACTCTGTAACCAAGTTGAGTGCTGTAAGGCCTTAGGTTTTGGTAGGTGTTAATCGCGCGCGTTAAAGTGTCCGAAAACTCTTTTATAAGCCTCAAGAACTTTTCATCTCGAACTAAAATATTCAAGTCAAAAAACGTTATTTTTTATGCTACTGTGCATACTCACGTATTAAAACTTATAACCGAAGGGAACAACAATGACTACAAGTAACCGATCTACTTTAATTAATTCAGTGTTAAGCCTTGTCCTACTAATGACCGTATCCACGACTGCTTGGTCCGATGGCCATGGTGATCACCAAGCGAAAAAACAGTTAGACGCAACGTCACTAATAAATGCTTTTACTGCTAACTTTCTCAAAGTTTTCAACCAAGGCGATGCTGCAAAGATTGCCGCGTTGTATACCGAAGATGCTATTTGGTCAATATCTGGGCTAGCTGAGCCAGTTTATGGTCGCGCGGCAATCCAGGCTGGCATTGAAAGCAACGCAGGTGACACTGTAGATGGAGCAGCATTAAACGCCGTGGTATATACCTCCCGTGACCTAGGCAATGGATATATTATGGCAAACGGCAGCTGGGAACAGCGCGATGCCAAAGGTGCGCGTGTAGACGGCGGCCTTTGGGGTAATTTGTTTCAAGTAGTAGATGGCGAAGTACTTATGGTTCTCGAGTCAACGAATAGGAATTAAGTATACTTAAGTAAGATCAGCGCGGGCATTGGCGAGATGCAGTTTGCCCGCGTTTCCCTAAGGGTCAAAGTGTCTGATAACGGTGCACATCAATGCGTATAAAAGTCCCTTTTATACGCCTCAAGAGCTTGTCACCTTGATCTAGCCCATCAAGGATCGAGTCCATATCATCCGATTCTTTTTTACTTATTTATTGTTTTCTATTTTGTTAATTGCTATGTAGTAAATTAGTGCCAGCACTAAATAAACGCCCAATACTTGAGCGCCAATCACCTCAAAAAGAGTAAAGTAAGTAATTCCTGCAACAGTGAGAATGAATAATTCTAGATAATTCTTAATGTAGCCTTCTCTAAACGCAGCCTTAAATATTAAATAATTAACAGGGAGATAAAGCAGAACTGCTGTTATGGCTCCTGGACTAAAGTCATTAAAATAAAAACTAAAGAAAACATGGAAAAAAGCATTTACAACCTGAGTTGTCATTAAAAAGAATAAAACTAAGTGGGCGCTGCCTCTATTATCCTTTACTAAATGTATAAAAATAAATATTAACAGTTGTGAGATAAGTATGACGAGAACGGCTTCTGTTGGAATAGCGTTATTATCAGAGAAGTAGCTTAATCGCCACTCTCTAAAATTAAAAATTATATGCTCTTCAAAATGATGGATCGCATATATCAAAGGACCTAGTACGATTAAATTTTTAAACTGCTTCATATTCTCTCCCTTTTTACTCGAGCCATTTACACACCTCGACTATACAGAATCTTAAAGTCTCCTGATGTATTGTTAGCTAATACCTCGATCTAGCCCTGATTTGACTGTATGGGCTATTCAGTTTTTAATATATGATTTTGACTTAAACAACAAAGAAATGGAACTCTAATGCGAAACAACAAAATTTCCCTTCAAGGCTTAGCCCACATCGGAGAGTTTATCGGTGGCATCGCGATTATTATCTCCTTAGTTTATCTTGCAATGCAGGTGTCAGACAGTAACCGTTTACTGCGTAGCCAGGCGCATTATAATGCTTTAATGCTGGCACAGGGGCCGGGAGCCATGATGATCCAAAATCCTGAGTTAAGTACTCTGGTTGTCCGATGTCAAGCTGGCGACGATGACCTTTCGTCTGCAGTGTTAGCACGTTGCAACCAATACGCTCTAATGGAAATCAATGGATGGGAGTATCTGTATTACCAGCACTTAGACAACTCTATACCCCCTCAATTATGGCTGGGTTCAGATGCGTACTACCGAAATGAAATTCAAACTAAAATTGGATATGCAAAATTTTGGAAGGATTACCACATAGCTTATGCAGAGCCATTCCATAGTTATGTGGTCGCTTTATTTCCTCCGGAAAGTGATATTTCACCTCAATGACTTCTGACCTCTTTCTAGTCTTGATTTTACTGGATGGGGTATTCAGTTATGATTATTTCTCTGCTTTTTTTGCGTCGCCCATATAGATATCAGAACTAGACTCTTTCGGAAGTGGTGCCTCGATCTAGCCCTGATTTGACTGGATGGGTTATTCAGTTATGCTTAAGCAATTGAGAAAGGGAACGGCCAATGAAACGATTACTTTTACTTACAGCGATATTCTTAACGGCTTGCGGTCCGTCTCAAGAAGAGAAAGAAGAGATAGCCATAATTGATAAAATAGATCGGCTCGTGGCGGTGGAAAAAGCCAGAGCAGATGCATTGACCAAGACCGAGACTGAAAAAGCGGCAATCAACCCTAAAAAGCCCTAGAGTCGACAACAACCTGCATAGGTGGAATCTTTTCTGCCTTTTTTTGTCAGGGATATAGATGCCAGTAATAGGTTGTTTCAGAGGAGGTATAAGGAAGCCTATAAGTTTTCTAATTACTCAGTAATACCGTTTGCCTGTGATAGAGATTATCTTCAAAGCATGCGAC
>JAPKEJ010000068.1 GCA_028822155.1 Porticoccaceae bacterium
TGCTCAATATCTTGTGCCACCTTGAATCCGTCAGTCATCAAGCTTTCGCCGCCTTCGGCTTCGGCAACGCGCGAGTGAAGTATTTGTATCCCGGGGGGGGATTCTCGAGTCGGGATGTCAGTGTGCGCGGCTAGATATTCGCTGGTATAGGCATTGCTGTCACCGTCGGCCTTTGAGATTACATCGAAAATTCGATCAAAATGAGTTTCCCTAATCGCACCTATACGTAGGGCAAAGTCCTCAACAAGCTCTAGATCTGTTGGTAAGTCTCTTAGGCGCGCAATACCATGACGGCCAACAGAAATAAGGGCATCATATAAAAGTGCGTCGCTGATCAGGCCATCAGTGGCATAAAAAGTCGGTGGCTCAGGTAGTTGCGCGGTACCCCAAAACTCAGAGCTAACGATGAGTACTGGCTGCTGCACGCTATTGGCATATAGCCAGGCGGGATTAAACCGGCTCACATGAGAGCTCTCTGCCCAGGTTATACAAAGAGCACCTTCAGCATCAACCTCAAGCGCGGAGGCCTGAATATCTGCAGGAATATCACGCAAATCTAATAAGTTCTCTCGAGTCACTTGATGCAGGCAAAGGGCACAGCAACAGTTATCTCTCAGCCATAAAGGATGCAGCTTAGAGCGCTTGTCATTGTCCCAGAACACCAGTATTGCATTATCATTGCTCTCTACTGAGGCAATGTTTTGGCTTGGCGGCCAGTACCAGTTGTCAGGTGTCGGAATAAGATTATGCGCACTCATATTCACCTCCTTTTATAGCAGATTTTCTACTGTAATCGAGCCAAGGCAGCAGCAATTGGCGGCCGTGGAGGGCAAGATTTTCGCGTATTTAAATCAACATGCAGCAAAAACTGTGAGCATGTTGCACAGATTTCACCCTCCGCATTTTTCATCTCATGGGCCAGCTTTAGTTTTTTGCCTTCGGCCAACGTAATTGCTGTGAAAACGGCAAGTTCGTCTCCAGCCAAACACTCGGCCAAATAACTAATGTGCAAGTCAACCGTAAAATAACTATACCCTTGCGACACATAATCTTGGTCAGCTCCCATGCCTGCCAATAACACATCGCTGGCCTTAGAAAACACCTCACCATAATGGCTATCATTCATATGCCCGTTATAATCCACCCAGCTAGAGGGAACAACACGGCGTGTTGTGCAACAAGGCACTCCCATGTTGATAGGGTATTCGGGATCCGTTTCTGCGCTTAGGGTTTGGTCAACCTGGTTGAGTAAGTTGCCTGCACCCCAGTCTTTGACCTTTAACGCCCGCATCATGCCGACTAAATTGTCGTCGCGAATACGCTCCAATGCTCGGATCGAATATTGGCCAGACTGCTGATCTGATTGACTAGCGATCTTGTCGACTAGCTCATCGGTGAGTGCTGGCACGTCCATAAGCTTGGTCCAAGGCCATTCTAAGGCCGGACCAAATTGCTGAATGAAGTGTGCCATGCCGGCCTCACCACCCGCTATTCGATAGGTTTCAAACATCCCCATCTGCGCCCAGCGAAGGCCGAAGCCATAACGGATAGCGTCATCAATTTCCCGAGTTGTAGCAACGCCATCATTGATCAACCAAAGGCCTTCTCGCCACACGGCCTCCAATAAACGGTCGGCTATATGGGCATCAATTTCTTTGCGGACGATTAATGGGTACATCCCAAGATCAGACAAAATATTGGCAGCATGCTCAGTTTTTTGAGCATCGCCGACTAGCTCCACTAACGGAAGCAAGTAAACTGGATTAAAGGGATGAGCAACGATAATTTGTTTCGGAGTAGAGGCATTTTTTTGTAATTCTGAGGGCTTAAAGCCAGATGTCGAGGAGGCAATAATTGCATTTTCTGGACAGTGAGCCTGTATTTCAGCGTAAGCCAATTGCTTAATATCCAAGCGCTCGGGAATGCTTTCGCTTATCCAGTCAGCACCTCTAACGGCCTCGGCAATACTGGGGCAAAATACAAGTCGCCCTTCCTTTGGTAAAACATGCTCGTACAGGCCAGGCATTGAACGGCGAGCATTTTCAAGGACCTCATTGATTTTTCTTCTCGCGTCTGGGGCCGTGTCAAAAACACTCACGTCATAGCCCATCAATAAAAAGCGAGCGACCCAGCCGCCACCGATAACACCGCCGCCAATTACAGCGAAATGTAGCTTTTTATTACCGCTACTGTGAGAGGCGGCATTCGACGGCATTACCGCGGGGCTCGTTTCGTTAAGCCTAATTGATCTCGCACTTGCTGGGGGGACATAATGCTAGAACCCATCGCGTCGATAATAGTAACCGCCTTCTGAACTAAAGCCTCGTTAGTCGCAAGGACCCCTTTCTCTAGCCAAATGTTGTCTTCTAGACCGACCCGCACATTACCACCGGCCAAAATGGAAGCGGCGACATAAGGCATTTGATTGCGCCCAATAGAGAACGAAGACCAGTTCCAATCACTGGGGACGTTGTTCACCATTGCCATATAGGTGTTCAAATCATTAGGAGCTCCCCACGGGATTCCCATGCAGAGCTGCACCAACGCCGGGCTATCGAGAACGCCCTCTTCCACTAATTGTTTTGCAAACCACAGATGCCCCGTGTCAAAGGCTTCAATCTCAGGCTTAATGCCCAATTCAGTCATCATGCTACCCATCTCCCGCAACATCCCCGGGGTGTTGGTCATGACATAATCAGCTTCTGCAAAATTCATCGTGCCACAATCTAGGGTGCATATTTCAGGCAAGCAATCAGCCATAGGCTCTATTCGGCTTTCGGCGCTGCCCATATCCGTGCCCTCTTGCAACGGTAAAGGTGCGGACGCAGGGCCAAAAACCACATCGCCTCCCATGCCAGCAGTCAGATTTAGAACCACATCCGTAGATGAGTCGCGAATCCGCTCAGTAAGTTCTCGATACAGCTTGGGGTCTCGTGAGCCCACGCCAGTCTCTGGGTCACGCACATGACAATGCACAATAGCCGCCCCCGCCTTGGCGGCGCTAATAGCGCTCTCTGCAATCTGTTTCGGTGAGCGAGGCACCTCAGAACTACGATCTTGGGTGCTACCAGAGCCCGTAACGGCGCAGGTGATAAAAACGTTAGTATTGATATTTAATGGCATGAGTGGCCTCATTGATCTAAGTGATTGTTGAGAGCTTAATAGCTTGGCAAAATCAGTAAGTAATGCACTACAATATACGAAACATAATTAGCAATCTAGGTAATGTCGCAAAACAAAGATACAACTAAAGTAGCAATCCTCGTGCTGCCAGAATTTTCAATGATGAGCTTATCGGCAATTATTGATCTTTTGCGAGCGGCTAATAGGTTATCTTGACTGTCCTTGTTTGAGTGGATCCTTTAGTTTTAAGCAAACCCCAAATTCTTAAGATACCCCGCAGACATTGCGTAACTCGACTCGAGCCGAATAACAAAATGACGAATTGCTGACCTAGAGGTCCCCGCCGTCAAAAAGGCTTAAAGCCGAAAAGCAATGCGATGCTGTATACATAAGAGATATAATGGGCTTGAGTTACGGTCTCATTCACAGTACCGTAAAAACAATAAATCAGCGATTAAAGTTAGATTGTAAGTGATGGCACTATGACGAAAACCAATATCATTATCCTAGCCGCCGGCAAGGGAACGCGAATGCGTTCTGCGCTGCCCAAAGTACTACATAAATTGGCGGGCCGCTCAATGCTGAGCCATGTGGTAGGGGCGACAGCGACCATCGCTGAGGCAAAAAGGATCATAGTCACTGGCCACGGCGCTAAAAAGGTCGAGCAGGCGTTTGACAATGCTGGACATATTTTTGTACAACAAAAAAAGCAGCTTGGTACTGCCCATGCCGTCCAGATGGCGTTGCCATATTTATGCGACCATGCGAAAGTATTAGTTTTATACGGCGATGTTCCTCTTATCTTGCCCGCCACTATCACCGACATTCTTAATGTAGTAACTGATCACTCCATGGGCTTGCTGACTATCCATCTTGACCAGCCAGACGGCTATGGGAGGATTGTTCGCGACCAAGATGGGGCAATAGCGTCTATAATCGAACAAAAGGATGCGACAGCTGAGCAACGAGAGATTACTGAGGTCAATACGGGAGTATTAGCTTTAGAGGCAAGCCAGCTAAGGGACTGGTTGCCACAAATAACCAACAATAATGCTCAGGGAGAGTATTATCTAACAGACCTAATCGCTATTGCTCGAGATAATGGTGTTGAGGTTTGCAGTATTCATCCTAAGTCGGCCACTGAGGTAGAAGGCGTGAATAACAGAATTCAATTGAGCCAATTAGAGCGGGCGCACCAGAGGCAGCAAGCAGAAACATTAATGTCCTCGGGCACAACACTTGCCGACCCTGAGCGATTTGATCAGCGCGGTGATTTGACCGCTGGAACGGACAATTTTGTTGATATTAACTGCGTGTTTGAAGGTAGCGTGGTGATCGGCAGTGGAGTCTCCATTGGGCCCAATTGCATAATTATTAATAGCACTATCGGTGATGGTGTTGAGATTAAAGCTAACACGATCGTTGAAGAATCAGTCGTGGGAGATCGTGCCATAGTAGGCCCTTTCGCGCGGTTGCGCCCGGGGACTGTTCTTGGCAGCGACACAAAGGTTGGTAACTTTGTTGAGACTAAGAAAGCACAGGTTGGCAAAGGCAGCAAAATTAACCATCTCAGTTATGTTGGTGATGCTGAGTTGGGTGAAAATGTGAATATTGGCGCGGGTACGATTACTTGTAACTATGATGGCGCCAATAAACATAAAACCGATTTAGGAAATAATGTATTTGTTGGCTCGAACAGCACGCTAGTGGCACCAATTACAGTTGCCGACGGAGGATTTGTCGGCGCAGGGTCCACCCTGACGGCCGATGTTCCAAAGGACGCTTTAGCGGTAAGTCGAGCCAAGCAACGAAATATTGATGGCTGGAAACGGCCAACCAAAAACAAGAAGGAAGATTAAAGAATGTGCGGAATTGTTGGCGCCACTGCTCAGCGTAATGTGTATAAAATTCTTATTGAGGGGCTGCATCGTCTTGAATATCGAGGCTATGATTCTGCAGGACTATCGATTCTCGATAGCGACAACGCGTTACAGACGCGCAAAACCATTGGTAAAGTCGCAGACCTAGAGGCTGTTTGCAAGGGCAACTTTGTGTCTGGCAATGTCGGAATCTCACATACTCGGTGGGCGACGCACGGTGCGCCTAGCAGCATAAACTCTCACCCACATGTCTCTACTGGTGTATCGGTAGTGCATAACGGCATTATTGAAAATCACGAGGCTCTGCGAGAAGAGCTGCGAGCTGCGGGCTATGAAATTCAGTCTGACACCGACAGCGAAGTCATTGCACATCTTGTTCATCATTACCTCGGCACTAGTACCGGCCTTAGAGACGCTGTAAACAAGACTCTTGCGCGCCTTGAGGGAGCCTATGCATTAGGCGTTATATCGGATGAGTATCCTGGTTTGATAGTTGGCGCTCGAAGCGGCAGCCCCTTAGTTCTTGGTGTCGGTATAGATGAGCACTTTATAGCATCAGACCAGATGGCCTTACGGCAGGTCACTGATCGCTTTGTGTACCTTGAAGAAGGCGATGTGGTAGAGCTTTCCAGTGAGGCGTACACAGTATTTAACATTAAAGGGAAAGTAGCTCAGCGAGAAGTGCACCAAGTAAGTGAAACGGACCAAGTGGCCGATAAAGGTCAATATCGACATTTCATGCAAAAAGAAATGTTTGAACAGGCAACCGTATTGGCGAATACATTTGCCGGGAGAATCGGGAAAGACCATATTTTGGAGGCGGTCTTTGGCCACCAAGCAGAAGTCCTTTTTGCGCAGACAAAGAACATTCATATCATCGCTTGCGGCACCAGCTTTCATTCTGGTTTGGTGGCGAAGTATTGGCTTGAAGACCTAGCTGGCTTGCCCTGCCAGGTTGAAGTCGCCAGCGAGTACCGTTATCGCAAGGTTGCAGTGGCTGAGGGGACCTTATTTGTTAGTATCTCTCAATCTGGTGAGACTGCAGATACGCTGGCCGCACTCCATAAAGCCAAAGAAAGTGGTTACCTTGGGTTTTTGGCTATTTGCAACGTGGCTAATAGCTCACTTGTCCGAGAGTCTGACATTTCGCTTATGACCATGGCGGGACCCGAGATTGGCGTAGCCTCGACCAAGGCCTTTACTACTCAGCTAGTAGCCCTGCAACTCTTGACGCTTTCGCTGGGGCGGCATACAGGGCTGTCAGCAACGGTGGAGGCGGAGCTGGTTAAGAACCTGCATCAACTTCCTGAGCTTTGCGAGCGAGTGCTTGCCTTAGATCCTGTGATTGAAGAAATGTCAGAGGCGTTTGCCAATAAACACCATGCCTTATTTTTAGGCCGAGGCGAACAATATCCTATTGCCCTTGAGGGAGCCCTAAAGCTTAAGGAGATTTCCTATATTCATGCTGAAGCCTATCCAGCTGGGGAGCTTAAACACGGGCCATTGGCCTTGGTTGACGAAGACATGCCCGTGGTGGCAGTTGCTCCTGAGAACGCGTTATTGGACAAGCTAAAGTCTAATCTTCACGAGGTGCGCGCTCGAGGTGGGCAGTTGTTTGTGTTTGCTGACTGTAATGCTAACTTTAAAAGTGAGCCAGGCATTACTGTGATTGATATGCCTCCAATTCCAAAGAGTCTTGAAGCTATTGTCTATACCCTGCCCCTTCAAATGTTGTCCTATCATGTGGCGTTATTGAAAGGCACGGATGTAGATCAGCCACGCAATTTGGCTAAATCCGTCAC
>JAPKEJ010000069.1 GCA_028822155.1 Porticoccaceae bacterium
ACCCAACTCATGAAATAGCAGCAAAACAACAAAATGGCTTTGGTGCCATGTTCTCGTTTTGCTTGAATCTAGACAAAGCTTGCCTGAAAACCTTTGTTCATAACCTTGAATATTTTTCTTTGGCTGAATCTTTGGGCGGGGTCGAGAGCCTCATTTGTCACCCAGTGACAATGACTCACGCTGCGATGAGCCCAGAAGCACTTAAAGAGGCTGGAATAGGGTCAAATTTATTGCGCCTGTCGGTCGGTATAGAAGATGTTAACGATCTAATTGATGATCTTGATTATGCTTTGGGGGAAAGTCAGCTAAAGAGTTTGACTGCTTCTCCAGTGAAGGAACCGGCGATAAGCTCACAGCCTTAATCTGATGCAAGTCCGGGAATAACAGAGGCCTTAAGCTAGCCCTGTTTTTAAAAATTCTGCCAGTAGATGCAATGCGTTATTTTTCTTATTTTGACTAGTAAAGATAAGACTGATGCCCACCTCGCCAAGATCGGGAAAGCGGGGCGATGAACGCAGTATTTTCAAATTATCTGGGACTGTGCTTTTTGCTAGTACAGTGACCCCCAAACCCTCTTGAATCGCGTACTGAATACCGGTTAGGTCTGGGTTGGTATAGACGATTTGCCAAGGCTGTTTAGACTGATTAAGAACACTGATTGCTCTGTTCCGATAAATACAGCCTTGAGATGCGACTATTAAAGGCACAACCGACACTCTTTGGGAGGTGATGTTCGAGCTGGACACCCATACCAAAGGGTCTGTTTTAACTAAATCAGCGTTTTTTACGGTGGCGTCATCTTGGAGTGCCAGTATTAAATCGTGACTGGCTTTTCCAGCCTTGGTCAGTAGGTTTTTACTCAGCTCACAGTTTACCTCTAGGGTCACATTAGGGTATGCCTTGGCAAACCGACTCACTATTTTGGGTAGTAATACGGTAGCAAATTCACTGGGGATACCTAGTCTTATCTTTCCGGTTACCGAACTTTTGGAAAATTCACTAACCGCTAGGTCATTCAACGACAGTATCTGATTGGCGTACTCATACAGCCTGGCTCCTGCCTCTGACAAGTCCATTGTTTTTCCGCTTCTAACCAGTAATGTTTCATCGACAAGTTGTTCAAGGCGCTGAATTTGCAGGGTTATGGCGGGTTGTGAACGACCTAGCAATTCACCAGCCTTGGTTACGCTGTTTAGCTGAGCTACGGATACAAATGACCGCAGTAAGTCCATGGGCAGGTTCTTCATATGAGACCTTTGATTCTGAATGACTAATTAAGTATTTATATTATAAATAATAACATTATAGGTATTAATTTAACATATTACTAATAGAGCCTTATTATGTAGGCTATTCATTTAGTCATCTGCTCAAAGGACGAAAAATTTATGTCTAATGCACCTGACGTCAAGCGAACTATATTTTACGATTATCACGTTGAAGCGGGCGGCAAGATGGTGCCCTTTGCAGGCTATCTGATGCCTGTGCAATACACCGGCGGAATCATGCAAGAGCACCTGCATACTCGAGGGCACGCAGGTCTATTCGATGTCTCTCACATGGGCCAGGTGGTTGTTGAAGGTGAGGGTGCGGCTGCGGCTTTAGAACGGCTTGTGCCAGTTGACCTGGAAGCATTGACCATCGGTCAGCAAACCTACGCTACTTTTACGTCTGAACTCGGTGGCATCTTGGATGACCTGATTATCACACGATGGGCTGATAACTGCTTCTTTTTAGTCGTCAACGCTGGTTGCAAAGAGCAAGACATTAAGCATCTTAGAGAACATCTAGGCAATCTGGATATCACCTATCTTAGCGGGCACAGTTTACTCGCCATTCAGGGCCCAAAAGCCAAAAATATTATCGGCGAATTAGCCCCTCCGGCCAACGAACTCTTTTTCATGAACGGATGCCGCGTCTCTATTGGCGGTATTGAGTGCTATGTGACTCGGTCGGGCTATACCGGGGAAGATGGCTTTGAAATCTCGGTGTCAGATGAAAATGCATTGGCGCTTGCTGACCAGTTATTGGCGTATGACGATGTTCAATGGATTGGCCTTGGTGCCCGTGATTCTTTGAGGCTTGAAGCAGGTTTGTGTCTCTATGGTCACGATATGGATACCAGTAAATCTCCCGTTGAGGCTGGCCTAAGCTGGAGTATTAGTCAGTCGCGACGTGAGGGAGGTTCTAAGTCAGGAGGTTTCTTAGGGTCTGACCGAATACTTAGGCACCTAGCGGGTGGCGTCAGCAAAAAAAGAGTTGGATTTGTGATCGACGGCCGCGCCCCGGTAAGAGAAGGTGCCGAAATTGTTGACGATCAAGGAAATATTGTTGGCGTGATTACTAGTGGTGGATTTGGCCCGACCCTGCAGATTCCGGTTGCTATGGGTTATGTAGAAAGCGATTTTTCTGCGGTGGGCACCAAGTTAGATGCGCTGGTCAGAGGTAAGTCTCGTGCAATGACCTTGGTGAAAATGCCAATGGTTCCTCAGCGTTACTATCGCGGTCATTAAAAAATTAATAGGAGTCCATTATGGGCGAAAAAATCTATACAAGAGATCATGAGTGGTTAGATATTACCGATGGGATTGCCACGATTGGTGTCACTGAATTTGCACAAGAGCAACTGGGTGATGTTGTTTTTGTAGAGTTACCTGAAGTCGACGCCTTACTAGCTGAGGGGGATGAGGTCGCAGTGATTGAGTCGGTAAAAGCCGCCGGAGAGATAAATACACCTCTTAGCGGGACCGTAGTCGGTGTAAATACAGCGTTGATTGAAGAGCCCGAGCTCCTCAATAGTTCACCGCAAAAGGATGGGTGGATTTTTAAGTTAGCCTTAGATGAGGGCTACGATGTTTCTGAATTAATAAATGAAGCTGACTACCAAGACTATATTTCTGAAAACGCGTAGACCCAAAGAATAACTGGAGACATCATAATGCTGAAGAAAACAAGAACACTTGCTGATCTGCAAAATTCTGCTGAATTTATTGAACGGCATGTGGGTCCCTCAAATACAGATCAGCAGGCGATGCTCGAAGTCTTGGGGTGTAATAGTTTGAAACAGCTGACCAGTGAAGTCGTTCCAGCAGCTATTGCGATGACCGAGAGCTTAGATATTATTGATGGTTGCACTGAAGCCAAGGCGCTCGCCGAGTTGCGTGAAATTGCCAGTCATAATAAGGTTTTTCGAAGTTTTATTGGTCAAGGGTATTACGGCACTATAACGCCCAATGTCATTCAAAGAAATATACTAGAGAACCCCGCGTGGTATACCGCCTATACGCCATATCAACCTGAGATCTCGCAAGGTCGTCTAGAAGCGCTCATCAATTTCCAAACTATGATTACCGACCTCACTGGTATGGAGATATCCAATGCATCCATGTTGGACGAGGGTACTGCAGCAGCAGAGGCAATGGCCTTGTGTCAGCGTATATCAAAGTCTAAATCAATGTGTTTTTTCGTTGACCAAGACTGTTTTCCACAGACTATTGAGATTATTAAGACCCGCGCTGAACCGATAGGTATTGAGGTGCAAATAGGGAATCCTGATAAATTCTCTGGAGATGCCTTTGGCATCTTATTGCAGTATCCGGGATGTAGCGGAGAAGTACGCAATCATCGAGATATTATTGCCAAGGTTCAAGAGCAGCGCGGTTTGGTCGTTATGGCCGCCGATCTTCTTAGTTTGGTGTTGCTAGAATCACCAGGATCGTTGGGGGCAGATGTCGCGATCGGTTCGAGCCAAAGATTTGGTGTGCCACTAGGTTTTGGGGGCCCCCATGCTGGATACATGGCTACCCGTGAAGCGTTTAAGCGCAATTTACCGGGCCGTTTGGTTGGCCTATCGAAAGATTCGAGCGGCGCTCCAGCCTATCGTTTGGCACTACAGACCCGAGAGCAACATATTCGGCGAGAGAAAGCGACATCCAACATTTGCACAGCGCAGGTGCTACTGGCCGTGATTGCCGGTATGTATGCTGTGTATCACGGCCCACAAGGGTTACAGCGAATTGCCCAAAGAATACACCTTTTGACCTCAATCTTAGCAGGCGGACTAGAAAAGCAGGGTATAAAACCGTTGAATACCAGCTGGTTTGACACCCTTACCTTGTGTTTGGGTGAGCGTACTGAGTCGGTCGTTAAATTTGCTCAAGAACAAGAGATCAATCTGCGGCTAATTAACAAAGATACCGTTGGTATTTCCTTAGATGAAACAACTGAACTTGGTGACGTAGTAGCGTTGTGGAATATTTTGTTGGTTAATCATAACCTGGATGCAGACAAGCTAGCATTAGAGACAACAGAAACTCTTCCGAGTAACTTAATAAGAACCGATGACTTTTTGAGCCACCCTACATTTAATAAGTATCAATCTGAAACCGAGATGTTGCGGTATTTACGCAGGCTGTCAGACAAGGATATTGCTTTGGATCGAGCCATGATACCACTAGGCTCTTGCACCATGAAGCTTAATGCGACAGCCGAAATGTTGCCGATCACCTGGCCTGAATTTTCCAACATGCATCCTTTTGCACCTGTTGATCAGACAGTTGGTTATCAAATAATGATCGAGCAACTCGAGCAAATGCTCTGTGCTGCCACCGGCTATGATGCAATGTCATTGCAGCCTAATGCGGGTTCTCAAGGAGAGTATGCAGGCTTGTTGGCGATTCGAGGTTACCATGAGAGTCGCGGTGATACGCATCGAACGGTTTGCCTCATTCCTAGCTCGGCCCACGGCACTAACCCTGCTTCCGCACAAATGTGCGGCATGGCTGTAGTGGTTGTAAAATGTGATGATCAGGGCAACGTTGATATAAAAGATTTACAGGAAAAGACCACTTTACACGCTGACAAACTTGCAGCAATTATGGTGACTTATCCCTCTACCCATGGAGTGTTCGAGGAAAAAATTACCGATATTTGCGATATTGTCCATCAGCAGGGTGGTCAGGTTTACATTGATGGTGCCAACCTAAATGCTATGGTTGGCGTTTGCCAGCCAGGTAAATTTGGAGGTGATGTTTCTCATCTGAACTTACACAAAACTTTTTGTATTCCTCATGGTGGGGGCGGCCCAGGTGTCGGACCTATTGGGGTCGGAGAGCATCTAGCGCCATTTTTACCGAGAGAATCTAAAGACGGCGATCGCGAAGGCGCACAGATATCCGCAGCCCCCTTTGGTAGCGCCAGTATATTGCCAATCACTTGGATGTATATTCGCATGATGGGCAGGGTAGGTCTTAAAAGGGCCACCGAGGTGGCGATCTTGAACGCAAACTATATAGCCAAGCGACTTCAGGGGCATTATGAGGTGCTTTACACCGGCGCTAACGGCAGAGTAGCGCACGAGTGTATTTTAGATGTGCGCTCGATTAAAGACGACATTGGTATCAGTGTCGATGATATTGCTAAACGTCTTATCGACTTTGGATTTCATGCCCCTACGATGTCATTTCCTGTTGCAGGAACCTTGATGATTGAGCCAACAGAGAGTGAATCTCAAGCAGAACTTGATCGGTTCTGTGATGCAATGATTGCTATAAGGAGCGAGATTGAGCAGGTCGCCAGTGGTGAGTTTAGTTTAGATGACAATCCTCTGGTGGGAGCCCCCCACACAGCAGCTATTGTGAGTATCGATGACTGGTCGCGCGCCTATACTCGGCGTCAGGCTGTCTATCCATTGGATTCACTGCGAACCGACAAATACTGGCCGCCAGTGGGGCGACTAGATCATGTATATGGCGACCGTAATTTGGTTTGTTCTTGCCCATCTATGTCAGACTATGATGATGGAAAATAGACTAAAATTTATTGAATATGGGAATCCAACAGGGAAAACTGTTGTGTATTTTCATGGTGCACCAGGGTCACCTGATGAGTGCTCAATCTTTGACAAGCACGGCAAAGAGTATGGTTTAAATATAATCTGCTACGACCGGCTTTCTGCTGAGTTGACGCTCCAAGGAAAGGGTTATTATCAGAATTTAGCAGATGCCATTAAAGATAAAGTTAATGACGGTAAAGTTGATCTAATTGGATTTTCCATAGGGTGCCATGTGGCACTTGAAACAAGTCTGTATTTGGGCGATCAAGTTGGCAATCTACACCTTGTCGCACCCGCCGCGCCGCTGGTTGAAGGTAACTTTTTAGATGGCATGGCTGGGGGAGTGGTTTTTTCTCTTGCAATGAACTATCCCGCGGTTTTCACTCTATTATCTTATTGCCAATCACTCTTAGCAAAGCTGACTCCAAATCTACTGTTTAAAATATTGTTTGCAAGTGCCGCGGGTAAAGATAAAGAATTGACTCGAAATAGAGACTTCGAAAATTATATTACCCCAATTTTGAAGAGTTGTTTTAATAAAAGCCTAAAGGGATATATAAGAGACATAAATCAATATGTAGCTCCTTGGAAGGTGCGTATTAATGAATGTAAGGTCAACACCTATATTTGGCATGGTGCCAGTGATAATTGGTCTCCTGTTGGTATGGCTAAATATCTAGCTGATATGATCCCAGGGTGTAAAAACACTGAAGTAATGGAGGGGTTTTCACATTATTCATGCTTGTTTGAGTCGGCACCAAAAATATGCCAGCAGCTGGCGGAGGAATCACAAGTGATCCCT
>JAPKEJ010000070.1 GCA_028822155.1 Porticoccaceae bacterium
ACTCCAAGTATCGTTAGTTTGTTTGCTGGACCACAATATCTTGTCTAATTACATTGGCGCCCCCGTTTAAGTGCGCAGCTTAGGAATCTTGAAGACACGCGTGGAATTTCTAATATCCTGTTTATTTCTGATAATGTAAGGGACGTTTACTACATAAGGCCACGTGCATTTTCCTTACGATTGAGCTTGGAGTTTTAATGAGTATTGAATTTATACAAGACACTCTCTCAGTCACCGCTGACCAAGCGGAAACTCTGATTTTGGACGATGGGCGGCGCTTGGCGTGGCTGCAGTGCGGCGATCCTTCTGGGATACCCGTATTGTTCTTACATGGAACACCCGATTCACGGTTCGGTGGCTTGTTGTTTCATGATTTAGCGAAAGCGGCGGGGCTTAGAATTATCAGTCCAGACAGGCCTGGATATGGAAAGTCGGACTTTCAACCCAATCGCAATTTAGGCGACTGGAGTTCAGACGTAAGGCAATTATTGGATCATCTTTGCATTGAAAGAGTCATAGTTTGGGGAATATCGGGCGGGGGTGCTTATTGCTGCATATTGGCCAGGGATCTGTCTGACCGTATAGCAGGTGTGCTGACGGTGTGTGGAATGATGCCACCTACAAGGGAGGAACATGCTGCTTCCAAGTTGTTTATCAAATTGGGTGTTTTTTTTGCAAAATTACCCAAGATTCTCTCGTTCCCACTTTTTCGTGCGATCTATAGCAATATGGCTAAATCGAATACTGAGGAGGCGCGACTAAAGATGTTGAAGGTCTTGCCGGAGGAATCCCGGCAGGATGCGCTAGATTTGCACTTGTTTCACTTTATGGCTTTAAGTGGAGAATCTAATCGTTCAGCGGGGCCAGCGGGAGCTCGTCAAGAAATGCAGTTATATGCGGCCGACGCCTCGACGTTTGATTTCGGTATGATACATACGCCATTTACGATTATGCATGGAGAGGAAGACGTTAACGTACCAGTATCGATTGCGCGACGGGTTGAAGCAGCAATACCTCAATCTAAAGCAATCTATTTCCCTGGTGAGGCACACACATTTTGGTTTCCAAATCGCCAGCGTATGATCGACGAATTAAAGCAGTTAGCGGACTCTGCCAAAAAGTAGGCCTGTTTGCGGTTCCCGCTGATGTTAGTAATCTGCTTGCCACCCGCCACCGCCAGCACTATTGAGTTTATCGGTACGCCCAAGTACCCGAAACTGAATTCCCTCTAGTCGGCGGGCGTCGTCTACTCTGCCACGAGAACCGAGACTCCCCCGTTCACCTTTGCAACATTATCCAAAAATGGTGAGTCTAGGGTCTCGTTGATATCGTCCATTTTTCAGGCTATCGCTATAAGCTCACTATAAAGTCAGAACCTTAATGATATTGCTTTCTTAGCAGTCTTTGATGACTCCTGTGCCGCAATGAATTTATTTTCTGCACATATCAATAGAATTAAAGGGCCAGTTTCACCTGTTCAGCTCCGTGAAGTGCTTTCGCATTTAACGCTTTTAAACTACAAACTTAAAAATCTATCCAGCTACCGCACGAAAGTTGATTCAGCTATGTGTGCGCCGGAAAGCGCATACATTATAAAGATGAGGCTCAATGAAAATGACGAACGTGGCAAATAAGCGCGCGTGAACGTTTCAATTTAATCTTTGTAGACAATAACCCATATAACTGTTTTCGCTATACTTTAAGCAAAAAGTGCTCACGCTCCCAGGATGATATTACTTTGTGGAACTCTTCAAATTCGACAAGCTTTACAGAGGTATACAGTTGAATGAAGCTCTCACCGAACAAGTCAATGATTTCTTGATCTTCCTGTAGTCCGCGCAAAGCCTCTTCCAATGTCCTTGGCAATTCGGCATCTTCCTCGTAAGCGTTACCTTCAAAGGCCTCCGAAGGCTTTGTTTTGTTTTTCATTCCTAAATAACCACAGGCCAAGGTAGCTGCTATAGCTAAATAAGGGTTCACATCAGCCCCTGGAAAGCGGTTCTCTACACGATAGTTCTTCGGATCTGCGTCTGGTACGCGCAAGCCCGTGGTCCGGTTATCGTAGCCCCAGTGAAGATTAATGGGCGCTGAAATCTCGCGTGTAAAACGCCGGTAGGAGTTCACGTTAGGTGCGAATAGGCTCATAACGTATGGCGTGTACTTCTGCAGACCGCCCATATAATGATAGAAAGTTTCACTGTACTCACCCTCTTCATTGGCAAATACGTTATTTCCAGTCGACGAATCAAGAAGACTTTGGTGTATATGTGTCGCAGATCCAGGCTCTGTAGACATTGGTTTAGCCATAAATGTGGCGTATATGCCATTTTTAAGAGCGGCTTCACGAACAGTCCGTTTAAAGGTGAACACTTGGTCTGCTAACTTTAACGGATCACCATGAAGAAAGTTGACCTCAAGCTGGGCCGCGCCGGATTCATGAATAAGCGTATCGATGTCCAGTTCCATGGCTTCGCAATAGTTGTACATTAACTTAACAAAAGGCTCAAACTCATTAGCAGCATCAATACTGTACGACTGCCTAGCGCTCTCAGGCCGGCCAGAGCGCCCTATTGGTGGCTTAAGGGGCAAATCTGGATCCGGGTTCTGCTCTACTAGGTAAAACTCCATCTCAGGCGCGATTATGGGCGTTAGGCCCTCTTTCTCATAAAGCGCCAGTACACGCTTTAATATGTTGCGGCTTGAAAATGGGTGCGGCTGACCATCCTTTGTAAAACAGTCGTGAATGATCTGACCGGTTACCTCATTTGCCCAAGGCACTAGTCGTGCCGTACTTGGGTCGGGTTTTAGCAGCATGTCGCCATCGATGGTATCGAGAAGATCCCAGTAATCATCCGAGTATTCACCGGTGACCGATTGCGCGAGGATACCTTCCGGCATTCGACTGTCTTCCTTAAGGAATTTTTTCGCGGGAATAAATTTCCCTCTCGCATTACCCGTCATGTCAGGAACAAGACACTCAATCTCCTTGATTTCGTTGTCTTTTAGCCAATTTTCGATTGTTTTATCGCTTGCCATGGAGCACCTTTGTCTCGTTAGAAATCGAACTATCATTCAATTAAAGTTGAATTATTATTCAAAAAGATCATAATGTCAATCAAACCTATTTCAAAGAAGTACTTTATGGACTCTTACTACTCCGCTAGCACCCCTGTGGCGCCTAGCTATAAAGCCCTTAAGGGCGATATAACTGTGGATGTCTGCATTGTGGGTGCGGGCTATACAGGGCTGTCTTCTGCCCTACATCTTGCCAAGCGCGGTTATAAAGTAGTTATTTTGGAGGCTGAGACGGTTGCTTTTGGTGCTTCCGGCCGAAATGGAGGCCATGTGGGTACTGGTCAGAGGATGGAACAGCAGGATATAGAGAAAAAGTTTGGCCGCGAAACCGCTCTATCTCTCTGGAATATGGGTCTTGAAGCTGTTGATACCGTGCGAGATTTGATCCTAGAGAACAGTATTGAGTGTGATTTAAAGTATGGTGATGTTAACTTTGCACACAAGCCAGGCTACTGCAAGGAGCTTGAAGAGGAGATAGAGTTCTTTAAAAACCGTTACAATTTCAACGATTTAGAATATATTCCTAGAAATAGAATCAGTGAAGTAATAGGCAGTGACGTTTATTACGGGGCGCAGTGGAACAAAGCTACGTTACACCTACACCCCCTAAAGTACGCTTTAGGCCTTGCCAAAGCAGCGGTAGATGCCGGTGTCACTATTTACGAGAACTCACGAGTACAGTCCTACAGCGGCACACCGGTGATTGTTAAGACAGGCCATGGCCAAGTTACTGCTAGCGAGCTGATTTTGGCCTGTAATGGTTATATTGAAGATCTTGAGCCCAAGATAAACGGCTATATTATGCCGATCAATAACTTTGTCCTAGCCACGGAGCCTCTCTCACCAGAGGTCGCCGCCTCCATAATACCAAAGGACACATCTATGGCCGACTCTCGGTTTGTAATCAATTACTGGAAGTTATCGGCTGATAATCGTCTCATTTTTGGTGGTGGTGAGAACTACCGGCGCGGATTCCCTCGTGATATCAAAAGTTTTGTCCAAAAGTACATGTTAGAGGTGTATCCGCAACTTAGTAATACCCAGATTGATTATGGTTGGGGTGGAACTCTAGCGATCACATTGAACCGCCTCCCCCACTTTGGTCGCATTAACGGCAATATTTGGCATCTGCAGGGTTATTCTGGGCATGGTGTGCCTACGGCTACCTTTGCTGGAAAGCTTGTAGCAGAAGCTATCAGCGGTAAGCACGAGCGTTTTGATATAATGGCTAATCTTCCCACGGGTAAGTTCCCTGGGGGCACACTGTTGCGTTGGCCCGGTATGGTAGCGGGTATGCTCTACTACGCCATGCGCGATCGATTTTAGGAGGACTTATCATGGCATCTATTAGAGCTCTGTCGCCACGAAGTAAGCCAGTCCAAAAGCGGGCATTGGCAAGGCGTGAGCAAATTTTGGCCGCTACAGCGGTGCTGCTCGAGGAAGTTGGTCAAGATGATTTAACCACGATTTTGGTGGCTAAGCGGGTTGGCGTATCGGTCGGCACTCTTTATCACTATTTTCCCAACAAATACGCCATTCTATATGCTCTAGCGGAACAGTGGCTGGGTGAATGGAACCTCGCCTTGCTAGAGCTTGAGGCTCACAAAATAGAGTCGTTAAGTCTTAAGAAGTTCGTTGAAAAGGTGATGGATCGTACCCTGTTGGTTTACAAGAACCAGAGCGGTATCCTTCCGCTGGTGCAGGCCATGTTCGGTGTTCCAGAGCTCAAAGAGCTGGATAGCCAGCACGATGAGCTGATTATCGCGTCGATGGCTCGTATGTTTAGGCGTTTAGAAATATCAGATGATGAAGCAGAGCTATCGAGGCTGGGAAGCGAATGGATGGAAGTCAGCCATGCCCTACTCTTAGTGATCGTTGACCAAAATCCAACGGACTCAGCACGCAGTCTTTCAGATCTCAAGTTTCTGAGCCTCTGCCTGTTGGAACGTGCTAAGAGCCAGTTCTAGCGAGTAGGCTCTCGCATAGTAACGAATTCTTCGGCTGCTGAAGGGTGTATGCCCACAGTCGCATCAAAATGAGCTTTGGTTGCACCCGCTTTTAGGGCAATGCCCATTCCCTGAACAATCTCTGCGGCATGATCACCCACCATATGACAGCCAATGACCCTGTCAGTCTGGTTGTCGACGATCAGTTTCATAGTTATTCGATCGTTGCCACCACCTAGGGTCTGCATCATTGGTTTGAAATCCGAGGTGTACACACTAATATCAGCGTATTTTGTCTGCGCGTCTTCTTCGCTCAAGCCCACAGTGCCTAACTCGGGCTGGCAAAACACGGCGGTGGGAATATTGTCGTAGTCGATGGTGGCAAGTCCGTCGCCGTATAAGGCATCGACCAGAACCATTGCCTCTTGAATGGCCACCGGCGTCAACTGCACACGGTCAATAACATCACCCAGCGCATAGACTGAGGGCTCTGCGGTACAAAAATGTTCATCGACCACGATTGAGCCATTTGAGCGACACTCAACTGCGGTATTCTCAAGTCCAAGCCCAGCCGTATTGGCCTGACGACCGGTCGCATAAAGCACTAAATCAGAGTCCATAGAGGTCTGGTCATCAAAAGTAACCGAATAGCCATCGGCCTTTGCTGCAATGTGAGTGACCTGCTGGCTGAGATGAATATTGACCCCTTTTTCTGCCATTCCTTGGGTGATTTTATCGCTCATCTCTCTATCGAATGACTTCAGTAGATTAGTACCACGGTAAACAAGGTGGGTGTCGACGCCCAGTCCATTCAAAATGCCGGCAAACTCTACGGCAATATAGCCTCCGCCAACGACAACCGCCTTTTTGGGGAGTTCGTCCAGAAAGAACATTTCATTAGAGCTTACCGCATGCTCACTGCCGGGAAATTCTGGAATGAACGGCCAGCCGCCGGTGGCGACTAATATTGTCCGAACACTATAAGTTTTGCCGTTAACCTCGACCTGTTGAGGACCAACAACCATTGCGCGGCCATCGAAAAGATCGGCGCCACTATTATTAATAAGGTTGTTGTAAATGCCATTTAGACGCTCAATCTCAGCAGTCTTGTTATCTCGCAGCGTTGGCCAGTCAAACACTGGCTGCTCGGTCTGATTCCAGCCAAAGCCTTTACTGGTTTGCAATAACTCGGGGAATTGAGACGCATAAACAAATAACTTTTTGGGTACACAGCCGACATTGACACAGGTGCCACCAAGATAGCGCTCTTCAGCCACCGCTACTTTTTTTCCTCTGTTAGCCGCCATCCGAGCGGCGCGCACGCCCCCTGAGCCTGCGCCAATAACAAATAGGTCATAATCAAATTCAGATTTCATTTATATTCCTTGACTACTTTTCCCTCTTGTTAGGCGGACGCCGCCGACAACGAATACTTGCCGCCCATTTAAATTGTAAAAAAAGAGGTAGGAAGCCCATATGCGAGAGGCCTATTATCCTATGCTGGTCTTGCCGTTCATCATTGGCTGAAGAAT